>JBARXP010000162.1:0-24687 GCA_049647405.1 Elainellaceae cyanobacterium | reverse complement strand
TGGCAATGCCGACACCGCCAACCAGCAACGAAATCGCCCCCACGGCAGTCAAAGCCCGCGATGCGAGTCTCAGCGTCGCCTGCTGCTCTAAGATATCTTCGACATTGTTCCAGACCCAAAACTTTTGCCCCGGAAAGCGCTGGGTCAGCAACTGCTCAGATTGAGTCCCTAATTCTTCAAGCTGCTCTAGAGTTTGAGGGCGCAGACTAAACATTCCTAGCTGCTGTTGCCCCCATAGGGCTTGAGCCATGGCTGTGGTCAGCAACAATTGCCCATCGGTGGGGCCATCTTCACTCGGCTCCGCTGTTAAGACTCCCACCACGACAAACGGTTGTTGTTTGATATAAATACGACGACCAATGGGAGATTGTGCCTCAAAAAGCTGCGATGCCAATTGCTGGTCAATCACGACAACAGGACGAAAGTTGTCGTAATCAGTGGACGAAAAAAACCGCCCTTGACTCAGAACTCGTCCCGTCGTGTGCAGATACTGTTGTGTCACGGCAAACATCGTCGGGTAGGCTTCTTGATCTTGAAAGATAGCTGCATCGGAGTTGACCCACGAGATGGCGCTCATGGATTCTAGGCCAACCAGGCGCTCTTGCAAAAAGTCGAGTTCTGCTTGGGTGAGTCGAACTCGCTGGTGTGGGTCTGGGCCGCGCTGGGGAAAGAGGCTGACTTGTGGCGCTTCTCGTTCTGCAAGCTGTTGGGCAATGATGGCTCGGCTAATGCTGCCCACCTGAAGCGTCGCAGTCACCGCCGTGACGCCCATAAAGACGCCCAACGTTGTCAGGGTTGATCGAAGGGGATTGGTATAGAGAGCCCGCCAGGTGAGACTCAATAGGTCAAAAGGTTTTAGGCTCATAACATTCTCACTTGTGCAGCGTTATTCTTCTGACGTATTTGGTGTATTAGTCTCATCTAAGATGACGGCGTCTCCTTCTTCTAACGGCATATCGAGAGGAGGCACAATGATGCGATCGCCCGCACTGAGTCCGTCTACAATTTCAACCTGGGTGAGGGCTTCTAAGCCTGTTTTGACGGGCTGCTGGTAGGCGTCACCCGTGTCATCGACTCTCCATACAAAAGACTGAGATGGCTGATTTTGAAGGGCTTCAACGTCAATGACGATGATGTTTTGGCGCTGTTCTAGAATAATTTCTACATTGACCTGACTCCCCGGAATCAGGCTCTGGGTCGGGCGATCGAGCCGAATTAAGGTTGGCACTCTGGGCTGACCCGCATCTGAACCGTTGCCCCCGCCACTGGCATCGTTGGAAACGATCGCCTGAGGATAGAGCGCCACCACTCTACCCTGGTAAATCTGTGGGTCTGGGCCAATGACGCTGATGCGTGCCTGTTGATTGAGCTGCACTCCTTTGGCATTGAGGGTTGATAGCTCAAGCTCAATCACTTCCTGGGTCGAGTCTCCCAGCGTTAACAAATCTGTCCGAATTTCGACTCCATCGCCCGCTTTGACTGGCACATCGAGAATCGTGCCGCTAATCGGTGCGGTGATGAGCGTATCGTCAAGCTCTCCTTCAATGCGTTGACGTTCGAGCTGGAGTTCTTGCAGGGTGAGTTGAGCACTGGTGCTTTCGGCTTCAGCATCACGCATCGCAACTCGCCCCTGACGGACGGCATCAGCCTGTGTGTTTACTTCTGAACGTGCGATCGCCCCATCTGCCGCCAACTGTTCTAGATTTTCCAGTTCTTCGACATCTGCCGCGAGCTGATTTTTGGTTTCTTCAACCCGCTGTCGCCCGCGCCTAATCAAAGCCTGCTGCTGCTGAATTTTGACTTGCTGCATCGCCAGAGCAGTCTGGCGCGTGGGATTGCGGAGGGTCATCAGCACCTGTCCGGCGGTGACGCGATCGCCAGGTCGCACCAACACCTCTTCTACAGCCCCTTCTGACGGAGACTTTAGAGTCTGTTGATTGCCCAGTTTGACAATGCCTCCCTCGTTCAGCGTGATTTCAAGGGTGTCGCGTTCTGCTTCGATGAATCGAACCAGAACGGGGTCAGCCGAAGAATGGAGCGTTTTCCAATAGATGCCGACTCCTGTTAAGGCGATGAGAGCAAGCAATCCGGAGAACCCAATCAGCATCTGGCCAATCGGTTTTTTCTTCTTGTTGTGTTTTGGGTTAGTCATGCACGCCAAAGCCTGCCAGATGCAGAGTATTTATTGCATTCCGGCATAAATAGAAAGCGGGAGGCTGTCGTCCTCCCGCTCTAGGATATCCGAATCAAACCTGAGATGTCTTCCCTCAGCCCATACAAGTCGATTTATGACAAGAGGCTAAAGCAATCTAGGGGGGTGACCCTGCATGGTCTATGCCGAAGCCGATAACGCCTTCTCGTAGGCGCATCCTGCCTGATTCCAGGTATAGGTTGCTTCGATAAGCGATCGCCCTTCTGCTGACAGTTGCGCCCTCAGCTCTGGAGACTCAAACAGTTGGCGAATGGCTGTCACATACTCCTGCGGCTGGTTTGCCCGCAAGGCGCGGAGGGGCTGGTCAGGGTCGTCAACGCTGAGCCCTTCGAGACCGCGATCGCTCCCCACCACCGGAACTCCAGCCGCCATGGCTTCTAGGGTCTTATTTTTGATCCCAAATCCGGCTCGCAGCGGCACGACGCAGGCCACCGCCTCATGTAAATAGGGAGCCGTTGAGTCCACCTTTCCTATAACGTGAATGCCGAAGTGTTGCGCAAGTTCTAGCACTTCAGCAGCGGGTCGTGCGCCAACGATGGTCAAGGTCGTTTGAGGATAGTCGGCCTGTAATGCAGGCATCACCTCGCGGACAAAAAAGCGCACCGCATCGATGTTGTGGGAGCTATCCATTGCGCCGACAAAAACGAGATTGCATCCACCAGGGTCTTTGGTGCGGGGGGGAAAGAGGGCGAGATCGACACCATTGGGGACGATGGTGCTGGCTGCGTCAGGGCAAATTTGCGTGAGCGCAGCCTGATCGTCAGACGTGGTGACGACGACAGTGGAAAACTGCTTGGCATAGCGCTTTTCGTAACGCTTGATGGTCGATAGGTAAAGGCGATCGCGCAGCACATTATCAGACGCGTCCATCTCCAAATGGTTCAGCACCCAGTTATAAATCAGACTGTGAGCATTGAGCACCGTTCGCACGGTCTGCCGATAGGCTGGCCGAATGTACACCGCATTGACGCTATGTTCGCAGGTGATGACATCAAACCCATTGGCCTCAACCTGCCGATCGATCCACTGCTGCATCTCTGGCGAATAGCGGTGTAAGACATTGGGGGGGGTGCCAGATATCAGTGATGTTAGAAACCGCTGCACTTTACCAACGAGAGCGGCAATCCCTGCCTGGGAGGGATCGGGAGCCAGGTCAAATAGCTGTAAATCATGGATGCGATCGCCAAGGGCCTGCACATCTTCTTCGCTGACGCTTGGGTGTCGCTGCGTTACGACGGTAACTTGATGCCTTATCTGGAGATGCTGCAATAGGTTAAACGTACGAATTTCTGTTCCCCCTCGACTCGGCGGATAGGGAAAGGTCGAGGAAATCATTAAGATTCGCATAGTGCCCTGCCAGAGTCGTCGTCATGCTTCACTATGCCCGAGCTGGAGCGCAATGCAAAACTGCCTCATCCATCCCGATTTACGGTCAAAGTATTATGAGTCAATGCCTTGCCTCGCGAAGCATTGACTGAATCATGGCTCGATCTGCTGAGGTGATGTTTGAGCAATATTCCACCACCCGACGCAGTGCGAACGTCTCGCTCGCTTCACAGGCAATAGGCACGCATGTTGTACATTCTCTGCAAAAAATTGCCTTAGTTCACCTCATCACGTTCGGGAAAGTCTAAAAATAAATCATCTAGCATTTGAGGAGATTCTGGCTCACCTTGGCTAGAGGCTGCTCCCGAATGATTGGAAAGCGCATATCCGGTGCGGACTGTCTCGGGCTCATTGGGCAAGCCTCGATTCGCTCTGGTGGGTGTCGATTGAGGCTCAGAGCGGGGGGCGATCGCCCAACCTTCTCCTGCTTGGCCGTCTGCATCAGAGCGAATCACAGTCATAAAGTCTGACAGCGTTTGAGTCCCAATTTGCTGAGTATCTGTTTCTCGACGACGACGACGGGCCACCGCCGACTCTTCTCCCCGAGCGGGTAGATTTTGAGAACCCTGATCGGCTGAATTGGTGCTACGACGCCCCGCATCGCCAGATTCAGCACTAGATTCAGCAGTAGATTCAGCGGCAGATTCAGCGGCAGAGGGCTGAGACACATCAAACTCACGACTGAGCAAGTCGGGGGTTAATGAAGCGGCTGACACTGAATCCGTCGATGAGACACTGGAGGACTCGGGAGGCAAAGAATCGGTATTGCCAAAATCATTAATCAGAGAAACAGGGGCGTCATCTTCAAAGGCTGTAAACCAACTGTTAATATCGTCAGCTTCAGGCTCTTCAGCTTCAGTCTCTTCAGACTCAGTCTCTTCAGACTCAGTCTCTTCAGATTCAGGCTCTTCAGATTCAGGCTCTTCTGTTGCCGACTCATCAGCGAGATCATCGGCATGAGACGCTGCACCAAAGGCGTCGTCAAGAGATGGTTCTTCCTGCTCTAACGTCGGCTCAACCGATGATTCTGATGGTTCTTCTTCGTCTGAAAACCAGGCTGCAAAGGTGAAGTCTTCCCCTTCTTCTGGGTTTGCATTTACCTCATTTTCCATTGCAGAATCTTCTGCATTTTGAGACTCATTCTGAGATGTGCTTTCTTCTAATGCAGGGCCAAGGTCATCCAGCGTGGCTGAATCGAGGGCGATCGCCGCCAATTCATCTCTAGGCTCATCCAATCCTTCTGCGTCATCAACCCCATCAAATGGAGCAAACAGATCGTCATCGGATGCCTCAATATCAGGCTCCTCACTTTGCCCAGGGTCTGAAGCCTCGAACTCCTCACCGATCGCCTCAGCTTGACTTTGCAACTCTGGGGCAAGAACATCATCTTCATCCGGCCAAAATATGCTGTCGATGGTATCGCCATTGTCAATATCATCGACGCTTGAGGGTTGCTCCAGTCTGACTTGAGGCGCAGGTGCGATCGTAGAAGATTGATCGATCTCGCTAGTATCGACCTCATTGGCATCGACGGGCTCTTCAACCGGAGAGAGCAAAACAGGATCTTCTGTAGGATCTTCCGTTGACTCTTCCTCACGAAAGACGCCTAGAAAATCATCATCGGTTGGAGCGTCCATCCCCCATGCTTCAGGTTGCTCCGGCAATGGCTCCCCGAATTCTTCTGCTGTTTCTTCTGTAGACTCTTCCTCACGGAAGACGCCTAGCAAATCATCATCGGATGCAGAGTCATCTCCCCATGCTCCTGGTTGCTCAGTCAATGGCTCCCCGAATTCTTCTGCTGTTTCTTCCGTGGACTCTTCCTCATGAAGGACGCCCAGCAAATCATCGTCGAGTGCAGAGTCATCTCCCCATGCTTCCGGCTGCTCAGTCAATGGCTCCCCGAATTCTTCTTCTTGGTCAGGTTCTTCAAAGATGCCGAGAAGGTCATCCGTGGTCATAAACTCAGATGACGGCTCAGGCATTGGCTCCATGATGACAGTCGGATCGTTAGACCAATTTGGAACCTCGTCCTCTACTGTATTTGCCAGAACGTCGTCGGCTGTCGCATCTGATTCACCTTCTTCGACTACAGCATTAGATCCGGCTTCAGAAGATTCAGTTTCAGAAGAGCTGGCTTCAGATGTGGCCTCGTTGAATGAAGGCTGAGTGTCAACGTCAAAGCGCTCTAGAATGGCCGTGTCTTCAAAGCTTGAAACATTTTGACCTAAATCAAAGACCATCGATTGCTCTGGCAGTTCAGGCTCGCTCGATATGACGACATTATTTTGTTGCAGAGTATCGGTGGCCCTACGGTCGTCCTCCTCACGATCCTCCTCCCCACGGTTATCAAAAGAGGCGCGATCGCGCTCTATGTCATCCCGAGAGAAAATGGCTGTGTCTTCAAAGCTAGACACGTTTTGACCCAAATCAAAAACGACCGATCGGGTGGGCTGCTCAGGTTCTTCCGGCGTGACGAAATCGTTGGGTTGCTGAGTTGTAGTAGCCCAACGGTCATCGGCTTCATCGTCGTCTGAATCAGGGCGACGAGTGACATCACTGTCTAATTCGTCGTCTAAGTCGTCGTCAGTAAATTCATCAACCCAATCTAGTGCTGGAATACCCTCTTCGCGGGGTTCCTCCTCAGCAGTGTCATCGGGGCGATCGCCCTCCAACACACCTTCAGAAAAAAGAGTCAGAGAGTCGAAGGTCGTTTCAGGTTCTTCGTCGGCTACCGTCTCTAGGAATGTATTTTCTGGGGTTGCCTCGCCATCCTCACGAAGCGACTCATCCTCAAAAAACTCTCCTGCATTAGCCAGATCGGCATCTTCAAATTCACCATCAAAGGCTGCAAAAGAGTCGTCCTGAACTCTCTCGGCATCAGCCAGACTGGCATCAACCAGATCGGCATCAGCCAGATCGGCATCAGCTAGATCGGCATTCTCAAATTCACCATCAAAGGCTGCAAAAGAGTCGTCCTGCCTCCTATCGGCCTCAGCCAGATCGGCCTCAGTCAGATTGGCCTCAGCCAGATCGGCATTCTCAACATCATCATCGACTGAGGTAAAGGTCTCAAAACCAGCAGGCTCAATCTCTGCCTGCTCTTCCTCCCTAGAGAAGAAATCGCTAGCACCTACACTATCGTCTGCCTCAGCTCCGGGTTGAATCTCAGAGTCGGTAAATGTCTCTGGAAATGTTTCTAGATGCTCTGGATTTGCACTGTCATCGTCAAGAGGCGACTCATCCTCAAAGAATGCTGAAGAATCATCCAGATTTTCTGCCTCGGAGTCATAAGAATCGGTGTGATCTGCATCTCGGTCTGCATCTTGATCTGTATCGGTTAGATCAAAGGATTCAACATTAGATGGTTCAAAAACACCGTCTTCAACATCATCATTTTCATCCCTTGAGAATAACGAATCGAAGGGGTTGTCTTCATCCTCAGCATCTGGTTCAACCTCTGTTAAATCACTGATTTCTCTTGAATCGCTGATCTCTTCTGTTGCCGGAATAGATTCATCTACCGTTGGCAGAGTGAAGGCTCCGTCATCAACATTGCTATCATCGGCCACTTCGGTATGTTGCGACTCTTCAGACTCATCTAGAGTTAAATCGCTGATCTCTTCTGTTGCCGGAACAGATTCATCTGGCAGAGTGAAGGCTCCGTCATCAACATTGCTATCATCAGCCGCTTCGGTGTATTGCGACTCTTCAGATTCATCTAGAGGCAGTGACTCAACCTCGGTCGCATCGACAACCGGAGCCGGATGCAGCATGGGAGGGAAGGGAGGCGGAGGCGTTGAAGGTTGGGTTGCAGCCAGGTTGTTCAGCTCTATTAAAGCTTGGGAAATCGTTTGAGCGTTTTTGGCTTGCCCTTTTTCGGTAAAGAGGTGAACCGCAGACTCAAAATCGGCGATCGCCTCGGTGTAGCATCCCAGATCTCGATAGAGTTGCCCCCGGTCAAAATAGGTTGTGGCTTGATTGGGGGTGTGGTCGAGGGCGGCGGAGTAGTCGCGCAGGGCCGCATCAAACTGTTCTAGCTTTTGGTAAGCAATGCCTCGATAAAAATAGGCGATCGCTGAGTCAGGTGCAATATCAAGAGCTGCATCGAAGTCGGCGATCGCCGCTGCTGGGTCGCCATGTTCAGTTTGGATGTAGCCCCGGTTGCAATAGGCCGAACTCTGGTCAGGCCAGAGCCGTATCGACTGGTTTAAGTCTTCAATGGCTCCCGTAATGTCTTGCTGGTCATAGCGAATAATGCCACGCAGGTTATAGACGACGGCCTCATCTGGAGCCACGGCCAAAATCGAGTTCAGGTCTTGAATGGCTCCTGCCTTATCGCCCAAATCATATCGAGTGATGGCGCGATTCCAGTAGGCTTCTGTTTCTTCAGCAGGCGGATTTTCTTGGTCAAACCGCTGAGTCAGCTGCTGAATCACCTGTTCATCTGTGGTGCGCAGCTTTAAATCGACATCTTGCAAGACGGTTTGGGTTTTGAGCCGATCTTGAATGCCCAGCACCGCAAACGTGGTGTCTGAGATTAAGAAATTTTCGACCATGCCCAAAATTTTGAACCGGAAGTAGTCGGGGTAGCGACGCTTGAGCGCAAGCAGGCGTTTGAGCGTGCCCTGCAATTCACCATCACTAAGAGGATTGATGGCCCAGCGACGGTTAATCTTCGATAAAAATCGGTCAGACTGGCGATCGCTCAAATGACACCAGCCTACTTCCAGCATCTTTTTCTGCCGCAGATAGCCCTCCATCTGAGTCAGTAAAGAATGATCGAGGGTCGTATAGTTTGACCACGGCCAAATCAGAATCACTCGATTCTGGCTTTTTTCTAGGGCTTCTTCTAAGACGAGGCGACTGCCTGCGATCGCCTTGTACTCTTCACCAAAGGGATGACTCGCAGACAGATCAAACACGAGGTCGTAAGGGCTACTGCTCAACTGGGCAGACATCTGCTGGTAGACCGTTGTCAACTCTCCCTTCAACACTTCTTCAATGCGAGCCTGCATTGAGGGGGAGTTGTGGAGGGTTCGCAATTGATGATTGATGGAGCGAATTTCGTGAGTAAACGATTCTTCAAGCTGCGATCGCAACTGGGGCACATCTGGCAATGCCTGTAGCCGCTGACGCACCGTTTGCAGATCTTGCCGCAGCCCTTCATCAGACTGAGTCCGTGTTTGCTGCCACTCTTGCATCGAGCGCAAATCGGTCACGACATTGCTGAAATCACGCTTGGGCACTAAATCAGCCACCACGCGCACCAGCTCACTCAGATCACGCTTCAGCGGAGCTGCATCAACCGGAGGCGGCAGCGACTTCACCTGGCGACTGATTTGGTTCATCTGGTCTTGCAAGCTGGCTAGAGAATGCTTGTTGTGATCATCTAGCGTGTGTAGCGTTGCCTGAAGCTGCTCAGATTGCTGATTGAGGCTGGCGACCGCCTCACCCACTTCTTCGACTCGATGGGTCGTTGCCGCATGTTCGAGTGCAGCAGAAATCTCCGTGAGAGAGTTGTAAACCTCTGTGTATTGCTGACGCAGCTGACTGATGTCTTGACGGGTTGCATTCAGAGCTTCTTGGTCAAAGACCTGTAGCCGTTCTTCGACCTCTGCCCGCACTTCTCCAATCTGTGCCGACAACCGCTTGATCTCTCCTCGACCATGACGCAAGATCGATTGGCGCACGTCTCCGATCATTTCTGGAGTCGGCAACGTCTGCACCTGCTGATCAATGAGCTTGACGCTCTTGGTCAGTTTTTGATCGAGCATAGAAAGGGAGTCAATTAGCTTTTGCTCTTGAGCCTGCTCAACGCGCCGACGGTTGGCAAATCCAACCACCAGGGCAAAAGAGAGGGGAGCTGAGGTCAGTAGCGCTTGTTGAGAAACAACTGACAGTACTGACCCAGCACCCAGGCCAATGAGAGAGAAATACTCGACGAAGTCAAACCAATGATGCTTTTTCAAGGCACACTCTAGATAAAGCTAGCGGTAGATTCAAAACTCACGACTGACCGCATCATGATAAAAGAGCGGATAGCCTCCACAGATTTCTGCGGTTACTCGTCTCTTCTCCCCATCAGTAGGAGTATCAGGAAATCCTTCAGTCACGAAATATTTGTTTATCTTTTGAGCGATCGCCCAATATCAGCGCTATTCTGCGTTGCAGCGCTCATTCTTTGATTCTCAGACCCTTGCGTGTTT
Organism: Elainellaceae cyanobacterium; assembly: GCA_049647405.1. Taxonomy (GTDB): domain Bacteria; phylum Cyanobacteriota; class Cyanobacteriia; order CAKZMO01; family CAKZMO01; genus CAKZMO01. Next base: position 14,883 of record JBARXP010000162.1, on the reverse strand, counting down.
TGCTGTTTATCTGGAGAGTTGAGCGAAAGCCACGGCATGTCATGCAGTGCATGATTCAAAACTTCATCTTAAAGTTTCATCTTTTTGAAACGAGCGATCGCGATCGCCCATTCAATCCATTAGTAACAATGGCAAAACAATGGCAACCTATCTATAGCGATCCTAAATGCTATAGCGATCCTAAATGATTTGTGAGGGGTGGGGCGGGCAGTGCTCGCCCCACCCCTCACCCTCTATTTCACAATTCAGATAAGACTGCTATGCCGCTATGTATAGAGGTTAAAATCATGTTGAAGCAGTTGATTCCGCTATCGGTCACATGAGTCATTTAGATTGCCTCACCCCACAACTGTATTCTGATGGACGTTGCTCCATTACCTATAGGCAGATGTTGAACGACTTTTGATAGCTTGAAGCGAATATGGGCTTAGTTCGCATAAATGAAGTTCTTGTGGAGATGAAGATCAGGTGCTCACAGGATTGAACAGTACTCGGAAAACCCTCACATCGCTGATATCGACCCTGACGACCTCAGAAAAAGAACGTCGATTGGCGATCGCCCTGGCGTTTTCGGGGGTCTTGCTGCCAGGGCTGCATAAGTTTTACCTGCGTCAGTGGGGCTGGGGTCTGTTTTACCTCGTGCTATTGCCCACCCATATTCCACAGGTTGCCAGTCTAGTTGAAGGGCTGTGGTATGGCTCTCTCGACAAGGATGAGTTTGATCACAACTTCAACCCTGAGGGCGGAGACTTCTTGGAGCAGGCGACCCCCACCTCATTCGGTCAGGGAACCTCTGGCAAGGGAGACTCTAGCCTTGCCCAACGCCAATCTCTGACCGATTCGATGGTGCAATCTGATTTATCTTATTTTGTAGATAGACGTAAGAATGCAGGGGCGGCTCTGAATCGAGACGAAGGAGACTCGTTTTGGGTTACGGCATCTAACCATGCAAATCCTCAAGAGACTCAACAGAGCCTAGCTCCTTCAGGTTTGATTGATGTCAATCGAGCAACCCTAGAAGACTGGCTACGGCTGCCTGGGCTGACCGCAGACCAAGGGCGATCGCTTGTTACCTTGCAGGCTCAAGGGGTACAGTTTCACTGCCTTGAAGACCTAGCCGCAGCACTCAGCCTCCCTGTTGAGCGGCTGCAGCCCCTTGCCTCTGCCCTTGCTTTCTACTATTACGATCCTAAGGGTTTCAATGCCGACGATGTGACCCCGATCCAAAATATAAACCCCAATCAAGCCTCTATTGCCCTGCTGCTGAGAATTCCAGGAGTTGACGCGGCATTGGCTCTTCAAATCTTGCATCACCGAACTCGCCCTTACCTCAACTTAGCTGACTTGCAGCAGCGCCTTAGTCTCACAGCTAAACAGGTTGAGCATTTGATGCATTATTTAGAGTTCTAATGGGAATCTTGAGACAGTGGTCACTTCCTTGAAGGGACTCCGGCCTTTCTTTGCTATGCCTCTAAAGTTTTTGCGACGTGATACTCCCCGTTCCTCCTCAAAATCCCACCCCTCTCATCTGCTTTTACCGTTAGCTGCACGTCGAAAAAAGCTTTCGCTGCAGCGGGTATTAGTCATTCCATTTTTGGTGCAAATTTCGGCTGCGGTTGGGCTGACGGGCTATATCTCGCTGCGCAACGGTCAGGAAGCCGTCTCGACCCTGGCGGAAGATTTGATCAAGCAGACCAAATTGTTGGTCAATCGACATCTAGACGACTATCTCTCTACCCCTCACCAAATTAACCAGGTCAACGCCAATTTACTTCAACAAGGAGTCTTCTCTCCCAGAGACTTTGATGCATTGAGCCAACACTTCTGGGCACAGGCTCAAACGTATTCTGACGTGAGCTACATTGGCTTTGGCCTGCCTAACGGAGAATATGTCGGAGCAGGAGACTGGTACGACACTCCGGGCATCGAAATTGATCGCACATTTGCCGATAGCACTCACTACACCTACTCCGTGAATGACAACGGACGGCCTAAAGCTATCATCGATCGCTCAACCTATTACCCGGCTCAAGAAGAGTGGTTTACCAAAACAGTTGCTGCTGGCAAGGCTCGCTGGGTCTTGTCGTTTGAAGATGTGGCTGAAACCGTCTATGTTGCCGCCACTGCAAACCGCCCTCTCTACAATGCTGATGGAAGTTTGCTCGGAGTCTTAGGCGTTGACCTACAGATTGCTGATGTTAGCGCTTTTCTCAACCAGCTAAAACCGACAGAATTAAGCTCAATTTTCATCCTAGAGCAGGATGGCACACTCATCGCCGCATCAGATTCAGCCGCTGGAAACATTGCCGTAACGCCCTCGAATCTTGACCGTGAATCTGATGAGCGTGAATCTGATAATCCAGGATCTGATAATCCAGGATCTGATAATCAAGATACGTCCAAAGACGTAACGCCTGAGCCAGCCAATAGAGCTGAAACGGATGCAATAACGGGCGCAATAGAAGACGAACCCGCAGCAGAGACAGCCAATCTCTCTGATCTTGCATCGCAGGAGCAGCCCCTGCCACTAGATGAGGGCATTCGACTCAATCGCTCAGAGCCGGAGTTGCCTAATCTAGAAAATGGAGAAGCTCAGTCTCAGGGTCTGAACCCAGACAAAGCACCAGACTCTCCTTCTGCCTCGTCATCTGAACCTTCTCCTGCTGATCTCCGCTCTGCCCAGCGCCCAAGCATCTTCGACAGTCAAGATCCAAAAGTTCGAGCGATGGCCACGGCGCTATACGACACCGATGGCAAGCGGATGCTGAATGTTGACCAGGTTTTGTCGATCAACATTGACGGCGATCGCCACTATCTCCAAGTGACCCCCTGGCAAGACGAGTTTGGTCTCAATTGGCGCGTCGTTGTCATGGTGCCTGAGTCAGAATTTATGGCTCAAATTCAACACAACACGCGCAACACATTAGGGCTATGTCTACTCGCGCTGGCTGTCGCGTCTCTGTTGGGAGTCTTCACCTCACGCTGGATTGCGCGCCCCATATTGCAAATCAATCAGGCCGCTGGGGCGATCGCCACGGGGCAGCTAGATCAGCAAGTTCCCTCGTCTAATATTGGTGAATTGGCCTCTCTGGCCGCTTCCTTTAACCACATGGCCGCTCAGGTCAAACTGTCGTTAAGTCAATATGCTCAAGATAATGAAACCCTAGAAGCGCGAGTCAGAGAACGAACCCAAGAGTTGACTCAAGCCCTACAAGAGTTACAACAAACCCAGGGGCAACTCGTTCACAACGAAAAGATGTCGAGTTTGGGGGTATTAGTCGCAGGCATTGCTCATGAACTCAACAATCCGATTAACTTTATCTATGGCAACTTGCCCTACGCTTCAGTCTATGTAGAGCAGCTATTAGACTTACTCAACCACTATCAAAGGGAGTATCCAACACCGTCTGAGGAGATTCAGAACTTGACTGAAGAAATCGAGTTCTCTTTTTTGCAATCAGACCTCCCCCGGCTGCTCAATTCTCTGAATGTTGGAGCCAGTCGAATTCAGGACATTATTCGCTCCCTCCGCAGTTTTTCTCGGGTTGATGAGTCTACGCTCAAGACGGTCAATATTCATGAGGGGATTGATAGCACGCTGATGATTCTCAACAGCCGCATCAAAGCCCAGCCCAATCGCGGCGAAATAGAAATTATTCGAGGCTATGGTGATATTCCTGATATTGCCTGCTCGCCAGGGCCGCTCAACCAAGTGTTGATGAATATTCTGAGTAATGCCGTTGATGCGATTGAATCTGCCATTGAAAAGAAACCCGACCTCAACCCCAAAATCTCGATTCGCACATATTTAGATCGGGCACGGCGTACCAGTGGTCTTCTGGTGCGCTCGGCTCCTCAAAGCCAGCGGAGTGCTCGACTCTCGCCTGAGACATATCAGCCCGCCAATGATTCTGACAGCAGCATCTTGGGCGATCGCCCCTCCCCCTCCGAAAGGGTATCTAAGGCTCAGAGCCATTGGCATGAGAACCCAGAAAATCAGTCTAATTGCGTCACAATTGCGATCGCCGACAATGGTCTGGGCATTCCGGAGGCGATCCGCCAACAAATCTTCGATCCGTTTTTCACAACGAAACCAATCGGCAAGGGCACGGGGCTGGGGCTTTCAATCAGCTACAAAATCATCGCTGAAAAACATCGTGGCATGTTGACCTGTCGCTCTACTCCGGGTCATGGCACAGAGTTTCAGATTACCCTACCTCTTCGTTTAGACTCCGATCGCGATTTATAGCAACAGCCAGTAGTCTTAGGACGTTTTTGTGGCGGCGAGCGGCGCGCCTACAAAAATATCTATTGCAAGCAGTCACTTTTAAGGCGATTTTTTGAGGCGATCTGCTTGAGACAGCCTCATGTCAGGCCCAATCACGGCCAACAGAAGGCTGCTGCTTGAATTTATTTGTTGAAATTGTCTTGCAAAATCGTCTTCGAGACAATGCGGGTTTTCTTGCGATCGGCTTCTGATAATTCGCCGCCCGATTGAAGCTGTGTTGCGGAGTGTTGCAACACGGTTGCCGCGTTTTTGTCGCCCATTTGCAACGCCGTTTTAGCCGCATGTTGCAACATCGTAGCCGCACCTGTGCGATCGCCATCTTTCAGCTTCGTTTCGGCAATCTGGGTCTGGCGATATTTAGCTAAGGCTAAGACGTGCTGCTGCACATGGGTATTTGGGTCGGCCTGATAAGCTCCCATGACATTCGCTTCGACGGCAATTTTATCTGAGAATAAATCGTCTTCCTGAGTCGTAGGGTTGTCATAGCGCACCTGAAGACGGGCGATCGCCTGTTGGCCTTCGGGCAGTTGACCAATGTAGAGATTGGCGAGCACCACGCGGGGCGCATCCACCATTAGGTCGCCCAATCGCACCAGATACTGAGTGCTCTCTTGCAGCACGGGCAGCTCAATTGTGTCGGGCACCACTTGGGCTACGGGCTTGAGTTCGGCTAACCGCACCGTAGGCGCAAAATCCATCATTAAATAGGCGTTGGTCAAGCCGATTGACTGAACCCGCTCAAACAGACGGCCAAACTCGCTCACCGCTTCTTCTGGTCTTTGGATGTAAGACAAGGTGCCGCCCCCACCATCGGCAATTTTCTCAAGAATGTCTTGGTTCCAGCGATCGCCAAAGCCCAGCGTATTCAGCGTCAGATTATAGCTAGCGGCCAACTCTGCCAGTTTGAGGCAGCGATCGTTGTCACCATGCTCGTTTTCCCCATCCGTCAGCAAAAACGCCTGAGAAATTGCATTCTCCTTGCCCTTGGCGAGTTCTTCGATGCCCAGCTTCATCCCTTCATCAATGGCCGTGCCGCCGCTGGCCTTCAACTTGTTGACCTCGACCTTGATGTTGGCCGGGTTTTCAATCTGCTGATTCGCGACAATCACCTTCGCTTCATGGTCAAAGGCAATTAGAGACAGGCGATCGCCCGGAGATAGACTATCAATAATTTGCAGAGCTGCCTGCTTCACTGTTTCCATCGGCCTCCCGTTCATCGAGCCGCTGTGATCTAAAATCAGGCACAGATTCAGCGGAGCCGTGCGCCCTGGAGAGTTGGCGATCGCCGACAGCGAAATCGCTAGCTGCCGTTGGCTATTGGGCTGAGATGCACTGAGATTAGAATCATTTAAGGTAGCCTGAAGACCGACTTTCATTACGTTGAACTCCTAACCCCAAGAACAAAAAAAATACAAAAACTAAAGAATACAAAAACTAAAGACTGATGGATATGGATATTGACAACCATCTACTTACAACCATACCCGTGAAATCTAGAACCGTTGCCTGTCTATCTCTCTATCCACACCACTCTATCCACGCCAGAGTGCCTGACTACACTGCCTGACCACAGTGCCTAAGTACAATAATGCTTGGGTGGGGCGATCGCAGACCGACCAGACATATCCAACCAGACATATCCAAACACCATCGTGACTCTACTCCTGCTCTCTACATCCTCTATCTTGACCATTACAGGCACCCAGACGTACGGAAAACCGACCTTCCTGCCCACTTTCTTCGATCGAGACACAGCAACGAGTTCAGCATCACGCTACTATGGAAAAACAAAAGATCAAACGTGTCCAGCGTTCAGTGTCAACCGAGGTTATGAATTCACCCATTAAGGCTGTCCAATCCCCATACTATGGCGGCGATACTTACTATCGCACCCCCCCACCCGATCTTCCTTCTCTTCTCCTAAAGGAGCGGATCGTCTATCTGGGCTTACCTCTGTTTTCGTCAGACGACGCAAAGCGTCAGTTGGGTATTGATGTCACCAAGCTGATTATCGCCCAGCTTCTTTATCTCCAGTTTGACAACCCTGAAAAGCCCATCTACTTCTACATCAACTCGACAGGCACATCCTGGTATACGGGAGATGCTGTTGGGTTTGAAACAGAAGCTTTTGCTATCTGCGATACGCTGAGCTACATCAAGCCACCCGTTCACACCATTTGCCTCGGGCAAGCAATGGGAACGGCAACGATGATTCTTGCTGCGGGTTCTAAGGGATACCGAGCCAGTCTTCCCCATGCCACCATCGTTCTCAATCAGCCTCGAAGCGGCGCACGGGGTCAGGCCACTGACATCCAAATCCGCGCTAAAGAGGTGCTAGACAATCGGAGAGCCATGTTTGATATTCTCTCGAAGAATACAGGCCAGTCTCCAGAGAAGCTAGAGAAAGACACCGATCGCATTTTCTACATGACTCCTCCGGAGGCTAAAGAATATGGGCTGATCGATCGTGTTCTCGAAAGTGCCAAAGATCTGCCCCAGCCTATTCCTGCAACCTTAACTTAGGTGTGCTGCTGACGAGTGAGCTGCTTAGTCCCCATTGGCATTGACCGCTTGGTTCATGCTCTACAAGACGCGTTGTCTTCTTGATGACTTGCAGCTTCTATGCAGTTTGCCAGGAATATTTTCTGTGATAGCTAAAAGATTGTGGATGGTTTCATATGTCTGCTGATGGTGTTTTGCGCGTTCCATATAACATTCCTGGCAGCCCACAATGGCAGTGGATCAATATCTACACCCGCATGAGCCTGGAGCGGATTGTTTTTATTAACAGTCCGATTACTGAAGGGCTGGCTAACTCCGTCATTTCATCTATGCTCTATCTAGATTCTGATGATCCGGGTAAGCCCATCTACTTTTACATCAACTCTGTCGGAGATCCGGCCAGTGTAGGCATGGGGTCGGTGATGGCTGGAATGTCTTCCATCGTGGCAGTTTTAGCAATCTATGACACGATGCAGCACATCAAATCAGAGATTGTAACCATCTGCATGGGCCAAGCCATTGGAGTCGCCGCGCTGCTGCTATCGTCTGGAAGCAAGGGAAAGCGAGCAAGCCTACCCCATGCGATGATAGCCCTCAACCATCCGATCTCTGGAACTCAAGGGCAAGCCACTGACATTGAGATCAATGCAAAAGAAGTCTTGAGCAAGCGGTCTGCAGTCATTGACCTCTTTGCCCACAATACGGGGCAGTCGGTTGAGAAGCTCGCCAAAGATATGGCACGCATGTTTTATATGACTCCCCATGATGCTCAGGAGTATGGGTTGATTGACAAGGTATTGGAGAGTTCAAAATCTCTTCCTACAGCCGTAGCGACATCGGTTTGAGCTAGTTCCAGGTTGAATTAATTTTTTATTGTTCTTACGTTCTTAACGGAGAAACCTATGCCTATTGGTGTTCCTAGCGTTCCTTACCGTCTCCCAGGTAGCCCCTATGAGCAGTGGATTAGCATTTATGAGCGCCTCTTTAGAGAGCGAATCATTTTTCTAGCCGAAGAAGTTGACGACGCGATGGCCAATGCCATCGTGGCCTACATGCTGTATCTAGACTCTGAAGATCCGGGTAAGCCGATTTACGTCTATATCAACTCTCCCGGCGGGTCAGTCACGGCTGGCATGGCTATTTATGACACGATGCAGCACATCAAGTCAGATGTCGTGACGATCTGCGTCGGACTGGCCGCTTCGATGGGTGCATTTTTGCTCACTGCGGGAACCAAAGGGAAACGCCTTGCCCTTCCCCATGCCCGTATTATGATTCACCAGCCTCTGGGTGGGGTGGGTCGTCGTCAGGCGACAGACATCGAAATTGAAGCGCGTCAAATCTTGCGGGTCAAGCGAGAACTCAATCAGTTGATGGCTGACCACACGGGCAAATCTATCGAGCAAATCGAGAAAGACACCGATCGCGACTATTTCATGTCGGCAGAAGAAGCTCGTGAGTATGGGTTAATTGACCAGGTGATTGAAGAAGCCAAGGCGGCTTAAATTCGCCTAGCCTAGATTGATGACCCAATCTAGACTTACACCTACTTGGGATGGGGGCGGCCATGGGCTGCCCCTTTTGCGTCTTTAGCCCGACGATGCCCATTACACATGCCCATTACACGTTGAAGCGGAAGAGCATGACATCCCCTTCTTGCACCACGTATTCCTTTCCTTCACTGCGAAGAAGCCCTTTTTCTTTGGCTGCATTCATAGACCCGAAGGAGACGAGGTCATTGTAGGCAATGGTTTCTGCCCGAATAAAGCCTCGCTCAAAGTCAGAGTGAATCACCCCGGCTGCTTGGGGGGCAACCATGCCTGCATGAATCGTCCAGGCTCGTGTCTCTTTTGGCCCTGTGGTGAAATAGGTTCTTAATCCTAGTAATTCATAGGTGGCACGAATCAATGTTTTGAGGCCGCCCTCTTGGACGCCCAGAGATTCGAGGAAATCGGCGCGTTCTTCTTCGGGCAATTCGACCAGTTCTGCCTCAACTTGGGCTGAGACAATCACGACCTGTGCTCCATCTTGAATGGCGATCGCCCGCACCTGCTCAACCCAGTCATTGCCGCTGGCCAGATCATCTTCAGAGACATTGGCCGCATAGATAATCGGTTTTCGGGTTAATAAGCCCAATGACTTAATGATCAGCTCTTCTTCTTCCTCTAACTCGACCTGTCGTGCCGATCGCCCTTCATTCAACACAGGCACAAACTTTTCTAGTACAGCCAATTCTGCCTGGGCCTCTTTACTCGTTTTGGCTTGTTTTCGAACGCGATCGATGCGGCGTTCGAGCTGAGACAAATCCGATAGAGCCAGCTCTAGATTAATCACCTCAATGTCGCGAGCCGGATCAATAGAACCGGAGACGTGAATAATATCGTCGTTTTCAAAACATCGCACCACATGGATGATCGCATCCACTTCTCGAATATTGGCGAGAAACTGGTTGCCCAACCCTTCACCCTGACTTGCGCCTTTGACGAGTCCGGCGATATCGACAAACTCGACCCGTGCAGGCACGATTTGTTCTGACTCAGAAATTTCGGATAAAACACTGAGCCGCTCATCAGGAACTGCCACCACGCCGACATTGGGCTCGATGGTGCAAAAGGGAAAGTTTGCCGCCTGGGCTTTGGCATTGGCAACGACCGCATTGAACAGCGTCGATTTTCCAACATTGGGGAGTCCAACAATTCCGGCTCTAAGCATAGTTAAGAAGAAGACTAGGGCAGCAATGATGAGGGCAAATGAGATGCTGAAGGCGAGACAATTCGATTCGATATCTCGATTCGATGTCTGAGCCATTCATTCAGTATCACGATTTATCAGTATAGGTGAGCATCGCAACAGACGGAGCGCTCAGCCCGAAGTGCTGATCTCAAAATCTAGGTTGGGAGGTTAGCCTAAAAACTCGACCTAGATTTTGACAGGATTTACACTCCCATCGACTGTCCTGCTATCCAACCTGTTGTCCAGGCATTTTGAAAATTAAACCCTCCGGTCACTCCGTCAATGTCTAGAATTTCTCCCGCAAAGTAAAGACCGGGGCAGAGGCGACTTTCCATGGTTTTGAAGTTGACTTCTTTTAGAGAAACTCCGCCACAGGTGACAAATTCGTCTTTAAATACGCCTTTGCCTGCGATCGCCCATTCTGCCTGAGTCAGCTCTAGCACCAGCCGATGCAGCTGCTGTTTTGATAGATGTGCCCAGCGATCGCCGCCTTCATCTGAGACTTGAATTCCGGCTCGCTCGATCAGGTAGCGCCACAGTCGTCGCGGCAAGCCCAAGAGAGGGGTAGAGGCGATCGCCCGCTTTGGAGACGACTCTTTCATCTGCATGAGCTGTCCCCGCACGTGATCTGCCGATAGCCCAGGGCACCAGTTGATCCGCAGAGTCGCTCGATAACCACAATCGTGAAGCGCTCTAGCCCCCCAAGCCGACAGCTTCAGCACCGCAGGGCCGCTAAAACCCCAGTGAGTAATGAGTACTGGCCCTGTTTGCTTCAGGGCATTTTTCAACGGCTGAGATGGGGGCAGCAGCTGTACCTCCGCCGCTTCTACCGCCACCCCTGCCAGCAGCCGTAACGTTGCATCAGGCACGGTGAAGGTGAATAGCGAAGGTACGGGCGGCACAAGGGTATGCCCTAACGTCTGAGCCAAAGCGTAGCCTGTGGGATGACTGCCTGTGGCAAGCAATAGGCGATCGCACCGCCATGGTGCTCGATGTTTCAAATGAATCTCAAACCCAGATTTTGCCCCAGATTCTACTCGGCGCACAGCCGTGACGCGCCCTTCTGTATGCAAGACTCCTCCCGCGACGGTCAGCGCTTTCATCAATCCATGGGCGATCGTTGCTGAATCATCTGTCACGGGAAACATGCGCCCGTCTGCTTCGGTTTTGAGAGCGATACCCCGTTGCTGAAACCACCGCACCGTATCAGAGGGCTGAAAACGGCTAAAGGCTCCCCGCAGCGATCGCCCACCCCGAGGGTAGTGTTGCACCAGTTGCGCCGGGTCAAAGCAGGAGTGGGTGACATTGCAGCGGCCTCCGCCAGAAATCAAAACTTTTGTGAGGGGCTTGTGTCCGGCTTCAAACAACTCTACCCGTGTCTCTGGAAAAGCCTCTGCACAGGCGATCGCGCCAAAAAAGCCTGCTGCTCCTCCTCCAATAATGCCGATGGTTGTCACAATTTCAGGTCACTCTCTACGCACAACACCCGAATGAAAGATTCATGATATTGACCTACAGGTTTACGATTTCTTCATTTTCTGTGAGGAAGATGTCGTGTAGTGTGCAGGGTGTAATTATAGTCCTGAGAATCGGGCATACTGAATTGAGCATATTAAGAAGGCTAATAGCGCAAAGATTAACCGCATATTTGCGTTGCTGCCCCGCCATTAGTATTTCATCAATTCTCCATTTGCGTGCATCATCCACCCGTTTGTTTTTCGATCAGCGATCGCTGTATGTTTAGTCAACATGTTTAGTCAACTGATTGGTTGCCAATGGTGACATTGAAGTTGCGTTGTTTGGCGATCGCCCCTCCTGGTAAGAGGGATGATTAAAGAGTGAACTTACACGTTTGCCTCTACTCCATTTAGGTTCTACCCGTTTCAGGTTCTGCCCATTTGTTGAAGGAATCGCTCAGGATGTCTGTTGAGAAGTTACAACCCGCAAAACAGGGTGAAGTCAACGTTTATAACCCTTATTATCAAGGTCGTAAGCGAAATGCCCTACCCTACGCCATTAGCCTCTATAAGCAGGGAAACTTAGAGGGAACTCGACGCATTGAAGGCGGCGAGAGCATTCCTTTTGTGGCCACGTGGAGTGTGTCGATGTTGCCTGCTGATTTGACACGCTGTCGAGTTCAATTTGATGGAGATGCTGACCTAAGCTACGAGGTCACGCTCGCAAACTTCGAATTTATCGATTTTTTGATCGACTTACTCTTACAAGTCAAAACTGCTAGAACCACAGATTTTTCCCAGACTTTTTATCGAAAGCTGCTGCGTGTTGATGACTAGTTACTTTGTTTTTAAAACTCAGCGAATTCAGAATTTCTGACTAGCCTCAGCCCATAGGGCTGTCATCTCCCCTTACAATGGTGGGCAAGATGCAACTAACGCATCGGTAACACTTGATGAGGAGTAGGGCGTGTTGAAGTCTACAAAGTACTTGCTGGTTGGGTCTACAGAAGCCTACAGCGGTAAGTCAGCGACGATTCTAGGCATTGCATCCCAGCTCCAAGCAAGGAATATCTGCGTCGGCTACGGTAAGCTCATCGGGACTTACTTCGGTGATGCTCATACTGACGGGTTAGAAGAAGATATTCGCCTCATTTCAGAAACGCTGAATCTTCCGTCTGATCGTCTTTATCCGCCTCTTCTTAGCCTGAACGAATCTACCATTTCTAAGCAAGTTGCGGGCGAAGATGATAACCATTATCAGCAGCAGCTAGCCCATTATCTGACCGATAATCAAAGCGATATTACGATTCTCGAAGGCCCTGGCACCCTAGATGAGGGCAAGTTGTTTGGGCTGTCGATGCCTGAAGTCGCAGAGGCAATTGATACGTCTGTGCTGCTGGTTGCTCGCTACCATTCGGCGCTGATTGTTGATCCCATTTTGTCCGCTAAGGAACGAATGGGCGATCGCCTCATGGGGGTCATGATTAATGACGTGCCTGACAAAGAAATGAAAAGCGTCACTGAGACCGTGATTCCATTTCTTGAAAGCCAAGGAATTCCTATCTTTGGCGTTTTGCCTCAGAGCGAAGTGTTGCGCAGCGTTAGTGTCAACGAACTGGTCAAACAGCTGAATGCAGAGATCTTGTGTTGTGGCGATCGCCTTGATTTGATGGTCGAAAGCCTCAAAATTGGAGCCATGAACGTCAATTCGGCCTTAAAGTATTTTCGCAAGGCTCGCAATATGGCCGTCGTTACGGGGGGCGATCGCACCGATCTGCAACTGGCAGCTCTAGAAACATCAACCCATTGCCTCATCTTAACGGGGCATATTGCCCCTACTGCAACCGTTTTGAGTCGTGCAGAAGAGCTGGAAATCCCGATTCTCTCGGTCGATCTCGACACTCTCACCACCGTCGAAATTATTGACCATACCTTTGGTCAGGTCAGGCTGCAAGAACCCATTAAGGTTGAATGTATCCGAGACCTGATGGCTAAGTATTTTGATGTGGATCAGCTCATTCATAAATTGGGTCTAGAGTTAGTGTCTGGCCTATCCTGAAGGGTAATCTAGCGGGCAATCAGTCTGTAAAACGGAGAGAAATGCAAACACCGATGGAGGATGCAATGACTCAGCAAGGGTGACTGCTCCGACAGTCCTGGCTAAGGGCTGTGGCAGGGCGCAGGTCTGTATCCCTTCTGGCATCGCCACCGTAGACAAGTAGGGAACGATAGATGCGCCCAGACCTTGCTCAACCATGCTGAGAATTGTCGATGTTTCACGAAATTGGTAGCGCGGCACGAGCCTGTAACCTGACTGCTGACACAGCGTTTGCACGTCGATAAAGCAACTGTTGTCGTCAGGATACAAAATGAGCGGCAAGTTGATAAGCTCTTCCCAAACAATGGGGTCAGAGGCGATCGCCCATTGTCGGGGCAACACGACTAGATATGGGTCGTGCAGTAGCTCAATGCTCTCAAACTCATCCCCAGCAGGAAGCAGCGTAATCCCGATGTCAGCGCGCCCTTCACGGACTTCTCGCTCCACATAGGTATAGTCGTAATATTCTGTGATGGTCATCTCAATATCAGGATATTGCTGGGTAAACATGGCCACTATCTTAGGCAAAAGATGCGCCGCCGCGCTGCGAAACGACGCGATGCGCACCAGTCCTCCGTGCAAGCCCTTATGCAAATTAGCCTCTTGCACCATGGCATCAAGGCAGCGCAAGATTTCGCGGACATGTCCCATAATCTGGGTTCCTGCGGGTGTCAGTAGCGCTCCATTCCGCCCCCGAATTAGGAGCACGACTCCCAACTCGTCTTCTAGGTTGGCGATCGCATGACTAATGGTGGGTTGAGTCAGCCCAAGTTGAAATGCAGCTTCACCGAAATTGCCGCACTCTGCCACCGCAACAAACGCTCGAAGTTGTGAGAGTTTTACGGCATGTTGTGGCGATCGCGCAGGAACTTTTGACATTCACAATTTTGAGAGAAAAGCTGCTTCAGGAATGTATATCCTGTACCGATTAAGACCAGTGATCTTAATCAGTGGTTAAGATCTAAGTATCACTGTAAACATGCTTACCAAACATGCCCATCAAACATGCTCACTAAACATGCCCATTGGCGCATGAGGCTATTCACAGTTTTACATGACTTCCGTCTCATTCCGCATTTCTGTCAGCGTACTCCATCCTGGAGTCCAAAGGCTCCGGTTTTTCAGGGCTCGTGCGTTAACCCAAAGCCGCACATTAGAATCGCAAGAAGCAACAATCTCAGCAAAAACCCACTGACCTTGATTCTTCCGGTTCACGACTTCAAAGTGCCGCCAGCCTTCAACCTTTGCACAGGCTGTCCATTTTGAACCGACAAGATGAGGAAAGCGTTGCTTTTTAGACATGCCAAAACACAAATTCTGAATCAATTTCTGAGTCAATACAAGATGTGGAGGCGTATTTGTTGAATTCCTTAAGGAGCCAAAAGGAGCCAAAACCTCCACTTAATGTTTCTTATTGTAGACTGCCATTCAATAGAGATGAGCAGCACGAATTTGGGTAGGGCATCACCGTCTTGTGCGGTATGTTTTGAGCTGAAAAGCATATCTCTGGCATTGTTCTAGAGGTTCTTCCCTTGATCAAAAGACAAGAAACGCGCCCTATCGATTCTGTTCAGCTTGCTCGACTGAATACCATGAGTTTTTCTACACACCCGCTACAAATTTTGGAGCAGTCGTTTAGTGAGATTCATTATCAAAGATTATTTATTAGTTGAAATTTTTTCAAAAGATGCAGATTTCCTTGAACTCTAGCAATTAAGCCAAATGGCTGAGATTAATTTACCCAAATGCTTATTGAAATACGGGCACAAACAACTATTCCTAGGTTAAAACTGTATCAAGAGATA
>JBARXP010000161.1:0-12172 GCA_049647405.1 Elainellaceae cyanobacterium | reverse complement strand
ATACGGGCATCACCCACACCGTCTCGATCGGGACTCAGGGCTACATGCCCGGTGAGCAGCTCAGCGGCACACCCCATTTCAGCAGCGATGTCTATGCCGTTGGCATGATGGGCATTCAGGCTTTGACGGGGCAGCACCCTCGACTGCTGACTCCTGACCCCCGCACAGGCGAAATCGACTGGCATCACTATTGCCCCGAAGCTGCTCCTGAACTCGTCGCCATTCTTGATTGCATGGTGCGCTACGACTATCGGGCGCGCTACAGCACGGCACGAGATGCCTTCGATGCACTAGACACGCTGCCAGAATGGCTGCGGCAGGGCATTCTCCCCGCTCTCAACTTTCAGCATTTGAATAATCCCGTAGCAGATTTCTCTTCTGCTCCAGCCCCAAGCGGGGCATCTACTCCTAACACCTATTCTGAAACACCGCTGCCTGATACCCAATCAGACCGGGCCTCTGAGTCTTTTGGGGGGGCAACCCTTCCTGTTGGGGGGAAGCCAGACCCTGATGTGGTAGGTTCTCTCGCGGCAAGTCAAGGGAAAGGGCGCGAGACGGCGGCAACTGAGGCCGTAGCTCCTCGACAGCCAGCTCATGCAAAGCCCTCGGTTTCGACTTCGGTGGCGACGGCTGTTGCCACTCAGGTGATCCCCGCGCTGACTTCTCCAGCCGTGAAACGAGCGGCATTTCCCACCGTGGCGATCGCCATCTTGATCGGCTTAGGGCTAATCACTTGGCGAGCCTTTGCGCCAGAGCTGCGCAATCAACCTGATGTAGCGGTGCAGTCAACAGAACCTGCTAATTCAGAGTCTGCGTCTGCTTCTGCGTCAGATGCTGAAGCAGAAGCAGACGCCGATCTACCCGACGAAATCAGCACCCCCAGACCGTTACCAGAGCTGCTGCAAGAAGCGCAAGAATTTCAGCAAGCCGAAGACTATAATCAGGCGCTGGCTCTCTATGAAGAGGCGATCGCCAACAATGAGTCGTCTTCCCAGGCGCACAGTGGCCGTTGCTTTGTGTTGAATAAGCTGGAGCAGTATCAAGATGCGATCGCCGCTTGCGATCAGGCGATCGCCATTGACAGCGGCAATGTGCAGGCAATTTGGAGTAAAGGCTTTGCCCTCGAACAGCGCGGCCAACCTGAAGAAGCGCTGACGCTCTACAATCAGGCCATCGGCTATGATCCTGAGTTTGCCGAAGCCTGGAACAACAAGGGAACAGCACTGCTGAGCTTACAAAACACCCAAGGAGCCCTCGCAGCTTTTGATCGGGCGATCGCCCTCAATCCTGAGTTTGCCGAAGCTTGGAATAACCGAGGAGCTACACTGTGGTCGCGACGCCAGTTTCAGGAAGCATTGTCTTCGGTCGAAAAAGCACTCCAGCTGCGACCCGACTATCCAGAAGCAAGCTCTTTACGGAAAGAAATGCGACAACGCTTAGGAATATAAGGGTGCTGGGCGATAGAAGTTTGTTCCCACTCAATTGGTTTTCTAAACTCGTTATTGTCGAGAGCGGCTGCCGTAGATGTGACTCGCTCAACCGGGTCTAACTATTGGCGCATGTGCTCATTCGAGAATGTTTAATATAAAAGCTTGAACGTCTCATGATGTATGCATTTAGAGCTGTTTGAGGGGCCATTGGGTCGTGATGTCACACCGGGATATGTTCATTTGTTCCTTGAGAGGAGGTGCGATCGCCTAACCACAAACCCCTTCCAGAATTGGGACTGTTCAACGATTGGCCTTACTCTGTCGCCAATCGGGAATCGGGGCGATTATAGTTGATGGAGAAAATAATCGACTTGCATCTAGGCTAGCCCATGACTCTCCCACTCAATCTCTTCATTTCCTATACCCACAAAGACGAAGACCTCAAAGATGAACTCGCCATTCATCTCGCCAGCCTCAAGCGAGAAGGGGCTATCAATCCCTGGCAAGACCGAGATATTGAAGCGGGAGCCGAATGGGATGACGAAATTAGGACGGCCTTAGAATCGGCGCAGATTATTTTGCTGCTGATCACTCCTCGGTTTATCGCCTCCCGCTATTGCTTCGACGAAGAAACGAAACGGGCAATGGAGCGCCACGAAGCAGGTACAGCACGGGTCATTCCCATCATCATGAAGCCGTCGGACTGGACAACCAGTCCCTTTAGCAAGCTGCAAGTGTTGCCCAAAGAGGGCAAACCCGTCACCCGCTGGGATGACCAAGACGAAGCCCTGGTAAATGTGGTGAGTGGGCTGCGGCGAGTCGTCAAATCCTTGGCAAATAAGCCTTCCTCTTCAGGCACACAAGCTGAGACTGCGCCTACTGCCCATGATGCTGGCGGTGCGTCATCATCTCCGACTGTATCGGCTGCATCTAGCTCGTCTCCAGAGAGTCCTTTACAAAAACGAAGGAAACTCAACAAGCTGCTGTCGGGGATTCCTGGGCCACAGTTTAGTTCAGTCGTTACTGTGATTCGACCGCCTGCGGGTGTCGTTCCTCCCGCATCAGCCCCCCAGAGTGAGCGTGTCGCAGCCCTGATGGACTGGGCTGAAAGTCCGAAAGGGTGCGGTTTAGATGATCTTGAAGCTGTGACCGATGAAGTCATCTCCTAGCCCTGAACAGAAACGATTAAAACTCATGCGTTTTCTGTCAGGTGCGCCTGTGCAGCAGCTGAATGCCGTCATCGCCGTAGTGAAGCCGCCCGCAGGCATTATTCCGCCTCCATCGGCTCCTCCTGGCGATCGCACCACAGCCTTGATGGATTGGGCAGAAGGCTCAACGGGGCCAGGGTTAGATCACCTTGAAACAGTCGTTCGTGAAATCTTAGGGATTCAGTCAGAGCAACCCGCTTACTCTCTAGGTAAAATTTCACCCACTGTTCCCAAGCTGCCGCCTCACTTTTTGCCGCGAGAGAATGAGTTGGCAGGTATCAAGGCAAAAGTGCTGTCGGGCACGAATCAATCGGTAGCGGTGACAGGGACGCGGAAGGCATCGAGCATTCAGGGGATGGGGGGCATTGGTAAATCGGTGCTGGCTTGTGCCGTTGCTCGTGATGACGAGATTCAGCGGGCATTCCCTGATGGTGTGTTTTGGGTGTCGTTGGGGCAAACGCCCAACCTGCTGCAACTGCAAACGGAACTGGCGCAAGATCTCACCAAAGCCTTCGACTGCGACCCTCCAGGCTTTGGCGATGTGAATGGAGGCAAAAGATATCTCTGCGAACAGCTTGCGCCGCGCCGATGTTTTGTGGTGCTGGATGATGTGTGGCAGTTTGAGTATCTAAAGGCGTTTGATGTGGTGGGCGATGGGTCGCAACTGCTGATTACCACGCGAGACAGCACCCTAGTCACGAGCTTTGGCGCGGAAGAACATTCTCTGGAATTGCTGAGTTCAGATCAGGCGCTGGTGCTGCTAGCTGACTGGACGGATCGCACCGTGGAGAGCCTACCCGACGATGCCGCCGATGTTGCACGGGAATGTGGCTATTTGCCGCTGGCGCTGTCGATGGCAGGAGCCATGCTGAAAGGCAAGCCCGATAATCGCTGGAGCAGCGTGCTGAAGCGACTGCAAAACGCGGATCTGGACAAGATCAAACAGCAGTTTCCCGACTATCCCTATCCTGACTTGCTAAAGACCCTGCAAGTCAGCGTGGATGCCTTGGAGCCAGAGCAGCGAGAGCGCTATCTGGACTTTGCTGTGTTTCCCGAAGATACGTCCATTCCCGAAGCGGTGGTGCAGATCCTGTGGGCGATTGAAGGACTGGATGACCTCGACACGGAAGAACTGCTGGATGAGCTAGTAGCCAAGTCGCTGATGCGGCGAGACGACGAGGGACGGCTCACCCTGCATGACCTGCAGTATGACTACATCACCCAACAGATTGACGATATGCCAGGGCTGCACCAGCGACTGCTGGATGCCTATGAGAATGTGGCTGATGATGGCTGGGCGACGGTGCCTGCGGATGGTTATTTCTACAGCCAAGCGGCACGGCATTTTATGGAAGCAGGGCGGCAAGAGGAACTGAAAACGCTGCTGCTGGACTATGACTGGCTAGCGAAAAAGTTAGCTGTCACGGGAATTAACAGTCTGATCGCTGACTATGACTGGTTGCCCGATGAACCTGAATTGTCTCTGGTGCAGAAAACCCTGCGATTATCGGCCCATGTGCTGAGCCGACAGCCCGACCAGCTCACGGAGCGGCTGTGGGGGCATCTGTGCGGTCGAGAACAGCCTGCGATTCAGAAGCTACTCAATCAAGGTTCATCCCAAAAACAGAATTGCTGGCTCAAGCCAATCCGAGCAAATCTCACTGTACCTGATGGCTCTTTGCTTCGTACATTGGAAGGCCATAGTGCTGGGGTTGTTTCTGTAGCCATTAGCTCTGATGGATTGCGTGCCCTCTCTGGTTCTGAAAATGGCACCGTCAAGGTGTGGGATGTGGCAAGCGGAACAGTGTTTCGTACATTGAAGGGCCATAGTGTCTGGGTCTGGTCGGTGGCTATTAGCGCCGATGGGTCTTGTGCCCTTTCCGGGTCTTACGACCGCACTGTCAAAGTATGGGATGTGGCAAGCAGGACAGTGCTGCACACCCTGGAAGGCCACAGCGCCAGGATTACTTCGGTAGCCATCAGTGCCGATGGGTCACGTGCTATTTCCGGATCTGAAGATCGCACCGCTAAAGTGTGGGATGTGACGAACGGGACAGTGTTGCACACCCTAGAGAACCATAGCGACACGGTCTGGTCAGTAGCCATCAGTGCCGATGGGAAAGTTGCCCTATCCCTATCCATGTTTTCCACCCATACCGTTAATGTGTGGGATGTGGCGAGCGGGGCAATACTTCATACCCTGGAGAACCGTAGCGCCGAGGTTACTTCAGTGACCATCAGCGCTGATGGGTCGCACGTCCTCTCCGGTTCTTATGACGGCACCGTCAAGGTGTGGGATGTGGCGAGCGGGGCAGTGCTGCACACCCTGAAGGGTCATAGTGATGCGGTCGGTTTTGTAGCCATCAGTGCCGATGGGTCGCGCGCCCTCTCCAGGGCTAACGACGGCACCGTCAAGATGTGGGATATAACCAATGGGGTAGCGTTGTACACCCTTAAGAGTGATGATAAAGCCGAGGTCTGGGCGGTTGCCATCAGCATTGATTGCAGCGCGTCTTCAGAAGAGTTTGGGTCACGCGTTATCTCAGGGTCTCATGACCGTACCGTTAAGGTTTGGGATATGACTAGCAAGGCAGCGCTGCTTACCCCAGAAGGCCATAGCAGCACAGTCTGTTCAGTGTCCATCAGCGCTGATGGGTCACGTGCTATCTCTGGATCTAACGACAGCACTATTAAGGTGTGGGATGTGACCAGCGGAGCAGTGCTTCGTACCCTAGAAAGTCATCGTGACGCGGTCGTTTCGGTGTCCATCAGCGCTGATGGGTCACGTGCTATCTCTGGATCTAACGACAGCACCATTAAGGTGTGGGATGTGACCAGCGGAGCAGTGCTTCGTACCCTAGAAAGTCATCGTGACGCGGTCGCTTCGGTATCCATCAGCGCCGATGGGTCACGTGCTATCTCTGGATCTAACGACGACACCATTAAAGTATGGAATGTGACTAGCAGGGCAACACCTCATACCCTAGAGAGCCATAGTAACGGGGTCTGTTCAGTAGCCATCAGTGCCGATGGGTTACGAGCTATCTCTGGATCTAACGATGGCACTAAGGTATGGGATGTGACGGGCAAGGCGGAGCTTCATACTCTGGTCAGTCGTGCCCTAGTCAGTTCAGTAGCCATCAGCGCTGATGGGGCGCATGCCCTCTCTGGACTGTTCGATGGCACCGTCACGGTGTGGGATGTGACCAGCGAGGTGGAAATGCATATCCTAAAGGGTCATGGTAATAATAGCTTGCTCTGGTCGGTGGCCATTAGTGCTGATGGGTCTCGCGCTCTTTCCGGATCTGACGACCGCACGGTGAAAATGTGGGATTTGAATACTGGTGAGTGTTTAGCGACGTTTTGTGGAGATAGTCCGTTTAATGGTTGTGCCATTTCACCGGATGGAACGACGGTAGTAGCAGGCGATCAGGCAGGAATGGTGCATTTCTTTGAAATTGTAGAACCAGAGTGATTTTGGATACCCAACGAATGCTCGATTTACAATAAACGAGGCGGAATTCAGGATTCAGGATTCTGAATGAAATGCCTGCCCTGAAAAAGCTCCAATCCTGCACGTTGTCTCAACCTAACGACGGGTTGCCGTATAACTGGCGATTCGTGCTCTTCTCTGACTCCTATCTGACTCCTAACTTTGCGCCTCTCCCAGATGACGATTACGAGTGCTGCTAGGGTGGAGGTTGCCCGTTCCTTCGGCTGTCAGTTAGTAGTACTAGCGCGGGAAACGTCCTTTCCGCTACTGCCATTGCTCGAAAAATAGTGTAGCGACAGCATAACTTCTCTAGAAATATTATCTCGCTACCAAAGAAAGCTGAGGTTTTCCGCAAATCTCCTCAGAAAAGTACACAAAGGAGGCAAAATAGCCGATTTCACTGAATGGCAACTGGCGTGATGGGTCACGAATAATGGATGCCCGGTGTATCTTTGAAGAACGCCTGCCCTATTGAATTGCGATTCAGAACCATGAATATTCAGCGCGACTTGTTTCAGCACGACCTTAGTGACTCTGTTGAGGTTGCCAGACATAGCCTTGGAGAATATTGGCCCTCATCTATCTCTCAAACTGTTTCAGAGAGCTTTTCTAACGGGGTTTCTACGGTGCAGACTCAGGTTTCAAGCTCGGCGGTGGCAATGTTCAACGGAGCCAATATCTTGCTAGATAGCGGCAGCAGTCATGTGGAGAGGCTGAGCCAAAGTTTTGTTGACCGACTTTTTCTGGCGATCGCCATTCACATCCAAGCGTGGTTAGAGGTTCATCCATTGATTGCCTGGATGCTTCACCACCCGCTGCTTGCGATGCTCGGAGTGCTGATTGTGATTTTTTTATTGTGGAGTCTGTTGCAAACACTGCTCCAGCTCACCCAAAATCTTTGGGCCAAGATTTTACAGCTGCCGCTGATCTTTGGCATGTTTGTAATTCGGAGAATTGTAGCGATCATCAAGCCCTCAAGCGCGATGCTGTTTCGTCGGCGATCGCCAGACAGTCAGCTCGAACCTCTCCCCCCTGAGCATGACCCAGACGATCCCCAAAATGCAGACGTGATTGCCATGTTTATTCGGCTAGAAGAGCTGAGCCGCGAGCAAAACATGATTCTGCGGCAGCTCACCTCTCGCTTACAGCACCAGATTACAGAGGAGCGATCGCCACAAGCCTAGAAGCCACAAATCTAGACGAAAGTGCCAAGTCAACGGGCGATCGCTCCAAACCTCTTTATTCAGCTAGTTCTGGATCTGCTTCTGCTTCTGCTTCTGGTTCTGATTCTGCCTCTGGTTCTGCCTCTATCACACAAACATCGGTGACAAACGCCTCTCCCAATAAATCGTTGTCGTGCAGCACCTTGATGGCGTCTGACCACAGATCGGCTCCAAAGAATACTTGCGCTTGCTCTTGGGCGAGAGCCTGAGGCGACAGCCCCTCAGGTGAGATCTCAGCGAGGGCCAGATCGACTTCTGCCCGCTGGTCGCCACCAATGACCTCAAAGATATAAGAATCTTCGTCGATATCATCACCTTCACCATTAACTAGCACCCATTCGTAAAGAATGCCGGGACTCAACGGCTCACCTGTATAAGGAACAATATAGGTCAGTCCATCGGGTGAAGAACTGGACGCCGTTAGGTCAAACGTCCAGATTGGTGGATCATTTGTTGAGTCATTAAAGGGACGGTACTCTTGCACGTATAACTGCACAGCGCCTCCACGCCAAACAAAGACGGGGCGATCGCTCCAGGTCAGGTCAACGGGGCCGAAGGTTCCAGGGCTGAGGGCACAGATATTGCCTCGTGTTCCTCCTGGCGGTGGGGGTGACGAATCACCCAATGCGCCGAGATCTAAAAACTCATCAAGAGACTCAACCGGATTAAAGGCTTGGCTTCCTCCACCTGGGGGCGGAGGGTTATTGGTGCCCAACTGAGCTTGGGCAATGCCTATTCCAGAGACTAGGGCTGAGAAGGATAGAAGCATAAAAGCGCCAGCGGCGGCGGCTTTTCGTAAGCGTAGATTTAATGGGGGCTTGTATGGGGCAGGTTGCATAGAAATCTCACTAGGATGTACACACTTGATCGGTACGACTTCAGGAAGGGGGCAACATGCAGGGCAGTACCTGCAAACTTTAGACGATGATACGACAAAGGGCAGATACTGCTATGGAGGGCGCACGCCCTGATTGGCATGAAAGAACGCAGAACTCTTCATGATTTTTTACTCCGGATGGCGGGTAAGATGTATGCCAAAACGACGATAGACGGCAGCACCCACGGCAAAATGATTTGGGCTGAAACATAAAGCTGTAGCGTAGCCAAGCCATAGCCTGTGAGCACGAGAGAGGTGGTTCCGGCCACTAGCATCTGGCGCTGCTTTGGGGCAGAACGGCGGACGACTTGAGGCAACACTAGCGTTAGCGGCAACAAGAGGCGTGCTCCTAAAAAATGATTGGTGTTAGCTCGTGAGGACTGGGCGATCGCCGGATTCCAACGGCGGAGGCCAAAGGCAATGCCCTTGCTGGCGATCGCCGCAATCCCGACGACCCAAAATGCTGGAATCGAGACGACTCGATGATGGGTCAGTAAGTGGTGGGTGTTGTATGCGTGAAATTCTGCCCCGGTAATATAGTCTGGTGGCGCAGAGGGGGCCAGCCCTTCGAGGTCAGGATCGTCGCCTCGATTCATCCAGTAAGCATAGCTTCCAGGGCGATCAAACCGATCTGATTCGACTTTTTCACCTCGAATTCCGGCCTGGGGATAGTTAGAGCCTAGAATCACAATCTGGTTCGATAAATCGAGACTGCGTAGCGCGTCGGGAGTATCTGATGCGTTGGGTTCGAGCAGTGCCCAAGCCGGAATCCGAATATACACTTGAGAGGGGGGAATGGAGTAGTCGATCACAGGCAGCAGCCAAAAGCGGCGTAGCGTATTGACAGCCCAAAGGCTGATGGGATGGTAGCGAAAGCGATGGAGCGCCGCTAAATCGTCGTCCCTTTCGCTTTCTTGTTCGACCTGATTGATGAGCCGATCTTTGAGAGATTCAGGTGTAGCTTCAGGCGGGGTCTGAAATGCCTGCTCTGGAGGAAAGTTGGCAAGTTGAGCCGCAGGAGAAAGAACAGAATCGGGCGATCGCCCTTCTAGTTGCCCTTCTAGTTGCCCCTCCAATTGTCCGTCTAACAGCCCTTCTAACTGATAAATCAGTGCTAACAGATACCCAAAAGGACAATTCTGACGGCAGGTTTCACCCGGATTAAGCAGGGTCAAAATGTCGGGATAAACATTAATGCTTCCTTCCAGACTCCAGGCCGGATGGGTAATCTGCGTTTGTTCCAGCACTCCCACTGCGCCATCTGCCTGAAGCAACGACGCAAAGACTATCCACTTATCTTGGCTTACCGCTGCCTGCACCGATTCAGCCAGCCTTTTGTCATTCTCAATTTGTACGGTATCCAGCAAATAATCGATGCCGATGATACGGGCGTCATGCTCTACCATGGCATCAAGAACAGCGGCCAGATAGCGGCGATCCATCGGGTTGATGTTGATGCCATCGATGCCGTCAATGCCCTCGACATTCACGGCACGGTTAATCGATTCTCGATCAATCTGCACGAGAGCAATCGGGGGCGGAGCTTCAACCGGAAATTGCTGCGTCATGACTCGATAGCGAGCCTGAATGCCAATGCGCTGGTCGAGCATCCAGTCTTGAACGGGAGTCAGCCAAGCTAGAGCGAGGCAACTGGCTAGGGCGATCGCCTCGTAGCGATGGGGGACGGCACGCAGAAGGACTTGCCGCCATCCCGCCGGGGGAATGCGAAACGGAGACGCGCCTGGATGGCAAAACAGAGAAGGAACCAGATGCGCCGACGGAAAATCGAAAGACTTCTCCGCCTCTAGAAACTGGCTTGCAATGCGGAGCGCAGTCTGTACGTCTTCATGAGCCGCTAGAGCCTGAAAAAACTGCACCAAAAATTCTTGCGCCACCCGGTTGTGAACTGGCTCACGCATCACAGCGACTTGGCTAAACCCCGTGTCAATCAAGGATTCGGCAATATTCAACCCGCTACAGGAATTAAACAAGGCAAACTGAAGACCTTGATTTTGAGCAATTTTCAAGAAGGGACTCAAATCCCGCAGGCTGATCGAGGTGCCAGGGGCGATCGCCAATTCTCCTCCGGTGATTTGCGTTTCGTTGCTGTGTCCGGCAAAAAATAGCACGTCCCACCCGGTGGCATCGGTCAGCGCCTCACAAATCGTGTCTTTCACCTCGGTGGCCGTTTGTCCCGGCTGCCAGCCCGCAAACTTTACCTCCGCAATGCGCGCCAGCGACTGCACCGCAACCCGATCGGCCTGAAAGCTAAGCCCTGTGTCGTCGCCCAAAATGGCAAGAACGCGAGGCTTCCGCCGTCCGCTTGGCTTGGAGTTTGACGGCTTGCGAATGTTGGCGGGCGATCGCACGATTTGCAGCGTCTGAGCAGCGGCAAACTCCGTGCCGATTTCCCAGTTTTCCCAGGGCAGCCGCGCCAGTGCCAGGGGAGCACAGGTGAGAAATAGCGTCAGAGCCGCAGCCGATTGTCTCGTTTGATCCGCCAAAGATTGGCTCACCGAGGCCAGCGTCGCTCGAATATCGTAGAGCTGGGCACTGCGGAGCCAGGTTTGAAACTCATAGAGCAGCAGCGCTTCGGCCTGAATGAGCTTGCTGTGGCGGGTTTGAGGCGTGACCTGAGCCTTGCCGCTGCTAACGGCTCGCCCGCGCAATTCAGACTTTGGTTTAGACTCTGGTAATGATGATGGCGACCCTTGAATCGGCGTCGAAAGCGTCAGAGAAGCCGTTTTATAAAATCCTAAATACGCCCGCTGCCACTCCGCATAGCAGCGAAAGACTTGCTCTGGGGCAGGCACCTGGGTCATGATTTGCATCCCATCGCCCCAGGTTAGTTCAAACAGACACGTCTGCTCAACCTGCTGCACTTTTAATCGAACGGTGGGGGAAAACGTGGGGGACATAGGGCTTCAGGGGCAGGATTCGGGGGCAAGTTTCTGGTTAAGGCTGAAAAGCAAAGGGAGGCAGCGTGGCGATCGCCCCATTGCCAAAGTCGATAGTGACCCAAAACATCTCCTGCTGAAAACCAATAACCTGAGCATAGAGAGAACCATCGTCATCTTCACTTAACACGCCTCGCTCGGCCAAAATATCGTGCTCGTCTCGCACCGTTAAGGTCAAGCCTGTGGGCAGAGTATGGCTAGGCAACGGACTCAACACCAGCAGCAGCGTCCATTCTGGCTCAGACTCTGCATCGGGAATATCCCACACAAGAGCATGGAGCCGCACCGCAGCTTTGCCCCAGCGGAGGTCGCGATAGGCTCCTCGCACCGACATCGGCATCTCTTGCCCAGACGATTGTAAATCTTGAAAGACATCCGCGATCGCCTCTTCTGTGGCAAAGTCGCCGCTGGCGATCGCCCCCGACCGCAGGCCAGTCGTCCCCGTCACCAGTTCTGGCATCAGCGACCATGAGAGATCTGCGGCGACCTCATCGAGCTGATCGCTCACCCAGGTGGCGGCGTTGAGCGCCCGATCGGCTACAGTCTGAAGCTGATCGAGCAGGCGATCGACCCTAGAATTTGCGGCAGCATCCCCCACCGAAACGCTCTCGGATTGAGCCTGAACGCCCTCTGGAAGCGGAATCGCTTCAGGCGAAAGAACGCGCAGATCGAGCAGCAGGCGATCGCCATCGGCAACAAACTGAGTCAGAGGTACGCGACATTGCCCTGATTCTTCATCCACCACAACGCCTTGGACGGGGTCATTGGCCTGGGTCTGCCACTGCTGCCACTGGTCGTGACGAAAATAGCCGTGGATGCGCGCCTGCTGCTGTTCTTCTAGCACCTCGACCAGCACATAAAAGTGAGCGGCAGAGTCGGCCTCGCGCAGCACCGCAACAGGGAGAGTCACCGTGTCGTCGGTGAGGCTGCCCATGGCGATCAGGCAGACGCGAAACTCTCCAACCTGAAGGGAGGTGATGACAT
>JBARXP010000160.1:0-57020 GCA_049647405.1 Elainellaceae cyanobacterium | reverse complement strand
TTGGGGCCTGTTAACTTGCGAGCGGCATCCTTAAGGGTTGCTTTGATGGGGTCGCTGAGCATCATCTGTGAGAAGAAATCGACATCCCTTCCATTCTGACAGGTATCTTTTTTGTGTGCAAGTCCCTAAGTTAGTTTCATGGATCAAACGATTCATGAAACCAACTTGAATCTTGAGTCTTTAACCTTTTTCTGTTCCCACCACGACAACCATGAACATCGCTGAACTTTTGGAGCGCTACGGACGCAACGAAACTGATTTTCCGGGCATCAATCTCAGCGGAGCCGATTTATCAGGCACCGATCTGATCGGCATCAACCTAGAACAAGCCGATTTGCGCAATGCGTCTCTGGTGCTGGCCTATTTCAGTCGCGCCAGTCTCACCTATGCCCACTTAGATGCCGCAGACCTGAGCGGAGTCAATCTGAGTCAGGCCAATCTGGTGCGAGCTGTTTTGAGAAATGCCAATCTGCATGGCGCAATTTTGCAAGGAGCCGATCTGCGCAGTGCTGATTTAACCCTGGCCGATATGCTCGATGCCAACTTGATTGGGGCCGATCTGCGCAATGCTGATCTGAGCGGTGCCAATCTGACTGGAGCCTGTCTGCGAGGGGTCAATTTACGAGAAGAGAATCGTAAATATTTTGCAAATCTGCGGGGAGCCAATTTGCGGAAAGTGGATCTGCGGGGGGCCAACCTCACCGGAGCAGATTTATCAAAGGTAGATTTGCGGGGAGCCAATTTGAGCGAGGCGACTCTGCGAGATGCAGATCTGAGCAACGCCGATCTGAGTGATGCCAATCTCACCGGAGCGACCTTGACCGAGGCCAATCTCACCCATGTTAATTTGCGCCACGCCAACTTGATGAATGCTCGGCTAGAGCGATCGCGCCTGACCGAAGCAGATATGGCAACGGTCAATCTGAAGAATGCGCTATTGCCCGATGTAGACTTAAGCAAAGTCAACATGCCCCTAGCCAATTTAGACGGAGCCAAGCTCAGCCGCGCCAACCTCAGTCGAGCCAACCTGCGCGGGTCGTCGTTGCGAGAGGCAAATCTTACCGATGCCTACCTAGCCAGAACGGATCTAGCCGAAACCGACTTGACCGAAGCCAGCTTAATTCGAGCTGAAATAAGCAGCACCAACCTAGCCGGAGCCATTCTCAGCGGCGCGACCATGCCCGATGGCGAAATCTATCGTTGAGCATCGCAATCATGGCGTGAAATGTCCACAATGCCCTCCAACCTTAAGCTAGGGCTGCTACAATGCCTGACAACACGTAGAAATACACAGCACCTGCATGAGTGACACGATTCTTGAGGTTCGCGATTTAGAGATTCAGTTCCAGGGCGACACCCACATTATTCAGGCCGTTGACGGAATTTCTTTTGAGGTCGAGCGCGGTCAGACCTTAGGAATAGTAGGCGAATCAGGGTCGGGTAAGTCTGTGACCGCACTCTCTATCATGGGATTGGTGCCCAGCCCACCGGGACGAGTCACTGGGGGCAGTATTAACTATCGAGAGCAATCCTGCGAATTTATTGACTTTGCCCGCCTGCAGCCGGAGCAAATCCAGCCCTATCGAGGCGGTAAGGTGTCGATGATTTTTCAGGAACCGATGAGTTCCCTCAATCCGGTCTACACCTGCGGATTTCAGATTATAGAAGCGATTCGTCAACACGAAGATGTTTCTAAATCGGCTGCTCGCCGCCATGCCGCCAGCCTCTTGCAAGAGGTGAAGCTGCTGCCGAGCGATGAGGAAATGCGCCACATTTATGTGGACGGCTGGAAAAACCGTGTTTTGGGTTCCAGCAGCCATCGGGCAAGCACAGCGCCTATGGCTGACGATGCCTTTCCGCCTGACGGCGATATTGATGAGTATGTCAACCAGCAAAAGCTGGCTATGCTCGACCGCTACCCTCATGAGCTTTCGGGAGGGCAGATTCAGCGGGTGATGATCGCCATGGCGATTTGCTGTAATCCTGATCTGTTGATTGCCGATGAGCCAACGACCGCGCTAGATGTGACGGTGCAGGCAACGATTCTCGACCTGCTGCGAGAATTGCGCGATCGCCGGGGCATGTCGATGATTTTCATTACCCACGATCTGGGCATCATTGCCGAAATTGCCGATTCGGTGGCGGTGATGTATCGCGGCAAGATCGTCGAATACGGCACGATTCTTGATATTTTTTCAAATCCTCAACACCCCTACACCAAAGGCTTGCTGACCTGTCGGCCTCGTCTTGATCAGCGACTGCGCTGCCTCCCTACTGTGTCTGATTTTATGGACGTGACCGTAGATGAGGCCGGAGACACCGTCATCAAAGAAAAGATTTCTACTCTGACCTTTGGGGAGTCAGAGTGCGTCAGCCAAGATGAGCTTGATGCTCGACTGGGGCAGCTTCAGCAACAAAACCCTCTGCTTAGCGTGCGCGATATGAGGGTGGGCTTTCCCATTCGCGGCTTTTTAGGGCGCACCCAGCGCTATCTCATGGCAGTCAATCATGTCTCTTTCGATATCTATCCGGGGGAGACTCTCGGGTTGGTAGGGGAGTCGGGCTGTGGCAAAAGCACCCTGGCATCGAGTCTGCTACGGCTAATTCAGCCCTTGGGGGGAGAGATTCTCTTCGATGGCGTCGATGTGATGAATTTGGGGTCGCGGCAACTGCGGCAGCTACGGCGAGATATGCAGATCATTTTCCAAGATCCATTTAGTTCACTTGACCCTCGCATCAGCATTGGGGAGGCCGTGATGGAACCCCTCAAAATTCACAAGGTGGGTCAGAGCCGCCGCCAGCGACGAATGCGGGTAGCTGAACTGCTAGAACGGGTTGGCCTCAATCCCAATTTTATTGACCGCTATCCCCATGAATTTTCGGGGGGTCAGCGTCAGCGGATCTGTATTGCCCGTGCTCTCGCCCTCAACCCTAAGTTCATCATCTGTGATGAGTCGGTTTCGGCGCTGGATGTCTCGGTGCAGGCTCAGGTGCTGAACTTGCTGAAAGGCTTGCAAAGCGAATTTGGACTGACCTACATCTTCATTTCCCACGACCTCAGCGTGGTGAAGTTTATGAGCGATCGCATCATGGTGATGAATCGCGGCAAGGTCGAGGAAATTGGCCCTGCCGAAGATATTTATCGTCAGCCCAGCCAAGCCTATACTCGGCAGCTCATTGCGGCCATTCCCACAGGTAGCATTGAGCGAATTCGCGATCGCATGGCTCAGCGGTCTGCCTAGTCTCATCTGGCCTAGCGGTTTGGCCTATTTTCCATCTATGCGGAATCTATCTATGGGGAATTTTGTAGGGGCGCTCGGCTGAGCGCCCCTACAAGCCAAGCGCCCCTACAAGCCGAGCGCCATATCAAAACTCTAGCGAAGGCGCAGCCGGATCTTGACTCTCCTGGCTTGCAGAATTTGACTCAGTGTCTTCAGGCATTGACGCGGTATTGTCTGGTGTCTGGTTGGGTTCACGCCAGTAGACAATCTCTTCGTTGAGCACCTTTAGCTCGCTACCCCGATAGTAAAAGTCGAGAATGCGATCGCTCGACCACCCCAGTTCACCCAGGCGATAGGCTCCGGTCTGGCTCATGCCGACTCCGTGGCCAAAGCCGCCCCCAACAAAGGTATAGCCCTTGAGCACAGGAGTCGGATTTTGCTTGTCTAGCGCTGCTCCATCAGGGGTCGATTTAGAACTGCCTTCAAGACTTTCCTCGGATGGGTCAGTATCTTGAGCATTAGCTGCCACCGCCACTGCCGCTCCTGCCGCTGCACTAGATGAAATTGGCCTGATGCCAGGTTCAGTCGGGTTACTTGCTTGCGCCTGAAACGTAGGTTCTAGATAAAACAGGGTACTGCGAGGCGGATACAGCGCCCGCACCACCTCATCTTTTTTCAACTCAATCGCACCTAGATCAGTCATGGCAACCAGGGTTTGCACTCGGCCTGAGGGTGCCCGTTCGGTGACTTCCAGCCTTTCTAGTCGGGTAAAATTGACCAGAGGATGCTGCACCACCCGCAAATATTTCCGCAGATCGTCCGCCAAGCTCTCTAAAGTGCCTTCGCGTCGCCAACGGAAGGTGTCCCATTCCTCTTCGTTAAACCCAGAGGAGAGATTCATAAATGCCCGAAAGTTTTGCTCGTTGGATAGAGGACGAGCAGACAGATCCCACAGGTTGTTGACAGAATCGATCACAGCCCGCAAGTAGGGGCGATCGCTGCCGTTCCAGACATGGCTAAAGGGAGCCGTGATGCCGCCTGTCGTAGAAGAGTAGAGGGCGTCAATCAGCTCATTGCGATAGGTCAACACCTGGCTGCGAGTCGCGGCGATCGCCTGATCGGTCACATCAGCCGCTCCGCCTAGCCCCCAATAGACTTGACATTGAGTATCCGCACACAGCTCATAGCCATCGATTTTAAACCGCCGCAGATTTCGCAGAGCATAAGTTCTCGCCAAAACTGCCTGAGCTTCAATAGCCGTGCGGGGTGCGCCCAAGCCAATCTCGTGGGGCACAACGCCCCGCAGATAGGTCTCGACGGGCACTTCATTAACGAGGGTATAGGTGTCGTAGCTGTTGGGCTGAAACCGCATCTCGCCGCCATAGAGACGCTGAGTGCCGTCTTCATGCTCGACCCGAATACGACTGTTGTTGCTGCGGATTTCAAAGCGATCGCGCGCATAGCGATATCCATTCATGACCAGAGACGCCTGAGGCCGCTGCCGCCGAGTTTCAGCATCTAAAAACGCCGTCCTCGTGCCATTGGCCTGAATGCTGTGCAGCAGCAAGCGGCGCAACAGGGGCGTCCGATAAATATCGCGCTTGGCCCACACTTCCCA
Organism: Elainellaceae cyanobacterium; assembly: GCA_049647405.1. GTDB lineage: Bacteria > Cyanobacteriota > Cyanobacteriia > CAKZMO01 > CAKZMO01 > CAKZMO01. The sequence goes on along the minus strand of JBARXP010000160.1, from coordinate 52,181 downwards.
CATCTTGGGTTGGGCAATTTCTACCTCAATGCCCTGAGAACGCCAGAAGTTGGCACTGTCTTCGGCACTTTCAAAACTGCGGTGGCTGCTCAGCACCACCCGCTCGACAACCTCAGGGGCGGCTAGCGCTTCCATCACCACATCAACCGTCACCGTCGAAGCGGCAACGGTTTGCTCTTGGCCGCTTGTAACTAGCGTCACCGTGAGGCGATCGCCCCCCAGAGCCTCTAGGGTAATTTCGTCAGAAGCCTCATCGCCAAATCGCTGCACGATGCCCACATCCATGATCGGATTGGCGGCTGACCCCGGAGCAGCCTGGGCTACCCGAAAGGGCGATCGCGTCATCGGCGAAGTTTTGGCGATCGCAGCCGAAGTTGTTCCGGCTAGACCTGAAACAACTCCTAGACCCACAAGGAGCGCGCGCCACCCGCATCGAGTAACCGACGCAGAATTTAAAAGTCGGAAAGGAGAGAAGTCTGCCATATGACGTAGAGGAGCCTTAAACAGTTCAATAACAGTTAAGTCGTTGCAAGTCAGGTGTTGTAACGGTCGAAAGTTGGAGCAATCAAAGCTTGAGAGTCTAATCTTGAAAGTCTAAATTCTCAAAGGGTCTAAATCCTCAAGCCCATACTTAAAGATTCAACGAGCTGGCAGTACGTCCCCGGAGATCCTAATATCCATTGTTCAGTGTTCTGACCTTTTCCTCAGTCAACACATAAGATCGAACCCATGAGGCAGAACAATATTGCTCATGCTATCTCAGTTCATCAAAAATGAGGCGGACTATTCCCAGATTTTTTCCATCATTTTCGCCACAGGCGTCTGCTCCAAGGCAAGATGAATTGCAAAGTCGTACTCATGACGAGTATGCTTTAAATAGAGAAATCGAGGCAATCTTTGGGCAAAGCAGAGATTGCTCATGTGTTGGCGCATCTTCGCAAACAATCACCATGAGAATTCAAGACATCCCGATCGATCAGATTCGACGCCCTCTATATCGACAAAACAACGCCGAAAAAGTTCACGCTTTAATGGAATCCATTCAAGATATTGGGCTTCAAGAACCCATTGACGTGTTGGAAGTCGATGGAGAGTTCTACGGGTTTTCAGGATGCCATCGCTATGAAGCCTGTTATCGGCTAGGTCACTCAAGCATCCGCTGCCGGGTGCGACGCGCGCCCCGATCTGTGTTGAAGATGCATCTTGCCTAGTGCTGACCTTATGATGAACGACGCTCGCGCCCCTTCGCCCGATCAGCACCAGTTGCCGCCCGAGCAAGACATGCCACAAGACATTGCCGTGGAGTATACGGCTCGACTGCGATCGCACATGCAGTCTGCTGGGCTAGAAAGCTATCGCGCCTTGAGCCACAAGGCCGAAGTCTCTGAGCGACAGATTTTGCGACTGCGGCGGGGGGAGGCCGAGCAGATGCGTCTGGAAAACCTGAGTCGTCTCGCCCAGGCTCTGCAACGCCCGGTGTTTCAACTGATGCAGGAGTTTACCTCACTGCCGCTGTCAGATTCTAAGACCACGGTAGACGCGCCCCCGATCTCGGCTTCTCCGGCTTCGTTGGAATCGGCTCTGCGCCAAGAATATGAGCGACTCCAGACCCAGCTCCAGCAGCAGAAAGCTGACCTCACCATCGAGTTTCAGCGAGAGGCACTCTACACCCTAGAGACTTGGATGACCCTGTGGCCAACCGTTGTTACCAAAGTCCAAGAGGATGCAGAGATTCCAGCGAGTCGAGTCGTTCCTTTAATACGCCCGATCGAGAAACTGCTGGCGCAGTGGGGAGTTGAGGCGATCGCCACCGTAGGAGCCGAATTGCCCTACGACCCGACCCAGCATCAGCTCATGGGAGGTGCGGCAGAGCCGGGTCAACTTGTTCGAGTTCGCAATGTCGGCTACTACCATCGAGGTAAGCTCTTGCATCGGGCCAAAGTTAGCCCTGTTTGAGGCATGATGATTGCATTAAATAGCAGCAATTCTCATTATGGTTACGCCCCAACACCCGCAAATAAATTGCGGGCTACAGACGATCAAGTCCCTTCGGGACTGATAGCCGACAGTTCTTAGCCCCAACGGGGCTTTCACTCATTAGCCCGCAATTGATTCGCGGGCGAGTCGGAAGCGTAGTCAGATAGCCAATTCGCCAAACTGAGAATTGCTGAATAAATCGCTAAAATCAGTCAGGCCCCACGTTGCTGGAATCAAGGACTCATCATGGCTGAAGTACTCTTTCATCTAGCTTTTCCGATTGATAACGTTGACCAAGCAAAAGCCTACTACGGCGAAAAATTAGGCTGTCAAATTGGGCGAGCCAATGAGAAGTCGATCATTCTAAATCTCTACGGGCATCAGCTTGTAGGACACCTGGCCCCTGACTCCGCCTCTCCCCAAAAAGGCATTTACCCTCGTCATTTTGGCCTCGTTTTTACCGAAGAGGCCGATTGGGAAGCGCTTTTGGAGCGTGCCCAGGAAAATCAGCTCCCTTTCTACACCGAACCCAAACGTCGATTTGAAGGCTCGACCCTAGAGCATCGCACGTTTTTCTTGGAAGACCCGTTCCATAATCTGATGGAATTTAAATACTACTGTCACCCAGAAGCCATCTTTGGAGCAGCCGAGCACGCCACAGTTGGCGAAACTTAGGTCGGTGAAACCTAGGCTGGCGAACCCTCGACACTGAAAGAATTTCTCTCCATCGCCTCAATCCACGACTGCTGGATGGGCATGATGAGGGTGAATCATCTTCAGTTGACATTGTGTTCTCTGGCACAAGTTTAAGGAACAGCAACAACTGCGGCAATTTCGGGCGATCGCGCCTATGATTTAGTGCGGTTTGTTGTCACGGGGTGGCTGTTGCAATTCGCCTAGGCGGACTATCCGAATACCTCAAGCAGGAACAGGTTGAGTGAATCAAGGTCGAAAAATTAGAAAGCAGCGATTCAAACGCTCTAAACGGCTGTCGGTTTTTGTCAGCATTGCGGCATTTTCGCTGCTGCTCACGGGGCATACGGCGTGGCGATGGCTACAGCCTAGTTTGATCAGTTCAGAGCCAGATATTGCTGATGGGCAAGATGTTCTTGTCGAAGCTGATGCCAGCCTCGCCGCATTTGAGGCGATCGCCAGTCTTCAAGTCCCTGCTCCTAACGGTCGCCCGCGCATGTATCCGCTGCCTGACCCTGAGGAAGTGTGGCAATGCGAGGTGGTGGTGATTGGTGGAACCTTGGGAGGAGTGGCCGCCGCTTCCCATGCCATGTCTGCTGGCGCACAGACCTGCCTCATCGAAGTCACCCCCTGGCTCGGCGGGCAAATTAGCTCCCAAGGGGTGTCTGCCATCGACGAATCGTGGACAATGCGGCAGGGCAACAAGTTTTCGACAAGCTGGCAGCGATTCAAAACCCTGATCGGCCAACAGCCCATCGAGTTACCTTCTTGGACAGGTGCCGGAACCCGCACGGTAGATCAGCTTAATAGCTGCTGGGTAGGAGATCTGTGTTTTCCGCCTGAGGCGGGCGATCGCGCGTCGCAGCAGTTGTTAGAGCAGAGTGCTCAGTATGTAGAAGGCAGTCGCTGGAGTACTTCAACGGCATTCAAGGGCGCGACCTTTGATGAGACGGGGCGCAACATCACCGCGATTTATGGGGTGCGGCGATCGCCCATCCGTCCCGACTATCAGCCCCAAGGCCGCCTCTGGAGTGAGCTGTCGTCTTGGTATAGCTGGTCAGAAGATGACGAGTTTGAGAAAACGTCCATTCGGCTCGAACCGCCACCGGGGCGATCGTTTCTCGTCATCGACGCCACCGACACCGGAGAACTGGTGGGCTGGGCAAAAATTCCCCATCGCCAGGGATCAGAGTCTGCTGCGATGACTCAAGAAGACCACGCTCCGGCGATCGCCAACCCCGACTGCACTCAGGCGTTTACCTTTCCCTTTGTGGTTGCCATTCGAGATGATGGCAGCGAAAGTCTGACCCGGCTTCAGCAAGTCAAATCTGAATTCAACCTGATTGAGCACTGGCGAGAATATTCGCTCAACGGTACGCCGATGTTTGCGGGGCGGAGTTTTTTCAACTATCGCCGCATGGTCAGCCTCAGCCAAAACGACCCCGTCTATGGCACGCCCATTCCAGGCGACATGACCCTCGTCAACTGGAACCCTGGCAACGACTGGAACTGGATGAACCCGCCGCTGATTTTGACGGAAGAGCGGCTTACGGAGTCGGGCCAATACCTGAACTGGATGGGCGGCATCTCCACTAGCGCCCTGCGCCACGGGTCGAGCCATGCGCTGCTGTTTGCTCGCTGGTTACTAGAGAGCCAGTCTCAGCCCGGATTTTCCTTGAGCTTGCTCGATGGGGTTGACTCGCCGATGGGTACTCAAACGGGGCTAAGTCTCACCCCCTACATTCGAGAAGGGCGGCGCATTTTAGGACGCAATGCCTATGGCGAAGACGATTTTATGGTGAAGGCCACAGACGTGCGCTGGGATACGTCGGGCGGACGGTTGTTTAATGAGACGGCTGTTGCTCTGGTTCACTACGACCTCGATATGCACGGCTGTCGCTACCGCAACTGGGAACCCTCTCTCGAAGCGTCTGGGGCTCCCGTGCGGGAATATCAGGTGAGGCCGACGGCGATTCCTCTCGAAAGCCTGATTCCTCAAAATGTAGACAATATGCTTGTGGGCAGCAAGGCGATCGCCGTCACTCATATTGTCAACGCGATGACCCGCATCCACTACAGCGAATGGAGCATTGGCGCAGCCGCCGGAGCCACCGCTGGCTGGCTGGTGCGAGAGCAAAATCTGGCGATCGCCCCGGCGGATATTGTGCCCAATCAGCAGATGCCTCAGCTTCAGGCTTATATTCGGGAGCAGGGACTGCGGATTCATTGGTGAATGAGATCAGGACTGACGCACAACTCGCCTCAGCCTAAATAAACTCGTTGAAATTGTGGGCGCGGCGTGCCCTCCCTTTCAATAACCTGCCTCAGTCCTGTAGATTTTGGGGGCGGGGATTTTGGGTTGGGAATTTTAGATTAAGGGGATGACATGGCAGTTTTAGGGGAGCAGTCTGTTCAAGATTGGGATGAGGCCCGGTTTGTGCTGAACAGTCGGGGGCGATCGCTCGATTGTCGTCCAGGTCAAGTTGCCCAGGTTATGGGAATTTTGAACGTGACGCCCGATTCGTTTTCAGACGGGGGCCAGTTTTTGGCGTGCGACGCGGCGCTGAGGCAGGTGGAGCAGATGGTTGCAGAGGGGGCTGCTGTAGTCGATGTCGGCGGAGAGTCGTCTCGTCCCAAGGGTTCTGTCTATGGCAAGGGAGCCGCAGCGGTTTCGGCAGATGAGGAAAAGCGACGGGTGCTGCCCGTGATTGAGGCGATCGCCACCCGCTTTCCTGACCTATTCATTTCTGTAGATACCTACAAGCCAGCCGTGGCCGCAGCGGCGCTTGAGGCCGGAGCCCACGTGATTAACGACATTACAGGACTGCGGATTTTTCCAGAAACGGCGGCTGTTGCAGCTCAGTTCAATGCGCCTCTGGTCGTGATGCATTCTCTAGGACAGCCCGGAGCCATGCCCCACGAGCACCATTACGATGATGTGGTGGAGGCTGTCGCCGCGTCTCTTCAAGACTCAATTCATATTGCTGAGGCGGCTGGAGTGCAGCAGCTCGTCGTCGATCCGGGCTTTGGCTTTGGCAAGTCGGTCAGCGAAAATCTTCAGCTCATTGCTCAGACCGATCGATTTCTTCAGTTGGGTTATCCAGTTTTGGTTGGCATTTCGCGCAAAAGCACCATTGGAGCGGTGTTAGGCAGTGTCGAACAGCCTCTGCCCATTGGCGATCGCCTGTTTGGAACCCTGGGCGCAACGGCAACAGCGGTCTTACGAGGAGCCAGCATCGTCAGAACCCATGACGTTCGGCCTACCGTAGATCTGCTAAAACTTCTGGCTGCAACGGCCTAGAGCGCGATCGCCATACTCCAAAGGAAGATCATTTCCCTTTGTGACGACATAAAAATACAGTGGCTTCAAAAAGTAAGCGGATATCTAGTTCATTTTTTGACTCAAAATTTATCTTGCGTTTACCCTATGGCCTCGACTTCGCTCTCCCAAACGGAGACAATGGATGTATCAGATCACACTTAACATTTGTCATAAGCCTACGTGTGAAGTCTTGCAATAAATAATTCAACGCATCGCTCACTTTAGCCTGCCTCGCAAGTCACACAATTAGTCACAGGGCAATCTATCCATACCGGGCAAATGCCTGACTCCCAATAATTCATTATGTGAGCAAATCGATATGGCACAGCGCGATCATCTCGCCCTGCTTGGAAAAGGAGCCCTTCTCTGGAATGAGTGGCGAGTAAAGTATCACATTACACCTGATCTATCTGAATCAAACCTGAGCAGAGCAAACCTGCGCAGATTTGATTTACAGGGTGCAAACCTGATGCGTGCAGATTTAGGATTGGCTGATTTCAGCCGTTCGTGTCTAACGGAAGCTAATCTAACTCGATGCAATCTCATTGGTGCCACCTTTGCCGGAGCAGAAATGAAGCGGACTGACCTCTCAGGCAGTAATCTCATCGGCGCAAAACTGATTGCAGCCAACATGGAAGAAGCTTGTTTTGTGGGGGCAACCATGATTCGAGCCGATTTGGCGGAGTCAAACCTGATTGGAGCGCGGCTGTGTCGAGTTAATCTGAGCGAGTCTTTTCTCATCGGTGCCAACTTTAGAATGGCCACGCTGGAAGAGGCCAATATTTGCAGATCTAATCTTGAGCGGGTTGACCTACGCGGTGTTAATGCCAACAGTGCAATATTTACTCAATCTAGCTTGATCGAGGCTTATCTGGGCCATGCCAACTTCACCAGTGCCGAACTGTCTGAGGCTCTGTTTTGTCGAGCCCGCCTCAGAAAAACCAATTTCACCAATGCCGATTTGCAGGGAGCTGATTTTTCTAGAACCCATCTCGTTCATTGCATGATGGAAGGAGCAAATCTGAAAGACGCAAAAATGCCTCTTTCAAAAAAGCGTAAAGCGATCGCCTAAATGCTACTGCTCTAGCCTTGGCTCTACTCCTCAACGCGCAAATGGGGATTCTAAAATCATGGGAGCACGATCGCTAAATTGATGCGTAGGGTGCGAGGCTCTGCTGTAAAGCTGTCCAATAATTGCTGCCCAATAATTGCTGTCCAATAATTGCTGTCCAATAATTATTGAGTTCCAGCCAATGCATGGGGCGATCGCCATTATTAAGCTGGCGATCGCCCCATGCATTGTTTGTGCAGATCTTTCCATCAAGCGCAAAATTCTAAATCATTAGCTCCAATCATTGGCTCAAATCATTGGCGAGGAATACGCACCCGAAATGTTGATCCTTCGCCTTCAACGCTTTCAACCGAAATTTCGCCGTTCATCATTTGCACCATTGAAGACGTAATTGCCAGCCCTAGCCCAGTGCCAGAGTGGCGTCTGCGAAGACTCTGATCGGCTTGATGAAACAGCTCAAAGATATAAGGGAGCTGGTCAGGCGACATGCCGATGCCAGAGTCTTGCACACAGATCTCAATGTGTTCTGCGTCCAAGTCTGTGAGCTGTAGCCTGACAAATCCAGAATCAGTGAATTTAATCGCGTTTGCAATGAGGTTAACCAACACGCGCCGCAGACATCGCTCATCACCTTGAATGATGCAGTTTTGAAGCTCGATATGGGTTTGCAGCTCAAGGTCTTTGCGCTCGGCCAGAGATTTTAGCTCTGCTACCGCCATTAAGGCAAACTTTTTTAGATCGACCGGGGCTGGCTTCAGGGTAAATTGCTGGGCTTCAATTTTAGACAGATCTAAAATATCGTTGACTAAAGCTAACAAGCTTTTGCCGTTAGAAAAAATTCGTCTGACAACCTCAATCTGATAGTCGTTCAGTAAGCCACGAGCCTGGTTTTCGAGCACCTGAGAAAACCCTAAAATCGCGTTGAGCGGAGTTCTTAGCTCATGAGACATAGTTGCGAGAAACTCAGACTTAAGCCGATAGGCTTCAATGATTTGGCCGTTTTGCTGCTCAATTTTGCGTTGCTGAACTTCTAATTCTTGATTTTTTTTCCGCAGCAGCTCATTCGTTTCTCGTAGCTTTTCGTTGGCTGCAAGGGTTTGCTGTTCTGCCTGATAGAGCCGCAACGAGCTATGTAGAAGTCGCGAGAGTTCTTCTGGTGACATGCGCCCTTTAGTCAGGTAGTCAGACGCTCCAGCTTTCATGACTTCGACAGCAACTTGCTCGTCGCCCTGCCCGGTCAAAACAATAAGTGGAATGGTGACATTGAGCTGTCGTAACTGCTTAACCAGAGACAGGCCATCGAGGTCAGGTAAGCGATAATCGAGCAACACCCAGTGAAACGTCTGATGCTGAATCATGGCGATCGCCGAAGCTGCATCGGTTGCTTCTTCAATCGTTAACGGCAAAGACGAGGGACGGAGAGTCCGACGAATCGCCATACGATCGGCTTCGTCATCATCTACAATCAACACTCGCAATAGGTCATCCATAGCCCTTACTGACATGGTTTTAATCTTTATCGTTATTGATCAACAATCAAACTAAGCTTCCTAAAGCCACACATTTCGCGATTTTCTTGCCGCGTTAAACGTGTTCACTTGAAAGCGTTTGCTTTAGGGATTTAAGGCATTTCACACAAATTCCAGTAATGATTTAGAGTCGCCATTATGTCTGAAAAAACATCGAAAGTCAGCGGCTTTAGCATGTAGCCTGCAATATTGAATTTGTAGGCTTCAACCCGATCTTTCGTATGATCTGATGTTGTGAGTACGACAATTGGCGTTAGTCTTAGCGCCGGATCAGTTCTCACTTCTTCTAGAAACTCGATGCCGTTCATTTTGGGCATATTGATGTCCAACAAAATGATGCGGCGATCGCACGGAATAACGGGAGCAAAATCTCGACTACCTCTCAACATCTCCAAGGCTTCGATGCCGTCACGAGCAATATAGAGAGGATTGATAATCTGGTTTTGCTCAAATGCTCGTCGGACGTTCATCACATCGACTTCGTCGTCTTCAACAAGCAATATATTAGTAACCCGAGTCGTAGCCCGATCGATCATTTTCTGTCTGCGACACGTTATAGATAAAACATCTTATTAGATAAAAATATCGTTCAGTGTTGCACTCCTTAAACTTCTCCGCTGCTTTCATTTTGAGTGACGAGCATTGGTTTATTGGCGACTGGGCTACCTCGCGTTGAACTACCTTGCGGTTAGTAAGAACCTGGTGAAAGCTAGGTCAAAAAGTGGTGAGAAAGACGGTGAGAGAGGACTAAGCAGCCTTGTCTCGACCAGTACTCATCGCGTCATGTCATGTAGAACTTATAAGCTCCCTAGTGCGATCGCTGTCGCAAGTTGCTGTTAGCCTAAATAGAGCCATAGACACCCAAAACAGCGTCGCAAGTCCCAAAAAAGGGCGGACTCAATCAGCCTTTCCAACGACTGAATGCCGAAGACCTAACCATCAATGAGCGACATCAATAAAATACGCCATCAGTTAATTGCACACCCCTAGGCAGTCTCTATTGTACTTGCAGAGTATTTTAATTTGAGTCCGTCAAGGGGAGTAACTTGAGCCTAGCCAACCTGATTCTAGAGGCACAAAATATAGGGACTCGAAACGACAGGGGCACTCACTAGGGATATTCACAGGGATATTCACTAGGGAATTCACTGCGATCGCCAGACAGATTGCCGTCACCGTGGTGTGCCATTCAGACAGATGCCAACCCGAGGCGCAGCAGTGTTTTTTGGCAGTGCTCTACTCTGGCCAAGTAAATCGAAAGGTGGTTCCCTGCCCTGGCTCAGACTCTATCCAAACGGCTCCCCCTTCGGTTTCGACGATTTTTTTGACCACAGATAGCCCAATTCCTGTGTTTTCTGTTTCGTCGCGAGCCTTGAGGGTTTGAAAAATTTTGAATACTTTGTCGTAGTATTGAGGCTCAATGCCGGGGCCGTCGTCACTGACCGCAAATTCATAGCCGTGATAAATAGGTTGAACGGCGATCGCCACTTTTCCTGCTTGACGGTTGTGATGCTTGATGGCGTTGCTGACGAGATTTGAAAAAATTTGCTGCAAGGCCACGACTTTTGTGTTGAGGGTCGGCATGTTTGGGGCGATCGCCACTTCAAACGCAGCCGGAGGATCGAGGGAGTCTACCGTATTTGCAATCAGCTCCCCGATATCAACTTGTTCGATCATGTGTTGGCGATAGCCAATGCGAGAATATTCCAGCAGTCCGTTGATTAGAGCTTCCATGCGGTTGACGCGGCCTCGCATGAGTTGGAGCTGGTATTGGTTTTCGGGTGGCAAGCGATCGCCCACGTCTTCCTCGATCCACTGAGACAGATTGGCGATCGCCCGCAGCGGCGCTTTCAGATCGTGAGAGGCAACGTAAGAAAATTGGTTGAGTTCGGCGTTGCGCTTTTCTAAAAGAGTAGCCATCTGAGCCAGCAAAAGGTTTAGAGTCGAGAGTTCCCTCGCTTTTCGCTGCAATTGCTCCTGGGCCTGCTTGCGATCGCCAATATCTTCAATGACCGCAATAAAACAGAGCAGGCCACCCGTGGGTTTAAATTCCTTAGATATCGTTACGGTCGTCCAAATAGAATCACCGTTTTTGTGTCGATAGCGCTTTTCGTAGGAGCATGATTTGAGCTTGCCTGCCACCATTTGCTGATAGTAGTGGCGATCGGTTTCAATGTCTTCTGAGTCAGTGATGTCGCGAAACGTGCGCCGCAGCATCTCATCCGCCGTGTATCCCAAAATATCGCACAGCTTTTGGTTAACTTGAATCCAGCGGCCATCTAAAGCAAACCGAGCCATGCCTACAGCCGCCTGTTCAAAAATAGTTCGAAATCGAGCCTCACTTAGCTTGAGCGATCGCTCAGTATGAACCGTTTGCGTCACGTCTTGAATGGTGCCGACCAATCGCAATGGCTGTTGCTCCGGCGAAAGCACCACATAGCCCTGAGCATGAATCCACCGCTCAGTTCCATCGGGCAACACCACGCGATATTGGGTAATAAAAGGCTGATGAGTTTGAATAGTAGTCTGAATATCAGCAACGGCCAGTTTCAGATCTTTGGGGTGAATGCGGCGTGCCCAATTGTCATAAGAATGGCGCACTTCACCTTGCTGATACCCCAAGAGAAACTCCATTTCAAGCGACCAAACCTGAGTCTGCTCAACTAAATCCCAGTCCCAAAAACCCATTTGAGCAGTTTGGAGAGACAGCTCAAGCCGCTCTAAAGACTGCCCAAAAATGTTGCGAAATCGGGTCTCGCTGGCCAGCATTGCAGACTCAATGGCTTGGCTCTTGTCTAGGTTGTGGGCGGCTGTTCTTTGAGATTCTGTATTTTGAGTATCTGTATTTTGAGATTCTGTATTTTGGGTATCTGTATTTTGAGTCTCTGTTACTTGAGCGTCTGGTCTATGAGCCTCTGTTGCTTGAGTTAACGGCAACCCCGAGTTTTGGTCAGCTGCTGCCGCCAAAGTTGATGCTCTTTTCGACACACCGAGCACAACTTTCAACGCGGCATAGAGCAACACCACTGTGGCAGCCCATTGCCCTCCTCCCAAGACCCACACCATTTTTGAGTCTTGCAGCCACAAGGGAGAAAGCCACACCCTCCAGATATCAAAAAGTTGACTGATCCCGCAGACTAGCAAGATAGTGGCTAGCCAAAGCTCCAGGCGCAACGGCAGACTCTCGCGTCGTCGAACAATTGAGAAGAGAGCGATCGCCACGCCAAAGCAGCTTAGAGCAACCGCCGCATCTGCCCCTAAAAACAACCCTACATTGGGCGATCGCCCCTCCACACCATACTCTTGGACAATGGGTGAGGTTAAAATCAGCTCCCAAAACTCCTGAAAAACCATGAGTACTTATCGTTGGCAGTCCGGCAAGCGTAGCATTTTGTCCACATGCGCTGCCAAGATCTATGTCAACAGACTCTGCGTGATAAAGCTTCCATCCTCAGAGAGATTACGAGTCACCCGTAAGTTGTGAGTCATCTAACCAATCATTTCGTTCAGCCTGATGCATTGCCCCTCATACATTGCTAACTTTCATTGCTAACTTTAACTCGCAGATCTCCAGCGTGCAGATTCTCACAAGGCGATCGCTCAGCCTGACCAGAAGCACTCCATGAGTAAGCTGCGAGCAGAGGTTAATACCCCCGTGGTTAACGCTACATCTCCTTGACAAGTCGAGGGTACAATAAGCCAATAGCCTTTTGTAGTAGAGCTAACCTGAGCGCGGAAGGTAGATATCTCTGAATCTATCGTCAGGTGTTGGCTTGACACCAGCAATCCATTTTGTGAGGAAATAATGTATGGATGTTGCTCGGAAATTACCGACTCGGGGGCAAATTCAACGAGCGCTGTCACAAGAGATCCAGAAGCTTTATAAAGAGAGCTTGGGTCATGCCGTGGGCAAGGTGACATGTCAGCTGTTTGAATGTGAGTTAATGATCATCGTAGAAGATTCAATCACTCAGCCCGAGCAATTAATTGCTGAAGAAGGAGACCTTGAGTTGGCTGAAAAAGTCCGCTCAGACCTGAACACCGCTTTTCGGCCTCGCCTATCAGCCGTTATCAGCCAACATCTTGAGGTTGGTATTACCGATATCTTAAGTGATGCCAAGTTAGAGACAGGGCGAACGGCAATTGTTGTTGTTCTAGATCAAAAGCCAAACATAAGAGCCTCTAAAGACCAATAGAGCGTTCAAGGCACGAATGAAGTAGCGTCTAGATGCCTGATTCGTGCCTTAAATACTCTACCAATCAGAAGCTAAGCCTAAATCTAGGACACTAGCATCAACATTTTCAAGCGTGACGGCAATTCTTTAAGACTCCTCAACTCGCTGAAGTTGTAGGCCATTCAATTAAAACAACGCGATCGCAGTCGAGATGGCCATACTTTCAGCAATCTAGAACGATGTTTACGGAGGTATGCCTACTTAAAATCACCTTAGACAAAACTGATGCTGTTACAGCTCAATCAGATAGCGACCAATCATCCGTTCTACTTCGGTCAACAGGTAGGGCTTACTAATGTAGCTAGAAAATCCTTCAGCCAAGAGCATTTCCTGATCATCTTGTCTGGCTAATGCTGTTACGGCGATGACGGGAATGTCGCATGTGTGAGGATTAGACTTCAAATGACGGATAATCTCAATGCCGCTGAGACTCGGCAATAGAATATCAAGCAGGATGAGTTTGGGCTTAATTTTCTGGGCTAATTCTAGAGCTGCCCGACCATCACTCTCAGCTAAGGTCATGCAGTTAAACCCTTCTAAGATATAACCGAGTAACAGCAAGTTGTCGCTGTCATCGTCAACAGCAAGAACGGTAGGAGGGTAACCCTCCTTGGCAAGAACATCATGATTAACCAATGTCATGTTAGCGCTCAAGAGTGACTCCGGGAACGACCTCAGAGTGGATGGTTGAGAATCAGTTCCATCCACTAGATACGTAATGAGGCAAACCCCAAGAGGCGTGACGGCTCTTAAGAACAATGGCCCAAATCAAATTTGATTAGCACTTGCCTGTCTGTGCAGAAATCGTTTAGAGAGGCAAACCGTTAAGCGTAGATTCCTTCCGATCATTATAGATAGAGAATAGGCAATTCGACAGAGGTGAGCATAAGGTCTTTTATGATTAGCTAGCCCAGTGAGTGTGTATCAATGCGAAGACACCGCGAGCTTGTAACGATCTGACACTCGCTTCACAAGATCGACAGAAGAACTCTTGAACTATTGCGTCAAAAGAAGCGTATCTCATATCTGTGGAGAGTAATGCATGGAGCCTCATTCAGTAGGATTAAGGATATTGGAATAGGAGCCCGCACCCATGACGTATGCATTATCTTTTTTGCTCCTAGCTGGCGTCGTCATCTTAATCAGCTTCTACATTCGAGGCTCATTCCGGCCAACAACAGCGACTCATCTGATTGGCCTGCCTGCCGCTTCGAGTCATTTTGCAACAACCCTGGCAAGTTTTTCTGATTCTCACGCTACGTGGGGAGAGATGGCGCAATTTTGGGGAAACGTTGACGATATTCAATCTGCACGGTTAGAAGCGATCGCCCAAGCGCAGCACAGCATTCAATTTGAGACTTTTATTATGACGCCAGGGCATCGAGCCGATGCCTTTAGAGATAGCCTTTGTCAGCAGGCTCAAAAAGGCATTCATGTTCAGTTGCTAGCCGATCATTATGGGGCCAAATCCATCTCACCAGCCTATTGGGATCAGCTCAGAAGTGCAGGCGTAGAAGTTCGCTTTTTTAATCCGTTTACGTGGCGAGATCCCATCCACTACTTGCGTCGAAACCATCGCAAGCTCTTAATTATCGATCAAACCTTTGCCCTGATCGGTGGAGCCGGAATGTCAGACCTGTGGGATGGAGTCGAATCGAAGGAAGAGGCGATCGACTGGCTTGACTTTGAAGTGAAATGGCAAGGCAGACTTGTAGGCTTTTTGACGGGTTTGTTTTGGCAGCACTGGCTTGATGCAGGAGGTCAGGTCAACCTCAACCACCATGCTCCCGACCGCAGTAAAAGCAACCACTGTCATCCTGTTGTGATCACTCCCGGTGAAGACCCGACTCCTGCCGACTCTCCAATCCGCAGTCTTTTACAGCTTTGTATGATCTCAGCTCAGCGGCGTATTTGGCTGGCAAGCCCTTATCTATTGCCCGACCCAAAAACCTGTCAAATGCTTGCAGATCTGTGTCGGAAGGGCATTGAGGTTCGCATATTAACAATGGGGCATCGCAACGATAAACCCTATGTATATTATGTCTCCCGAGAGCACTATAAATCTCTCTTATCAAATGGTGTCAAAATTCATGAATATCAACCTAGCATGATGCATGCGAAAGTGATCTTGATTGACGATCATTGGGTTAGCCTGGGCAGTGCTAATGTTGATCCGCGCAGCTTTTTTCATAATGACGAATTGAATATTTGTAGCAATCACCCGTCATTCATTACTCACATCGAAACATTTTTTGAGAAAGCTTTTCAAGAGAGTTTACTGATAAATGCTGAGAAATGGCGCGATCGCCCTTTCGTTGAAAAGATATACGGAAAAATTGGCAACGCTTTCTACTGGCAGCTCTAGCTTCTGACTTGACTAGTGGGCACAACATCTTTATAACTTCTTTATAATCTACAACTTCTTTATCACTATGAACTGTGCTCTTGATAATGTAAGTTGTTGAGGGATATCCATAGGGGTTTCTGTAAAATTGTGATGAATGTATCCCATCGTCTATTGATCGCTTGAGCCTGATGTGAGTTTTCAATATCGCATTAATATGACAAGTGCATCGTCATATTTGCTGAGAGTATTTGTTGAGAGATTGATAGCAGAGATTGTTAGCAGAGATTGTTAGCACGGCACAAGGAATTTTTCTCTTGTAAAAATTTGGCAAGATACGCCGCAATAACTGAAGCTGATCTTGTCAAGAGCGATGAGATACACCTACGGTAAGAGTACTATGTGCAACGAAGTGCGGCGGCAGCACTAACTTTTACTGGGCATTGGGCACAATATAGATATGTGTGCAGCTAAACCTCCCTTTATCTCGATCATTATCCCTGTTTACAATGGCGGTCTTGCGTTTCAAGATTGCTTAAAGAGTTTATCTAACCATATTCCACTACCAGATGAAATTCCGACTGAAGTCATCGTAGTAGCTGATGGTTGCACTGATGATTCTGATCTGGTCGCTGAGCAGTTTGGAGCCATTGTCTTGAGAACTGAGTCTCCAGGTGGTCCAGCACAGGCCAGAAATATAGGCGCTCAGAAGGCTCAAGGAGAGATCCTGTTTTTTATTGACGCCGATGTCACCATTCAGGCTGATACGATTTCTCAGGTGGCGCAACTTTTCACAGAACAGCCAACGTTAGCAGCAGCTATCGGATCTTACGATGATGCTCCTGGCGCTTCCAACTTTTTATCTCAGTACAAAAACTTATTTCACCATTACACACACCAAACCTCTAATGAAGAAGCTTCTACTTTCTGGGGAGCGTGTGGCGCGGTTCGTCGTCATATATTTTGCGAGGTCGGAGGATTTGACGAGAGCTATCGCAAACCCTCAATTGAAGATATTGAGTTCGGGTATCGGCTAAGGCAAAACGGTCACTCTATTCGTCTTTGCAAGACTTTGTATGTCAAGCATCTCAAACGGTGGGAGGTCATTTCGTTGTTGCGAGCCGAGTTTTTTTACCGGGCACTGCCCTGGACATCTTTATTACTGCGCCAAGAGCAGATGAATAACGATCTCAATCTCAACCTATCCACTCGCATGAGTGTAGTGTTCACGTTTGGCTTGATTGCTTCTGCCCTAGGGGGGCTGATATGGCCTCAGGGATGGTTAATAACGGGAGCTTCTGCAATAATCTTATTGGTTTATAACCTGCGGGTTTATCAATTCTTTCAGCGTCAGCGAGGCACTTGGTTCATGCTGAAAATGATCCCGTGGCACTGGCTTTATTTTGCATATTGTGGATTAGCTTACGGTGTTGGCACTGTTCAACATTACGCTCAACGACCAAAAAAAGTTGTCTCTTGACACTATACAGAGAAATCATCTGTGCCGTCTTTTAAAGTAATAGAAATGAACTCCCAAACTTATGACAAACCCGTCATTGTAATCGGTGCTGGCCCTGCAGGTTTAACTGCAGCCTACGAGCTTGCTAAGCACGATGTTAAGTCGATCATTTTTGAGAGAGCTGACAAGGTTGGCGGTATTTCTCGGACTGAAACCTATAAAGACTATCGTTTTGATATAGGTGGCCATCGCTTCTTCACAAAGGTCGATGAAGTTCAGACGATATGGAAGGAAATATTGGGAGATGAGTTTATTCAAGTTCCCCGATTATCTCGCATCTATTATGAAGGGAAGTTTTACGACTATCCTCTTTCTTTGTTCAAGACACTAAAGAACCTGGGGCTTGTCCGTAGCACTTTAATTCTGTTTAGTTATCTGAAGGCTAAGATTCAACATAAGTTAGATCCTAACTTTGAGGCAGAAACCTTTGAAGAATGGGTGATTGACTGTTTTGGAGAGCGCCTGTATCGAATTTTCTTCAAAACATATACAGAGAAGGTTTGGGGCATCCCTTGTAGCCAGATTAGAGCAGACTGGGCCGCTCAGCGAATCAATAATCTTTCACTGAAGCGAGCAGTTCTGAATGCTATCTTTGGGAGTCAAAATGCTAAGAGCTTGATCAAAGAGTTTGACTATCCTCTCCTGGGACCGGGCATGATGTGGGAGCGCTGCCAAACATTGTTAGAGGCAAAGGGCTCCCCAGTTCATCTCAATACTGAGGTCGTGCGGATCGAGCGGCAGGGTTCTCGCATTGTTAAGGTCTTGGCTAAGCAAGGCGATCGCACATTTGAGTTATCTGGGGATCACTTTGTTAACTCGATGCCGATCTCAGCCCTAGTTCACCTCATGGAGCCTGCTCCGCCAGACGATGTCATTGCTGCAGCAAAAGGTTTGAAATATCGCGACTTTTTGATTGTGTCGCTCATTGTTAACCGAGAGCATCTCTTTCCTGACAACTGGCTCTATATCCACAGTCCTGAATTTCGAGTCGGTCGCATTCAAAACTTCAAAAACTGGAGTCCGGCAATGGTGCCTGACTTGAGTAAGACCTGCTTAGGAATGGAATACTTTTGCAGCGTCGGCGACGATCTGTGGGGAATGACCGATGATCGGCTCATTGATCTGGCCACTCAAGAAATTATTGGCCTCAACTTAGGCGTCAAGCCTGGTGATGTCGAAGACGGCTGCGTTATTCGACAATATAAAGCTTATCCCGTCTATGACGGAGAATATCGCCAACATTTGCAAGTGTTGCAAGACTACTTTAAAACGTTTGAAAACCTGCAAACAGTAGGCCGCAATGGAATGCACCGCTATAACAACCAAGACCACTCCATGCTCACGGGTCTGCTAGCAGCTCAGAACATTCTGGGTGAAGACCATGACTTATGGAATGTTAATGTTGAGCGCTCATACCACGAAAACTTCACCAATGAAGAGTGGTCAAAAGTGAAAAAGACATCGACTAACCATGATGCGGATTCTAAGCCATTATCAACGGTGGCCTAGTTTGGGCAATAGGGGAGGATCATGGAGTATCCAGCAAGTCCATTCGTCTCAGTTATCGTTCCAGTGTTCAATGATGCAGACGGCTTAAAGTTGTGTTTGGCTGCTCTATCTGAGCAAAGCTATGCTCAATCGCGCTTTGAAGTCATCATTGTAGACAACGGTTCCGATGATCCAGAGCAAATCAAAACGATCGCCGCTGCTTATGATTGGGTGACTGTGGCAACTGAGACTAGCCCTGGGTCTTACGCTGCTCGTAATCGAGGGTTAGATCTGGCTCGGGGTGATGTCATGGCTTTCACCGATGCTGACTGTATCCCAGCCCCTGACTGGTTAGAAAACGGGGTATATATCCTCAAGGAGACCCCAAACTGTGGTCTTGTGGCTGGACAAATACGCTTATTTTTCCGTAATCCTAGCTGTCCCACAATGGTAGAACTCTATGAAAGTGTGAGAGCCCTACCCCAGCAAGAGTTTGTGGAAGACCACCACTATGGGGCGACAGCCAATGTATTTACGACTCGGCACGTCATTGACACGGTTGGCAAATTCGATGCCCGACTCAAGTCTAGTGGCGACGCCGAGTGGGGTAAGCGAGTACACGCCCAGGGGTTTCGTCAAGTTTATGCTGAGAAAGTGATTGTGCAACATCCCACACGCTCCTCTTTCAGGGAACTATATGTACGGACTCGACGACTCGCAGGAGGCCATTATGACCTTCAACTCTATAGGGCAACGACTCCTTGGCAGCGGCAGTGTATCTTTTGGCGATCGCTCACGCAAAATCTGACGCCCCCTGTTTTTTTTGCTATCAATACCTTCTTAGATACGCGTCTCAATAGCGTTGGTCAAAAACTAAAAGTATCGTCTGTCATGCTTTTAGTGCGCTACATCAGCGCATGGGAAATCCTTCGGCTCAAGTTTGGTGGGGTATCGAATCGTGCATGAGGAGAGACGATGCGAATTGCATTTTTAGTCGGCCATTTTCCTCGGCTGTCAGAAACCTTTATTCTCAATCAAGTGACTGGGCTTCTTGATCGGGGCCACGAAGTGGATGTGTATACAGATCACATTGAAGATTGGTCAGTTGTTCATCCTGATGTAAATCGATATCACCTCTGGGAGAGAACCTTTTTGATGCAAGAGGTTCCTCAAAATTATGTTTGGCGTACACTCAAAGGCTTCTGGTTAGCCATAACGCATTTTCACAAAGCTCCGTTACTGATTTGGCGATCGCTCAATATTTTTGCTTTTGGTTGGCAAGCGGCCAGCCTATGGCTGCTTTACTCAGCAGTTTCACTAGCAGAAAAACAGCCAAACTATGACATCATTCACTGTCAATTTGGAACGCAGGGCTATCGAGGTCTGACCTTTAAGCGACTGTTAAAACCGTCTCCCCTTCTAGTCCTTATGTTTCGAGGCCATGATATAAGCTGCTATGTCAAAGAGGGGGGTGATAAAGTCTATCGACAGATCTTTAAAGACGTTGATTACTGCTTAGCGAACTGTGATTTCTTTCGGAAGCGAGTCGTTGAACTAGGATGGAATGCTGAAAAAATATCGGTACATTTTTCAGGATTAGATGTTAATAAATTCAGGTTTAGGCCACGCTATTTGACACCAGGTCAACCCGTTGGCATTGCAACAGTAGGTCGGCTCGTAGAAAAAAAAGGAATTGAATATGCAATTCGAGCCGTTGCTCAACAAAAAAATAGCTTTCCAGAGATCAGTTACTACATCATCGGGGATGGTGATCTCAAGCAATCCTTTACAGAACTAATCCATCAACTCAACGCCGAGTCTTACATTCATCTCTTAGGCTGGAAAAATGAGTCTGAGATTATTGAAGTTTTAGACTCATGTCATCTGTTTATAGCACCTAGCGTCACAGCGTCTGATGGAAACCAAGATGCACCTGTCAACGTTTTAAAAGAAGCAATGGCGATGGGGCTACCTGTCATTAGTACTCTTCATGGGGGGATTCCGGAACTTGTAGAGGATAAAACATCGGGTTTTCTAGTACCAGAACGTGATGCTAATGCCTTGGCTGAGAAATTAGAGCATATGCTAAAGCACCCTGAAAACTGGCCTGAGATGGGAAAGGCAGGCCGTGAGTTTGTCGCAAATCACTTCGACCTAGAACGACTAAATGATAAACTCGTGTCGCATTATAAACAGTTACTGACCAAGGTTGAAAAGAGATAGTTAATTATTCAGTTTACAGAAACAGGGAAAACGAATTAGACAGTCACAAGAAACAAACTTCTTCTTAGTGCAGTGCTTTTTACTTTTATATACTTTTGTTTTCTAGTTAATTGAGGTGTCACTCATGGCTGAGCCAATCGTCACAATTATCGTCGTACCTAGAGAGCGCTTTAGCTGTGCTTCAGCTTCTCTAGAGAGCGTATATGAGCACACGGAGATACCCTTTAAGTTATTGTACATTGACGGCAATTCTCCGAAAGAGTTGAAATCTTATTTGGAACATGAATCTCAAACAAAGGGATTCAAAATTTTGCGGACGGATCACTACTTATATCCAAATCAGGCTCGAAATTTAGGAATTCAAAACTCAGACACGAAGTATATTGTCTTTGTTGACAATGATGTTCTGGTATCTCCAGGATGGCTAAAAGCGCTGGTTGAGTGCGCCGAAGAAACGGAAGCTACGGTCGTTGGCCCTCTCATGTGTCAGCATGAACCTATCCATCATGAGATTCATTTTGCAGGGGGTGAATCTCATGTTTGGGTAGACAAACTTGGACGAAGACGCCTGCGAGAAAAAATGTTGCACCAGGGCAAGCGTGTTGATGAAATGCGTAGTAAGCTAAGCCGTGAACTAACAGAACTAGCAGAATTTCATTGTGTATTGGTACGTCGGTCAATATTCGATGAGATTGGTCTTCTTGATCAAGATATGCTCAACACAAAAGAGCATCTAGACTTTTGCATGACAGTCAGAGAAAGTAATGGAACGGTTTATTTTGAGCCTAGCTCCCTCGTAACTTACCTACCAGGGCCACCCCAAAATTTAGCCGACATTCACTACTATATGCTGCGCTGGAGCAACGCTTGGACTCTTGCTAGTTTGCATCGTTTACGAGACAAATGGAACCTTGCGGAGGATGCTTACTTCACAACTAAATATCAGAAGTTAGGATGGCGACGGAAGATGACTCTGATTACCCCAATCATCTTTAAACTGACCTTCGGTTTATACAGTCCAAAGTTAGAAAAAGTGATGGTTTGGGTTGAAAAGCATGTGAATCAGTATTTAACTCGTCGTCATGGATTAGTTCAACAGCAATACGATCAAACCCAGTCCACTTCACCGGAGCGCTTGACGGCTTTGTCCGGTCGCTAAATATAAATGGTTATTTTTGTGCTTCATTCGGTACTTTTCCATGTCGCCTGAAATCGTACATACCCCAGATAGTCTGTTGCGTCGCCCTGGCTTTTTATTGAAAACCATGTGGCTCGACTTGCTAGCCTCTCGCGAGTTGGCTTGGCGATTGATGGTGCGCGATATCAGTGCGCAGTATCGACAGGCTTTACTGGGTGTTGTTTGGGCTTTTATTCCACCCATCGTTATGGCCATAGGCTTCACTCTGGCCAAAAATGCCAATGTGTTCACGGTAGGAGAAACCGATATTCCTTACCCTGCCTATGTCATGTTCAGCACGGCTTTGTGGCAAACGTTTGTAGATGCTGTAACGGGGCCAGTACAGGCGATTGTTGTAGCAAAACCAATGTTGGCACGAGTAAACTTTCCTCGAGAAGCCATTGTGCTGGCTAAGTTAGGAGAAGTCAGTTTCAACTTTGCGATCAAGCTGATACTTATTGTGGCTTTGTTTCTTTATTTCCGAGTGCCCATAAGTTGGACTGTGATTCTCGCTCCGGTAGCCTTGATTCATCTCGTTTTGTTGGGAACACTGTTTGGGGTACTGCTTGCGCCTCTGGGGGTTCTGTACCAGGATGTTTCTAAAAGTTTGAATATGATTACGGGGTTCTGGCTCTTTATCACTCCAGTTATTTACCCTGTACCGACAGAAGGAGTGTTTGGCCAGCTCGTCGCTTGGAATCCGGTGACGCCGCTGCTTGTGACGACCCGCGAATTGGCAACGACTGGAGTCGTGTCTAATCCAGTCGGTTTTTGGGTGGTTAGTGCCTTGACATTGATAGGGCTGATGCTGACTTGGGTTGGATTTCGAATTGCTATACCGTATGTGGTTGAGAGGGTAACGTCATAAGATGCGGTTAGATATACAGCACCAATTGAATGATGATCAGCCTGAAGATGCTCCAGTTATTTCTGTGGAGGGAGTGTCAAAAAAGTTTTGTCGTGATTTAAAGCGATCGCTCTTCTACGGCGTACAAGATATTGCTGCGGATCTAACGGGGGGGCGACGACAGAGCGATCGCCTCCGTCCCCAAGAGTTTTGGGCGCTTCAGTCTATTAGCTTCCAACTCCATCGAGGACAGGCACTGGGCTTGATAGGCACCAATGGAGCAGGGAAAAGCACCATACTGCGGATTATCAGTGGCCTGATTAAGCCTGATATTGGGCAAGTCCGAATTCGGGGACGTATTGCTCCTCTCATTGCATTGGGTGCGGGCTTCAACCCTATTCTTACTGGGCGTGAAAATATTTACGCGAATATGTCTATTCTCGGGCTCTCGACACGCCAAATTGAGCAACGATTTCAGGACGTTGTAGACTTTGCCGAAATTGAGGAAGCCATTGACGCTCCGGTTCAGACTTACAGCTCAGGGATGGCAGCCCGATTAGGATTTGCCTGCGCTATCTATACCGAACCCGACATTCTACTCATTGATGAAGTATTGGCAGTCGGAGACGCTCGATTTAAAGCCAAGTGCTACCGCCGCCTGTATGAACTCCGACAACAGGGTGTTGCATTCATCTTGGTGAATCACAATGCCCAAGCAATCTTGAACATTTGTGATACGGCTCTCTATCTCTCTAGAGGGGCATTAATTGCCCACGGTGAGGTTAACTCCGTGATCGATCAGTATGAAAATGATCTCTTTTTGAGTGGCACCGAACGCTTAGAGAACCGCCTAACCTTTCCTGAGAAAGACCCCCAAGAGAGTGCAGGAGCCGATATTCGAGCCCTGTTTTTCAGAGATGCTCAAGAACAACCGACTCAGACTTTGGCTACCGGAGAACCTATAACGCTGTGCTTGACATGCGAAGCTCACCATCACTTCACGGGCGTGACATTTAACGTCAGAATCGTCAAAGTTGGGGGTGAAGATAGTATTGGGAATACGCTATCTCTACGCGGAGAAAATGATGATGTTTTCTTTGAAGTGTTTCCAGGATTGTCTGAACTACAGCTCAGACTTCCCTATCTCGGGTTAGAGCCAGGAACCTATGCCGCACAAGTTCGGCTTAAAAAAGATGCAATGTATATGTTTGATGTCGTAGAAGCATTTCGGTTCACAGTCGTATCTACTATTGATATGAATAAATGCCGCTATTACCAGCCTCGTTCCTGGGCCATTGAAGCCGCAGCCCAGCCCTCTCATGTTAATTAACGGATTGACTATTATTGACTCCTATTCTCTTACTGTTTACGTCTTCCGTTTCTAACCATGACTCAGCCGCAACTTAGCATTATTATCCCTACGCTTAATCGACCTCAGTTTCTGCCCGTAGCCGTTCAAAGTGCTTTGGCTCAAACCATAGAAGATTTTGAAGTAGTCGTTGTTGATGATGGATCTTCAGAGCCTGTAGTTTTACCAGAACATCCGCGTCTTCGACTGGTGCGCTTACCCGAAAACCGAGGAACGGCAGCGGCTCGCAATGTTGGGGCCAGGGAGGCTCGGGGAAAATGGATGACGTATTTAGATGACGATGACCAATTACTGCCTCACATGGCAGAAACTGCACTCAATGCTCTCAAAACGACGACTTTGCCGCAGCCAGTCGCAGTCCTCTCTGGTCTAGAAGTTGTGAGTTCAAAAGGTCAGTTGATTGAAACCAGAATTCCACCCACGTTAGCTCGCGGATCACATTTCTTCTTAGAAGAGATAGAGCCAGGAAAATCGTTTATTTCAAAGCAAACGCTCGTGGTTGAGCGAGAAGTTTTCTTGAGCCTTGGCGGGTATGACGAAACGTTTCTTTCAAGAGTCCATACCGAGCTTTTTCTACGACTCAATCCAGTGTGTTCTCTCTTAGGAGTACCTGCTGTAACCTATCGGTTGACCGCTCACGATGGCCCCAGGATTTCAAAAGATCCTGCTCTACGACAGGTGAGCTTTAACCATCTGGTGACAAAGCATCGACAGATATTTGAAGATCACCCAAAAATGTTTGCTAATTTTGTCTATAAACATGCTCATACGTCACGCAAGCTTGGGCAACAGAGAGCTGCTTTCTCCAGTTTGATGTGGGCTTTTAAAATCCACCCTTTTCATGTCTCAAGCAAGGCAATGCGCTTTATGTATGATGGCTCTAAACATCTACTTTTAGGGATCTTTCCAAAGCGGCTGAAAAATAGTTAACTATTGCTGGCTAGTCAAACTGATGTTTAGCATGGCGTTATAACAAAGCATGAAAGTAAATTGGAATATACAGTAGATTTGAACATACAACAGTAGTGCTTCGGAAGCGATCAATCAGTCGATCTATATTTTGTGGTTCTAATAATGAGTTCTATTAATCCTGAATTTTCTATTGTCATTCCGACTTACAATCGCCCCGATCGCCTACGTCAGTGTCTACAAAGTATTGCTCAGCTTGATTACCCGCGCGATCGCATTGAGGTCATCGTTGTAGATGACGGCAGCTCTGTCCCGATACAACCTGTTACGACAGAATTTGAAACGAAGGTTTCTCTGCGTCTAGTTCAGCAGAAAAATGCTGGGCCTGCCAATGCTCGCAATACAGGAGCCTCGCTAGCGCAAGGGCAATACTTAGTGTTTACGGATGATGACTGCCAACCTGACTCTGCATGGCTCAACGCTCTGCGAGATGCGATTGCGACAGTTCCAGATGCATTGATTGGAGGGCGTACTATCAATGCTTTACCACAAAATATTTATTCAACCGCTAGCCAAATTCTGATTGACTATATATATGATTACTATAATCAGATTGAAGGAAACGCGAATTTTTTCGCCTCTAACAATTTTGCTATGCCGAAAGCTTCTTATCAGAAGCTAGGAGGGTTTGACACGAGCTTTCCGTTAGCAGCAGGTGAAGACAGAGAGTTTTGCGATCGCTGGCAACACCACAATCTACCGATGCACTATGCCTCAGTGATGCAGGTTTATCATGCCCACAGACTCACTCTAGCTTCTTTTTGGCGTCAACATTTTAACTATGGACGAGGAGCCTATTGCTTTCATCGAATTCGGAGCCAGCGAAAATCTCAGTCTATTAAGGTTGAGCCACTCAAGTTTTACTTCAAGATGTTTATTTACCCCTTTACCCAACAAAATGACTGGCGCAATCCTATGGTTTCCAGCTTACTCTTCCTCTCTCAAGTTGCTAATGTCTTCGGTTTTTTCTGGGAAAAGTGGAAGCAAAATTCAAGCTCTGCGACAGCTACAATTCCGTCATCCTGAAGTTGCTAGTGCTCTTTAGATAGAAGTAAAAAAGATAATATTTGACCAATATTTGAAAATATAATTTCACGCGATCCAATTGATTGACGGTAGATATTTCCTATGTCTTTTCAGCGTCATTTTGCCCCCCAGTATGTTTTTTGGCGTCAGATATCGTCTCAAATGATGCTCGAAAACATCATCATCTTTGCATATGTGGGGTTTATGTTTGTAGGTATCCTACATCATGAAATGTGGATTGATGAGCTTCAGGCTTGGATGATTGTCAGAGATAGTACTTCCCTAATCGACCTTTATGGAAATCTCAGCTACGAGGGGCACCCTTTTACCTGGTATTTTCTCCTTTATGGGTTGAGTCAGATTACGCCAAATCCTCAAATCATGCAGGTGTTTCATCTGTTGATCTCAGCAGGTGTCGTTATAATTTTCACAAAATTTTCGCCTTTTTCCCTATTTCAAAAATTATGTTTTGCTTTTGGCTACTTTAGCCTATTTGAATACGGAATGATTAGTCGAAATTACAGTCTCGGCATCTTATTAATTTTTCTGTTTTGTACACTATATTGTCAAAATCGTAGAAGCTATCTTCTCTATTCGTTCGTCCTCGCGTTACTCGCAAACATTAACGTATTTGCTCTTGTTTTTAGTGGTGTTTTGTCGTTGCTTTTGTTGACAGATGCATGGGCTGATCTGAGGTCATCTCGCCAACAAAAATCTACTCTTTTCGGCATCATTACCGGAGCCGTCTTACTTGTATCAAGTTGGTTCTTATCTGTTTTACAAATGACTCGCCCGGTTGAAGCTGAGCAATATGTTCACAGCAATGTTGCTCGCGCACCCGGTTTGAAAGAAAATATAGAGTACTTGGCTACCACTCTCAGTAGCGTCTGGAGAAGTCATGTGCCGATACCCATGACGGGTAATACTAATTTTTGGAATACAAATATTGTCACCTCTAACGAATTTTTGCCTTCTTTGAGTGGCATCAGCGTAGGAGATCTTGTCGCGGTAATATTGTCATTCATCTTTGTTGCTGCAATGGTTTTCTATTTTTCTAGAAAACTAGTGATTGCTTGTGTCTATCTGCTGGGAGTAACTTTAATTCTTAGTATTAACTATTTATATGATTGTGAATTACGACACTTTGGCCATCTTTTCATATTATTGTTAGCCTGCTTCTGGATTCTAAAAAGTCAACTATCCTCGCCTCGATATCAGCATCAAGGGTATCAGGCTAAAGTAGAGCAAGCTAAGAGTATTGTGTCTGGCAGTTTTCTTCTTTCATTGTTGTTGTCAGCTCACTTGATAGCCGGAGTATATGCGGCCAGCATGGATGTGCTATACCCGTTTTCGTATAGTCGTGCCGCCGCTACCTATATTCAGACCCATGGTCTAGCAGATGTCCCTCTTATTGGAGAAGATCGAGATACATCATCAATCTCAGGCTATTTAAACCGTCCCATTTACTATTTAATTCGCGGAGAATTGGGTACATTTTGGAAGGCCACTACTCCGGCTATTCAAAGTGAGCCAGAGCGAATCGCTTTGATTGAAGAGGCTCTCACTCAGATCGAGGAGGATAAGGCTGTGCTGATTTTGACCTATCCCATTAGCCTCAGAGCTTTAGAAACTGCCACCCTAGAATCTCTGGCTGACTTTGGCCAACCCATCTCGATCAGTAGTGAGGAATTTTTCTTGTATCTTGTTCAAAAAGAAAATGCCAAGCTCGTCCGTAACTCCACAACAGCATTAGCCTTCAATAGAAATGGGAGTTGAGCGCCGATCGCGCTTCATTTTATAAAAGTGTTGAGCAGCGCCGCCCAGTAAATAGAGAAGAATAGCGTTACTCGATGCTCCTACAAAGGCTCCGATAACAGGCACTAATTCCACAACGCTTAGTCCTGCTTTGATCGGTGTGCCTGTGCCAAAGGAGAGGCCATACATCGCGATGACTTCGCCGCGACGCACAGGCTCACTCAAATCGAAGTCATAGGCCGCAGCAACGCGATAAACCATTTCGGCTTGCAGCTTCATCACAGCCGCTATGTCTACAGCAAATAGTGCGAGAGCAACTGGGGGAATGATATTTGTCAGGAAGCCGATGCGACCTGCTTGCAAAGCAGTATCGTCAATAATACG
Source organism: Elainellaceae cyanobacterium (assembly GCA_049647405.1). Classification (GTDB taxonomy): domain Bacteria; phylum Cyanobacteriota; class Cyanobacteriia; order CAKZMO01; family CAKZMO01; genus CAKZMO01. The sequence continues at coordinate 24,252 of JBARXP010000160.1, read as the reverse complement.
TTGGGCGATCGCCCTCGATGTATCCGCTGGATATTGCTGGCGCAGGGCATCAACATCTGCCTGGGCTTGTGCCCTATCGACTTGTCCCATCCATAGAAGTAACCAATTCAACCAGGGTAATCGAGCTACTGCATCAACCGCAGGATTAGCTGCAATGGGTTGCAGCGTATTTCCAATCGTCTGAGTCACACCCTCCAATGAGGTATGTGCAGCATAGGTTAGCCGTTCACCGAGTTCTCCTGCTTCTTGGATCGATTGGTTCAGAGCCTGCTTCAGCTCAGTCGGCAAAGGAGACTGAGGTTGAGTGAGTTCGCTAATGACTCGATTGAATCCCTCTGGAATTGAACAAGAATATTGGCTGGGTGTCGTCATAACTCTTCTTGACGTTGTACAGAATAATGAGCAGTGGGACACTCTTAACCATGGCAGAGAGACGGGCCGCCAACTACCACCCTAGGGATGAATATAACGTTCGAGAAGATGTCGCTTCAGCTAATTGCTCAGTGCTAAGAGACGGAACAGGTTCTTCTTTGGGGTTATCTGAATTGATGCTGACAGAGGGCGCTCCATCAGAAAGAATACGAGATTCAGCGCAAAATGAAGCTGTATTAAATCCACCAAACCGCTTCACCGTGCTTGAACGAAATCGTAAATCTGGGTTAACAAACCAAAATCGCTCAACAGAGCTCATGGTTTCATATTCGGTAATCAGGTTGAGGCCGTTGTCTCCATCGACTTCATAGCGACCGATGACTGGAACAATTTCAGCATAGCCACGCTCCCGCAGCAGTTTTCCTTCGAGAGGATTGTCTGCATCGGGCACAAGAGCAAAGACTGTGTTGCCCGCATGGTTTTCACCTTCGCGATCCCACGCCATTGAGCCTTGCCATTTCACGTAGGCTCCCCCGATCGCCAAATCAGGATCAACATCATGAAGCTTGCAGATCTCAGCAACTTTTGGATGATCAGCGTCTAGCGCTTCAACCGTGATATCAGAGTCGCCTGTTTCTGATCGGCGAAAAGGGAGATGGTGGGTTGTGCGTTGCGATCGCCACAGCCCTTCACTCTTCCGAAAAAAATCCATTGCGTCCATCGTCATTGCAAACTCCTGAGATCAATCCAGCCATGTCTAGTGGCTTACTTTAGTTATGGTAGCAACCCGTAAAAATCTATGGGGCGGCCAAAAGGCCCAATGCGAAGCAGCTCCGAACAGAAACTCAGCCAACCCGTCTTTAACAGACTCAGTCGAATAAGCTCCTAGTCAGAGCTGCTTAAAAGTACGGCGTAAACACCGTACATTCTCAATGCTTAAGATCAAGAATCAATCATTAAGATCAAGAGTTAGTCATTACGTGACTTTGCGATAGGGAACAGCCGAGAGATAGTCGATATTTTGGGCAGAAACTCGCGGTGGAGTATTGCCCTTGCTACCGATGCTGCGAGCCATGTCTAAGAAGCCAGAAGGACTCCCTGCACGGACTTGCTTCTCCTGGGGGGTAAACCGACGGATTTCGTTTTGCCAAATAATTTGGGGGAACCCTAATTGGGCACGATGATAACCGTCATAGCGAGGAGACTTGATATTAAAGGGCAGCTCACCCTCCGGTCGCCCAGGCAAATTCCTACGGCGCTGGAAAGGAACTGTATCGTAACCAAAGTTTTCGAGATATTCTTCGGTATCAAGCAAAGCATCTGCAAAGCCTGCAATGCCTTTAGTTGCTACAACAATTGACCAGGCAATTTTCTCTCGCTCGTTGAAGACATCACGCCCCAGCACACGCTGGATGCACTGTTCAACAAACCGATAGTTGCTGTTCTTTTCGTAGAAACTGCTCCGAAATGTTTCGGAAAGCATCAAGCCACGGATGAAATCTCGCACCGTAATTTGCCCATTACGAAGCTGAGACTCAAGAAAAGGCTCTCGGTCTGACTTGAATGCGTGGAAAAACATCTGTCGATAGGCTGCCTCAATCAGCGTATCCATGCCTGAGGCAGACAACATATTTTCAGTTGTATAGGTCTTTGGATTGTCGTCGTTACCAACGCCATACCCAGAAACCCTTACATTCTGGGAATTTGGAGAGTAGCTCAGCAAGGGAAGGGCCACTTCAGAACCTCCATAGTTTACGAAATCTTACGAAATTTAACCCTAATCATAGGGGGTTCTGAGAAGAGAAAAGGGCGAATCTGAAAAATCCTTACAGAGCTTAACAATCGTGTAAATAAATGAGATGAAGCATTTTCGCGAGTCCATTGACGGGGTTAGGCATGGAGAAAATCGGTTGAAACTCAGTTGTGAACTGAGTCTAGTCTGCTCAGCTTTAACGGAGCCTTTTATTGGTGACAGGCGTCTAAGCTGCCGAGATTGGCCTGCGATGTCAGGCATAAGCGATGAGTTGGGAATACTCTTAACGGCTAAGGCTGATACCGTCTAGAGCAAGGTAAACGTCTAGACCAAGGAAATTATCCAATCATCTCGGCTAGAGCTTGCAGGTCTTGATATATTTCCCTTCTATATAGTCCCTTCTATGTAAGTATTCCCTTCTATGTAATGACGGCTACCCCATATCGCTCAGGAGCCTTGGAAGGGCATTTTGCCTTAGAGCGATCGCCCTCAAAACTTGTGTAACTGAGATAAGAGCTAAATAATATCTTTAGGCTAAAAAATAGCTGATATCATTTGCTCTGCACTGCCTGTCGCAATGCAACTGAGCCCCTACCTTGCTGTGCGACGTTCTCTCTCCTTGTCTGACACTGATGACCGCCGATTTCCGATCTCGTCATCGAATGAACATCCTAGACTAGGTTTAGGAATTGAATGATTGTGGCAGCAAATCTCATTAAATCTCATTATTGCGTCAAGACTTGTATCTAATTGCATCTAGTCAGGCTGGGGATTCATCGGGTCGCACTATGAACACTACGTCTTTGTCGGGAGTGCCACATCGTTCTGAGTCTTCGTCAGAACGTTCGAACTCTAACACTTTGGATTTACCAAACTTTTCCAACATTAGCGGTGCAGCGTCTGATCAGTTTCAGTCTGAGGCTGATCATCACTATTCGCAGCGCCAATATAGTCATATCTTGGTGGCCCAACTTGATCCCATGACATTGGCCGTGCAGCGTGCCAATGCTTATTTTTACGCGTTCACAGGGATCGAACAGCCTCAGCCCCAGCCCCAAAATCCTGCGGTGCTCGAAATTTCGAACGATGACTCAGCCCTGGCTGCCTCGCTGCGATCGCGCGTCTCCCTTGATGATCAAGGGGCGATCGCCCAACTGTGTCGCTATCACATTCTCTATCGGCTACTGCAACACCTGCATGTTGAACGGTTGGCTCCCTGGAGAATCTTGAGTGAGCCTGTCATGATATCGATGCGCAGCGCCCTTCACCGGAGCGATCGCTCGATTCAAGCCTGGATTCGTTCTGAAGCCTTACAGTTTGACGCGATTGATGATCCCCAGGCACTCCGCGAAGCCTTGGGCATTGATTCACTGTCTAGCGCTGAGTTAGGGCGATGGCTCAACTCGGGCGATCGCATTGGTGCCCTAGAACAGCGACTGCAAACGATTTCATATCATCTGACAGGCCACTTGTGGATCGAGGGCGTTGATGTGACGGCGACCGAGCGGGTGCGGAGCATCACCCAACTCCTCGTCGATCAAAATTCGGTGCTGCAAGCAGAAAAATTCAAGCAGGTGAACGTCAAAATGTGTGAGCTGTTTGATGCCGTCGCAACGGTTATCATCTGCTTTCAAGGAGAGTCTGCCTTCTTATTTATGGGAGATGTCAGCGACGAGATCAACGAAGCTGAATATTCCTTCAAAGAGCTTGAGGGCGGCGCGATGATGGCAGCCATCGAGCAAAACCGAGTGGTCACCGTGCCTGATCTAACCCAGCACGACATGACAGATGATCTGAAACAAAAGCTGCTAGATCAGGGCCTACAATCCGTCATGATTATGCCGCTTGTGGTTGAGCAACTTTATCAAGACAATCCTACTTCTCAAGGAATTGGCCTGGTCTGTCTCCTGAGTCCGCGTCCCTACCACTTTGACCAAGTCGATTGTCGTCGTGCAGAGCAACTCGTCCCGGCCTTTACCTCTGCTCTCGCAAACGGGTTGCGCCAGCTACACCAAAAGCGCTTCCTCAATAGCATTCATCCTTCGGTAGAATGGCGATTTATTCAAGAAGCAGAACGGCGCAGTTTGGGTTTGGCCGCAGATCCCATTGTGTTTCAAGACGTGTTTCCGCTCTATGGCATTTCAGACATTCGCGGCTCATCCAACGAGCGTAATGCCTCTATTCAAGCCGATTTGCTAGAACAGCTTCAGCTCGGCCTTGCGATTATTGAAGCCGTGTGTGAGGCTCAGCCAGAAGGCTTTTGTGAGCAGCTACGGCTAGACTTGCTCGATATTATCGCTGACCTTGAAACGGGGATTACCGTTGATGCAGAGGTCACGATCGCCCACTATCTCAGCGAAGAGTTAGAAGCTCATTTTGACTCCTTCGCGCACTGTAGCGAGGAGGCGAAGCAGGCGATCGCCGCATACTGGGATGCCTACAACCCGGCCCAGGGCGGAGTATACAAAGCCCGTGCCCGCTATGACTTGGTGCTAGAACAAATCAACACACGCCTGCGAGACACCTGGGAAAAGCAACAGCGACGGATGCAGCGGGTCATTCCTCACTATTGCGATGTCGAAGTGACCGACGGCATCGATCACATGATTTACGTGGGAGCGGCGATCGCCAATCACTTTCAGCCATTCCATTTGAAATGCCTCCGCTACGAGCAGTTGCGATCGGTCTGCGCCTGCGCACGCATGGCATTCAGCATCAAAGCCGAGTTTAATACCAACTTAGACGTGACCCATCTCGTCTTAGTTCAAGACTCTACCGTTGATATTTTTCATGACGAAGACACCGAGCGGCTGTTTGATGTGCGGGGCACCCGCGACACGCGCTATGAAATCGTGAAGAAACGTATCGACAAAGCCATTGATGAACATAACAAAATCCGAATTACCCAGCCCGGAATGTTGACTATTGTGTATTCCACAGAGCGGGAGAAGAGAGAATATCAGGTCTATCTTCGCTATCTGGATCGGGAGAAATTGACTTCGTCTGAGGTTGAGACCGGAGAAGTTGAGCCCCTTCAGGGAGTCAATGGGCTGAAATTTATGCGGGTACAAATTCTGCCCGCATGATGAGGTTTGATTGCGAATCTTCACTCGATGGAGATGGGCAGGCCAGATGACTCTGAGCTATGCTTAGGCAATTCCTGTGCTAGAGCTTTAGTTGTAAATTCAGCTGTAATTTTAGTTGTGAATTTACGGGTTTAATTTACGGGTTTACCGACGGATCAGTGGAATGGTTTAGATAGAATCGATAACAACGGATGCACCCTGCATTTATTTTGCGTCGGGTCTTTGCGCTGGAACCTCACATTCTTCTCTACCGACCTATCTTCCTAGATACAACATTCCTAGGCTTTCAATGATGCCCATGATGATGCCCATAGTGAACGCTGGACGATGAAACTTGACCCAACCCTAGCCTTAGTCATGGCTTTACTGACGCTGATGGTCGGAGCGACCACAGCGAGCGCCCTATGGGGCTTTAAGCTGGGGCGCAAAGCCCTGGGCGGCATTACGCAGCCCGAGCTGCGCCCCAATCAGCTGAGAGAAGCAGGTCTTGGATCTGGGGCGACAACGGCCTCCGGTTCGACACCCGTGAAAAATGAGTCGGGAGATATCGTGCTTTTATCAGAAGCCGATCTGATCGCAAATGCACAGGCTCGCATCTCAGGACAGCCCGTGCCCGTGCGCCCCGTGTCAGAAACCGTAGCCAACAGCGCGAGTGCTGACGAGCAGCTAGAGTCTGATGAAGCTGCCGAAAGTGACTCAGACGTAACATTTGTCAACTACCAAAACAGTTTTCCGTTCCTTGCTGAGGATGATGCTGTCCTCTTGTCGGTCAGTTCAGTGCAGGAACAAGGGGATTCGCTGCGGGTGAGCGTCAGCCTCCAAAACACAGGCGATACTCCTGTAGAGTTTCTTTACAGTTTGATGGATGTATCAGACAATCGGGGTTCTCCCCTGAGCATTAGCACCAATGATTTGCCTCAGACGATTCCACCCAACGGCGAAGAATTTAACGGAACGGTCTTGATTCCTGCTATTTTGCTTGATCGAGCAGAGTCGATTTCTATTCGGTTGGCGAATTATCCTGAGCAAGATATTGAGTTGGCAATCTCTGGTATTCCCATCACCCGATGACTATACTCTTGGGTAATCGCATGTGCTTTGGTGTGGCGATCGCCCATCATTCTCAATTGACTAACCATTCTGAATTCACTAGAAATTCTGATTCACTAATTATCCTGATTGACTAACTGTTCTAAAGATTCTTTTGGAAGCTAACCTAGACGTGAAAAGACAGCAATGGGTACTAGGGAGGTCATTCGATACCCAGTTAAGCGATGTGTGCTTGTCAGGGGCTTGTTCTTTATCTATCCATCGGCGTGCTGATGTCTTCTCTGACCTTTTCTGAGGTACTGCTGCGGCTGCTCTCGGTGGTGCTGCTCATTGCGATCAATGCCTTCTTTGTTGCGGCTGAGTTTTCGATTGTCTCGGTTAGGCGATCGCGCATCAACCAGCTTGCCTCTGAAGGCGATGTGCAAGCCAAGACGGTGCAAGATCTACAGCGGGGCATTGAGCGCCTCCTGTCTACCACACAGTTGGGCATTACCCTGTCGAGCCTTGCCCTCGGCTGGATTGGAGAAGCAACCATTGCGCGGCCTCTCGCAGAGTGGATGATGAGCTGGGCTCTGCCCGAATCTTTAAGTTGGATGGCCTCCCATGCGGTTGCTATTCCCGTCGCATTTTTCCTCATTGCTTATCTGCAAATCGTCTTGGGAGAGCTGTGTCCTAAGTCGATGGCGATGCTCTATGCAGAGCAGATTGCTCGGTTGTTAGGCACGCCCAGTATGGCGATCGCCCGATTCTTTAATCCCTTTATTTGGGTGCTCAACCAGTCAACCCGCATGTTGCTGCGGCTCGCCCGCGTCCAGTATCAGCCCGGTGGCTTGTCTAATCGTCTCACCCCTGAAGAACTTCAGCTCATTATCAGCACCTCTACCGAGTCCCCAGGGCTAGAGGCAGAAGAGCGAGAATTGCTGACGAATGTCTTTGAGTTTGGCGAAGTTACGGCTGGAGAGGTGATGGTGCCTCGAACTCAAATTGTGTCGATTTCCTCAGACACCACCTTTCGACAACTCCTGCAAGAGGTGAGCCAAGCAGGGCATTCTCGCTATCCCGTCATGGGAGAGTCTTTAGATGACATCAAAGGCATTCTCAACTTTAAGTCTCTCGCCGCTCCGTTAGAGCAAGAAGACCTCACCCTAGAGAGCACCATAGAAGCCTGGGTGCGTCCGGCGAAGTTTGTGTCAGAGCAGATGCTGCTGAGTGAGCTGCTGCATCTGATGCAGCGATCGGGGCATCCTATCGTGATGGTGGTAGATGAGTTTGGCGGCACGGCGGGTTTGGTGACGCTTCAAGACTTAGCCGCTGAAATTATTGGCGATACCTACGAGCCTGAAGATGGAGACGTGCCTGCGGTGACAGTGCTCGATGAGCAAACGACTCTAGTGCAGGCTCAGATGGATATCGAAGAGGTCAACGAGCTACTCAACTTTGACCTGCCGACAGCAGAAGAATATCAGACCCTGGGCGGCTTCGTAATTCATCAACTCCAGAAGATTCCTAAACCGGGGGATGAGCTGCGCTATGAGAGGCTAGAAATGATTGTGGTCTCTGTCGATGGCCCCCGGTTGCAGCAGATTCAGGTTCGCCAGCTTGATCAGGGGCAAGACTCTGAGTCAACCTCTCACCTAGACGATGACACAGAGAGCCTGCTCGAAGTGGGGCTGGAGGAAACCGCTTTAGAGGAAAACCAGAGCGAATTTATCGCCCAGGGCAATGAGCCTCGACTTGATCTGGAGTCTGAGGCAACGGATTGGGGTGAGCGATCAGATGAAGCGTCTACGGCATCATCTCAGTTTCAATAGCCCTTCGCTTCAATAGCCCTCAACAAATAGTCCTCACCTTTTTCTGAATGACCCTGCGGTTAACGAGTAGCCATGCGCCTCACGGCAAACAAACTACCCATGAGCCCAACAGAACTGCCCAGCCCTAACATCGCTAGCGGCAGCAACAAGGTTTTCACAGGACTGAGCTGAAGGCCATCGGCTAAAAATTGAATGAAGTCGGGTTGTTGACTGAGAAGGCCGCCGACAAACTTCTGAATGGCGGCAATTAAGCCCCAGGAGATCAGCGCTCCCACAATGCCAAACGTAATGCCCTGAAGGATGAATGGAAAGTAGATCCAGGTGGAGGTTGCACCGACGAGCTGCATCACCTCAATTTCGCGGCGACGGGCCATAACAATCAGCCGAATGGTGGTTGTAATGACGGCGATCGCCGTCATCGTCAGCACAGACGTAATGGTAAAGCTCACCCAGTTGAGCCCCTGGTTGAGTTGGGCAATTCGTTTTACGGCTTCGTCAACATATTGCACATCATCGACCCCCTCAAGCTGGGCGATCGCCTCAGCCAAGGCTGGAACAGCCTCAGAATTGTCGGCTTTGACTTTAACTTCATCCACAAGAGGATTGCCGTTAAGCTGCTGGGTCGCCCCTGCAATATCAGACATGCCCATGTCGCGCATCAGGTCTGCCCATGCTTCTTCTTTAGAGATAGACGTTACAGCCGTCACGTCATCCATGGTCTCAAGCGAGGCAATCAGCCCCTCAGCCCGCACTCCGGGTTCTAGATAGACCGACACTTCAAGCTGGCTGCCAAACTGCTGAAGCAAATGCTCAAGCTGCCACGAAGCCTGCAAACTGGTTCCAAAGAGAAACAGCAACACGGTCACGGTGCTGATGGCTGCCCAGTTCATCCAGCCGCCCCGCTGCAAGCCCAGCAGAGTCTCTCGCAATAGATAATCGACCTTCGTCAACATTCGCAGCAAAATGTTTTCTCCTCTTAGACGCTGACATTTTCAGGATTGGGACTGACCCCATAGCTTCTATATTCTGCCTATATTCTTACCACTCAGGCTAGAGTCGATACTCTTCGAAAAATTCTGTGATTGACTGACGGGGGCGATCGCCCCCATCAGTGATGGAATTCTCCTCTGATGATTGAAGTGACAATTGCAGCTGTGAGACATTGCGGCAGTCTCTTGCTGAATACGAAACGTCAAGAACTCTGTCTTTCGATGTGCCTTCACTCATCTAGACTCAGCTCTTTGAAGGATGTTCAAGTATGGACATCTCGATAATATGAATATGTTGAGACGAACAAGCAGTTCCTAATGGTTCCAACCTGAAATGAATTGCACTGCGTATCAAATCTAAGTCCAGGAAAGGCTGAGCCTGTAAGAAAGTTAGATTCCTGGCATCTCAAGATTCATATTTCAAGGCTCTTAGAAAAAGAGAAATCGCATTTCTTAGGTTTTTGGATCTGTTTTACCCGTACTTAAGGTTGCCCGCACCTAAGGTAGAGCTAAAGCAAACCAAGCTGCAAGTTCAGTTCAACCCAGTTTTTTTGGAGGTTAAAAGCCTTCATTGCCGTCTACAGAGGTATCTATGAATACTACAAATACTACAGAAAACATCCAACAGAAGAAAGAGATCTACCAGCAGAAAGTAGAAGCTGAGCTAGACAAGCTTAATGCCCAAATTGAAGAGGTGAAGGCAAAAGCCGATCAGTCTAAGGCTGAGGCACGATCTAATTATGCCAATGTGTTAGAAGAGCTTAACGCCAAGCAAGACGCCGTCAAAATGAAGCTTCAAGAGTTGCAGAACTCTGGTGATGAGGCGTGGCAAACGATTCAAACAGGTTTTGAAAACGCCTGGGGTGAGTTGCAAAGTGCTTTTGAGAAAGCTTCCAAGTCTTTCGAGGGCGATCGTTAATTGTTCTCTCTTACTCAATGATCGTGCAGGCGTCTTGCCTGTTCATGATTAGATCACAAATTTGTAGAAAGTTGAGAGAAATAACGCATGATTACCCCAAACATTGGACTCACAAACCAACAGCGCGAAGGTGTGATCGGACTACTTAATGCCGATCTGGCCGATGCATATTTGCTGTTGATCAAGACGCGCAAATACCACTGGGATGTTGTAGGTTCTCGTTTTCGCAGCCTGCACCAACTGTGGCAAGAGCAGTATGAAGCGATCGCCCTCAGTATTGACGAGATTGCGGAGCGCGTCCGGATGCTGGGTGGCTACCCTGCCGGAACTGCCGATAGCTTTTTGAAGTTAACGTCTATTCAAGAGCACCCTGGCGATATTCCCAATGCGACTCAGATGGTGGCTCGACTGGTAGCTGACCATGAGCAAATTATTCGCAATCTGCGCAATCACATCACTCAGTGCGATGATTCCTTTGACGATCAGGGAACGGCTGATTTCCTGACTGGGCTGATGCAACAGCACGAAGAAATGGCCTGGATGCTGCGCTCGTTTATTGAAGAAGAGCCGGGAGCCGCAGAAGGAGCCAAGGTCGTCGTAAATGAGCGAATGGTTGCTGGCGCAGGTGTGTAATCGGTCGGGCACTTAGCCATCATGACGCGCCAGGAAAGTATAAGAGATGATGCTGAAACAAGTCATAGCTCTCTCTTGATGCATTGACTGATGCGTGAATGACGCGGCAAAACTGACCAGACGAGAAAGCGCGATCGCCTATTAGTGGCGATCGCGCTTTCCCTTTAAGCATTCGTTCAGAATCCGCAGATCACTAGACTGCACCAGAAGAGTCCGATTATTCTGGCTTGACAGCAATCACCTCAATTTCAACCAGCCAGCCCGGATTCACCAGTCCCGCGACCTGCATGGCTGACCGAGCTGGAAGATTGGGCTGATCTTCAGTGCCAAAAAACTGGGTGTAGCCCTCCATAAATCCAGCAAAATCCATGACTCCCTCATTTGCGGGATCGCCCACGAGAAACACCTGCATTTTCACGACATCTCCCATCGTCAAACCCACATCGCTGAGAATGGCCTGAATCCGCTCTAAGACTCCAACCGTCTGGTTTTTTGTATCGCCAAACGCCTCGATAGAATTGCGGGGAACATCGGGATTCACCATAGGCGGCACTTGGCCACTGACGTAAACCAATTTGGCATCGGCAGGCAGCTCAACCGCCCGAGCAATCGGAAAGTCGGAGTCTGGAATCGGGTAGCGAATGATGGCGGGTGTTTGCGCCTGAGTTCCAGACGGAAGCGTGATTGTGATGATGAGGGCGATCGCCAACCCCACGATTACGAACGGTATCCCAGCCCATGTTTTCCATAGTTTCATGATGAATCTAACTCCTCGTATAGGTTGATAGCGACAGATGATTGAACGATCAGGGTAAGGGCGCACAGCAGTTTGCCCCTACTGAACCTAAAAAATGACACCAGGATCTACGCCCGCAAGGCTTGCAGTTGGGCTGAGATGCCCCGCACGGCATCATGAGCTGAAAGCACTGCGCCTTCTTGCCATCCGGTGAGGTAGCTCATGTGCTCTCCGGCAAAATAAATTGAGCCATCGGGTTCGGTGAGCACAGGATATGCTGTCTCTCTTGCCTCGTCTTCCCACTCAATCCAGCCGCCATTGCTGTAAGGAATTTTGCCCCAGGCGATACTGACCCCAGTGCTGAGGTTTAGCTCTTGTTCATAGTTGGGATGAATGGCTTTCCCGTCCGAAACAGCGCTTTGCAATCGCTCAGGGATGGGCATGGCCGCGATGCGATCGCCAATCTCATTACTCCAGATATATGCCCCCACGATGATCCCCGTGGGCTGATGGAACCCCGCTGTGGGATACCAGATTTGGGTAATGTCTCGCGTCGTCCAAGAAATGCCGCCGTAGATCTGGTCGTCCTCTTCCCAAAATCGGCGCTTGGCCTGAAACCCATGCTTCACGGCGTTGACGTAGGATGCGGCTCCGGTGGCGATCGCCGCTTGATATTCGGGGGCAAAGTCGGTGTCTAGGGTATCGAGCACTGACAGTGGCAAGGTGCAGATCACGAAGTCAGCAGCGATCGCCATTTCTTCTCCAGCAGCTTTGTCGAGATAGACCAGCCGAACACCAGCACTCGTTTTGCGGATCTGGGTCACTTCAGCGCTGTAGGTAATCAGGTGTCCGACTCTCTCGGCAAAGGCTTGGGCGATCTGATCCATGCCGCCCACAGGTTCCAGCATCGTCGCCGCCTGGGTAAAGCTCTCGCCAAAGTGCATTTTATATTGCCAAAAATCTGACTTTAGCAGTTCTGAAAAGTCAAGCGGACTGTAGGGTTCCCCAGACTTGAGGCCAGACCCCGGAGCCTCAGAATACCCCGCTCGACTAGAACCGCTATAGAGCATATCTTCACTGAGATTGCCAAAGCGAGCAACCATTTCCAGAATCCGCTCTTGGTCTTCCACCGAGATCTCTTTTTCTAAGGCATTTTGACTGATGGCCTTCGCCAGCAGTTCGGCAACATAGCCCCGACTGTCGTTGGTAACTCGACGATTGAGCACGGGTTCGCCACCAAAAGCGGCGTCATCCTGGAAATAGCAGGCTCGATTTTCATTAACAATCACCTGAAGCGGCACGCCAAACTCTTTGCAGTAGCCCAAGATGCCCTGATGGTGATGGGGCAACCGGGCTGGCCCCGGATTCATATACAAATAATCTACCGACTCAAAGGTGCAGGGTTGGGTGCTGTCTGTTTCTTGAATGGTGTCGCCGCCCCGAATCGTCCAGCAGCGCCCACCTGGGCGATCGCGCGCTTCCAAAATCGAGCAATCATAGCCCGCCTTCGACAACTCATAGGCCGCCGTCATGCCCGCAATGCCCGCCCCCAAAATCGCGACCTTCACCCCTGCGCCAGACCCTGAAGGCAAATCTGGGCGATCGGCTCCACTTGCTTCAGAATGCAGCAGCCCCATGGCTTTCATAGTCGTGAGCACGGCAGCAGCGCCTCCCGCTCGACCCACCAACCGAAGAAGAGTGCGTCTGTTCATGATCCCCCCAAACACTGATGGAGCATGAAGTTATCGCATTTGCCTGGGCTAAAATGTATCAAGAGCTGCGTTTTGCAGAAGTCTCGCCCATGTGCTTAACCCATTGATAAACGAGCTTGACAATATCTGATCGAGGAAAACTCGTCGCTCAACGCTTGGAAAAATTACGATTCGGCTATCTTTTCCAAATTTTCTTCACAAGATTGGAAAATCTTGCGGAGGATGCCCAACAAAATCGACATCTCGCCCACCCCATAGAGCAGCGATTCAAACCCATCGCCCTCTGTGGTCAATCGATAAAATTTCCAACCCTCGCCATTGGTCACCATGCCATAGATGTCAAAGGCCAGACCCAACTGCTGATTCATCCACTGGCAGGTCTGCATTTCCACCAAACACTGAGCCGTGCCTTGCTCAAAGTCGTCTTTTTTCGCCTCAATTACGCAGGCAAACGGAGCCTCCAAATACGCCCGTCGCTCAGCAATCAGATAATCCGCATTGCCGCATACGGTTTCCCCTTCTAGATACGCTCCTTTCCAGACCTTTAACTGCTCAAAGCCTTCCAGACCCTCTTCACAGATGGCATCGATGAGCAGGGTTTTTGAGACTTCCAGCATTTCTAGTAATGTCTCTGGGGCAAATCGCTGAAGCCGATCGAGCCGCTGCTGAAAAAAGTCGCTGATGGGTACAGGCTCAGCCTCAATCGTCCAGCGCTGGAGCTGAGTCATGCCCAAATGCTTGAACGCGCCTTTGTAGGTGAAGCTGGAGAAGGGTTTCTTGCGATGTTGGGTGGAGTGAGTCATGGAAAGAAGCCCTGGCATGTTGGGGAGCACTTCTATTATGCGTTGGGTAGATTGGGATGACGAAGGAAACCCAACAATACCAACTGAAATCTAGTTGAAACCTCATAGCGTTATCTTCCTTCTACAATACATGTGTAATCTGGAGCGATCGCCATGAAAACTCTCGCGCTAGAAATTCCTGATGCCTTATATGAGCGACTTGAGAGAATCGCTGGGGCTACTCAGCAACCGCTCAATATCGTTGTTCTAAGAGCACTGCAAATGGGATCTCCCCCAGATATCGAAGATGTCCCGCCAGAATTCCAAGATGCATTGGCGGAGCTTGATAGTCTTGATGACAATACCTTGTTGGCGATCGCCACAGCCCGACAAGCTCTCGAAGAGTTCGGACGCTATGAGGAGCTACTTGCAAACTCATCTCGTACCACTGCCCAACAACACGAACTCGACGAACTTCGATTTGCTGCCGATTTGCTGATGTTGCGTAAAGCTCATGCGGCAGCACTCCTGAAATGGCGTGGTCGAGGTGTTCCAATTGCCGTGGATTTTGAACAGTTAGCGTCAGCGTCAAGGCTTTGAGAAACCTGTAAGATTTTGTAGATTAGGTTAACGAAGGAAACCCAGTTTAACGCTGATTCTGTTTTGTTATTTGTGTTAGGTTACGCTGAGGCTAACCAAAGCACCCGGATTACGGTTAAGATTTTTTCCATGCTATCAACACTTCTTCTGTTAGGCATAGTAGTTCTGGCAAAAGTTCTAATAGATATAAGAAATGAGAGAGACCGTTTGAAGCGGTCTCTTCGTAGATATGAAAGTATTTCTTCTAAAGAGGAGATGGAACAGCAACTAGACTCTGATATCAGCCTAAAGCGAAAAGAGTTTCGAAAGCTATTAGATGAAGAAGACCAGCTACACGCTCAAATACAAAAAATTGAACACCAGAAATCTGAACTTGAAGAAGAAAGTTATCTTCGAGAGATGGGTTTTTATCGGCCTAAATATGATTTTGTGACTTCTAGAGATTATCGAGCGTACTTTAGCAAAATTATAACTGAAAGAAAGCAAATTATAAAAGATGGCAATGCTGTTGTTGCCAGACAAAATTGGATTGTAGGTGAAGACAATAAAACTGGGAGAAAACAGGGTAAAGAACTGATGAGAAATTATATTAAGACAGTCCTAGAGACTTTCGATATAGTTTGTAACTCTTCAGTTTCCGATGCGAGGTCTACAAATATTAATCGCTTGACAAAAAGAATTAATGATACCTATGAAAAATTGAATAAAAGATCGAGTATTCTTGGTTGTGAAATCACTGCTAATTATTTAAGGTTAAGACTAGAAGAACTGGCCTTAAAGTACGAAATGGAACTTAAGAAACAAGAGGAGAAGGAACGAGAAAAGCTTATTCGAGAACAAATGAAAAAAGAGAAGAAAGAACGCGAGTTGGTAGAGAAGGCTAGGCAACAAGAAGAAGAAGCTGCCGAACGGAAGGCAGAATATGAACGAGAAAGAGAAAAAATTCGTCAAGAGATGCTTCAATCTGTTGGTAGTCAGTTTGAAGAACTTAGGTGTCAGATTGAGCAGTACAATCAGCTAATTGCAGAAGCTCAGCAAGATGAGGAGTCGGCTATTCAGCGCCGCAGATCGATAAAATCAGGAAAAATATATGTTTTATCAAGTATTGGATCTTTAGAAAAAGACGTTTATCGTGTATTTATGACTCAAAGCAGTACTCCAGAGAAATACATTAGAAACATGAATCCCTATGTACCTTTTCCTTTTAATATCAGGCTTGAAATCTCCTCTGAAGACGTGTCGTCAACTCTCAAGAAATTTCACGAAAAAATTGAAGATCGACGAGTAAATCTGGTAAACCCTAGAAGAGAATTTTTCAAAATTCCATTAGAAGAAATTACGGATGCAGTATACGCTCTTTGTGACGAAACTACTGATTTCCGAATAAACATTCGAGAGTTTGAGAACATACCTTTAGAAGATGAATATCTTAGAACTTTATCTTATTTGTCTCCAAAGCCCGTTTCAGATGAAATCTGAGATAGACATGGTTCAACCTCATTGAGCCGATGTAAATAGATTCCAGATAAGATAATTCATCTTTAACAATTATCAAACTCTTCTATATTTAGAATTCTCGAACGATTCTAAATCCGGTATTCTTTGATCTGAGGTTGACATTGCCGAAGTCTCGAAAACTGGATTGACATTTAAGGGCTTCATTAATCCAGGAGCCGCCACGGATTACACGATTTAGGTTATCTTTTCTATCTGACCAAGCATCTCCTGATTCTGGAGCATTCTCGTAATTCTTGTGCCATGAATCTTGGCACCATTCCCAAACGTTGCCGTGCATATCGAACAAGCCAAAGGGGTTAGCAAATTTGAAGTGACCGACTTGAGTAGTTTTACCTCTATAAATGCCTTTCCCCTCAGAATAATACGGAAAATTCCCGTCATAGTTTGCTAGGCTTGGAGTAATAGTCTCGCCACAATAAAAAGGGGTTGTAGTTCCTGCCCGACAAGCATATTCCCATTCTGACTCTGATGGAAGACGATATAGATAACCTAGTTTCTCTGACAAAAACTTACAAAAATTAACCGCATCATGCCAAGAAACTTGAACTACTGGATGATTCTTATCTTTTGATGAGAAAGAAAGTTTAGGTAGCTTATAATCAAATTCTTCCGATTGTAGGATTGCTCTCCATTGAGCTTTTGTAATAGTATATTTGCTGATTAAAAACGATTTCAGCTCTACAAAATGAGTAGGAATTGCATTTGGTGTCCACTTCTCCTCTATGGATCCCATTAAAAATTTTCCTCCTGGTATTAATACCATTTCTAATTTTGTGCCATTTATGTTTTCTGTAATAGACTTAGATTCTCTTGAGAATTGAAAGATTTCTTTTCCAAAGGTATTCAGAATTGTACTTTTGAAGTTAAACGGTTTAGAATTTGGAACCGAAGGTAATATGAGTGTTTTCTCAATTTCCCTTTTCAATTCACTCACTTTTAGTTCATCAATATCTGATTGTAGCGTGGCCTGACTATACTCGAGTTTAAATAGCTCTTTTGATTGTTGTAAAGGCAGCAGAAGTTGAGTTTTTTCTGCAATTATGTAAGGTCTTTGGATGCCATACGGTTTTGAAAGCTCTAACACTCGCTTGCTTAAATGATCGCCCAGATCAAAGGCATTCCAATGGATTGGAAAACTATTATTTCGTAGGGCTTCGAGGAGAGCATAAGTAAATATCCCCTGACCAATATCAGGCATTTCATAAGATTGTTCACCAGGACTACAGGAAAATAGCGTAATGACACCTTGTTGCTGTGCTAGGGTCGCGGTTTGTGCTCCAATACTTTTTGATGGAATTTCGTTGCGGCACATATCAAGAATGAAGACCAAGTTTCCCGCTCCGCATCGCTTTAATGCTCGAATTACTCGGTCTGTTTCAATAGCAGTGTCTTCCAGTAATTCTTGAGCGCCGTCGTTTGGAAGAAGATAATCGCGTCCTTGCCTTATACCACCATGACCACTGAAGAAAAACCAAAAACTGTCTTCTTTACTTAAATGCACCCGATCGGAGATACGTTTGATAGCTTGCAGAAGGTTAAAACGTTTGGGAATTTTGGAACGATCTGAGGCATCGGAATAACATAGTACTTCGTTAAAACCAATTTCTTGTAAATAAGCTCCCATCGCTACAGCGTCATTCTCCGCGCATTCTAAAGAACGCTCGTGCTCATAGTGATTGATGCCAATCGTGATTGCGATCTGCTGCGCCATTTGCCCAATTTAGCCTAAGATTTCCGCACAAACTTGAGCGTGATGGCTCCGCTGGCTCCGCCCTGAATGCCGCCCAGCCCCATGAGGTTAACTTCACCCTCTCCACTAATCTCTACAGATAATTCCACCTCCTCTAGCTCCATTCCGGCGAGATCGCCCGCTCGGTCTTTGGCGTTGCCCAAAACACCGCCCACGCTTTTTAAGAGCTGGGTCATCTGATCTTCCAGCTTTTTCGCAGAAATCGGCACGCGCCCGATGGCTTTTTCGGGAGGTCTGCTTCCATCGCGAGGCCGATCGGTGAGGGCATCGTCGAGCACGCCTTTGCTGGGGGGCGAATTGTAGGGATCAGCCGCTTGTGAAGGCGTGACGTAGGTGATGACGGGGATAAATTCGCTAGAGATGAAGTCTGTGCTGGAGTCTGGGAGAGGTTCTGGCATGATCGTGCTGAGGATTACCCTCCCAATGTACTGAATTCTTGAGGTGGGTTCTACTGTTGGGGCGAGCGGCTGGTTCCTGTACGAAATGGATGCTGGCGATCGCCAGCAAAAGCGCTGAGTTCTCTTGATCGCAGCAAGTGCCTGTCTAAAAAAAATGGATAGGAAAGCTCTTATCTGCCCCTTCCTATCCAGATGATTTTGCCTTCGTCATCAGCCCACCTCGCTCTAGTCGTCTGTGGGAGCATAAAACATGCCTTCGACTTCGACGATATCGTCTGAAATAGCCGCCCAGGCCACCCAAACCCTATCAGCCCGTCATTCATCTGATGGGTTGGGTCTTGCTGCTCCGGTTTCGCCAAATAAAGTGAAAGCCGCCCATGCCGATGGATGGGGATATTGCTCTCGTGTGGCTAACATCGCTTGACGAAGGGCGATCGCCCGATTGGGGTTTTGCTGCAATTGACGATAAAACTCCGTCATCAAAAGTGCCGTAGGAGCATCTGGAACAGACCACAGCGAGACCACCACACTTTCGACTCCCGCCGTCAAAAAAGAGCGCGACAGGCCGACCACGCCATCCCCTGTGATATTGCCTCGGCCTGTGTCGCAGGCGCTCAGCACGACCAGTTGGGCGGCTAACGGGAGACGAAAGATCTCAGCCGCAGTTAAAAATCCGGTATCTGTCGAGGTGGGGGTCAGCGCTAGCGCCCCAGGAATTCCTGTGCCAAAGTCATCTAGCATCCCATGGGTGGCAAAATGGGCGATCGCCACCTCGCTCAGGCTTGAGACCACCGCTGCCTTAGTGGCCGCTGCGCCGATGAGCGGGTTGGCATTGAGTAAGGGCGCGATGTCTAACGCTTCTTGCTCAGCCCCCAACAGAGGAGGCAAGGAAGAACCCGTCGCCGGATCATTGGGCATGAGAGGGTTGCCTACGACTAGAGCAGGGGCTTGACCGATCTGAAGAGTGTGCGACTGGGCAGAAGGGGCGGTCAATAAGCTGATCGCGGGTGCAAACACCAGGGCATGTTTCTCCAACAAATCGACACCCTGTTCATCGGGCAACGCCGGAAACGGCACCAAAAACAGCTCATCTTGGGGAATGATGACGACGGGCGTGTTCTCATTGTCTGGCAGCAGTGACTCAATCGGCTCAATCAGAAGCTGATGGAGTTGGCGTAGGGTTTGGGTAGAGATGTTTTCCCTTGGAGAGACATCGGCTTCATCTGGAATGATTTCAATCCCCCGCCCTCCAACTCTGAGGGCGAGTCGGGTGTCGTTGACCCAACGCTCTAGAGATTTTCCGTCTAGGGGCTGCCGCCGAAAATGAAGGGCTCCCGTCGATTCGATCACCCAGATATAGAGTTCTCCATCAACGACAGCATATTCAACCAATGTCATTTCTTGATCGCGAGCCAGTTGCTTCATTTCTTCAATGGGTGGAGGCTCAAACTGCTCTGGCAGCGGAGATTGCCCACGCAAGGCGAGTCGATGAGCCAGCAGCTCCGAAAATGCCCTGGCGCGGCCTCGTTCGGAGATTTCGAGAGCCGTTTCCGTCTCGTCTAGCTGAATCAATGTTTTCTGCATCAGCCGATAGGTATGGGCTTGAGTCTCTGCGATTGAAATTTTGTCTTCGTCAGTCAGTCCTGGTCGCAGAGATTCCCATAGCTCAATGGCAGAGATGAGAGCGCTGGCGGCTTGAGGCTGCTTCCCTTGGCTTAGCAGTAGTTCACCGATGGCGTTGAGGGTTTCCCCTTCGCCTGCGGCATCGCCCAGGGTTTGTCGCAACGTCTGGGCTTGACGGTACTGTTCTAAAGCTGTGGAAAACTCTCCCTGACTGGCGTAGAGATGCCCCAAGCCATTTAAGCTGCGGGCAACTCCTGAAGGATCGTTTTGAGCCTGGGTAAACGTGAGTGCTTTTTCGAGATACAGTCTTGCCTTGTCTAGATTGCCCATGTCTAAATACGCTTCTCCAACACGGGTTAAGGCGATCGCCTCGCCTCTGCGGTCGTTGCCCCGGCGATAGCTGGCTAGACTGAGTTTGGCAAACCGTAACGCTTGAGATGTGTCTTCTAATTTGCTGTAGGCCAAGGCCAAACCGTTGAGAATCAAGCCTTCGCGGGGTTCGGGTCGGAGCCAGCTTCGCTCTCCTCGCTCAAGGTTTTGATAAATCGCCCACGACTGTTGCAGCGCATCGATAGCTGTGTCGAGTTGACCAATGCGAATGTAGGTCATACCCAGATAGGTCAGCGATTCGCCCTCACCCTGGCGATCGCCCATCTCTTTGCGAATGGCTGCCCCTTGCTGGTAGACATCGAGGGCATTGGCATATTGCCCAAGCTCATCATAGGCGTTGCCGATTCGGTCAAGGGCATCGCTCTCGCGGAGGCGATCGCCAACGGCTTGATACACCTCCAATGCCGATCGAAACGTGGCGATCGCCCCGGCAAAATCTGCCTGATTAAACTGCTGATTGCCTTGCTGATACAGCTCCGCAGCGTCGTCTGTAAAGAGACACGCGGTAGCAGGAAAAATCGGGCAGGTCTTGCGCGCAAGCGGATTATTTCTCAGATCAAGTTCCATGACTGCCGATAGGGAGGAAAGGGAGGCGATCTGAGAGATTTGATTATCATTGAGACCAAGCTGAACCAAACGATCTAATGAAGACAACGACTCCACATTCTCAATTTGATTATTGCTGAGGCTAAGGGAAGTTAACTGAGACAGCGATCGCAACGGCTGAACATCTGCAATCTGATTATTTGCCAGATAGAGTTCATTCAAATTTGGCAATGATTCAATCGGAGCGAGGGTTTTGATTTGATTCTGGTTGAGAAATAAAATAGTTAAGGCTTGAAGATCAGCGAGCGGACTAAGGTCTTGAATCTGATTATGATCAAGATAAAGCGTGCTCAAATTTTCTAGCTCAGACATGGGACTCAGATCTGTGATCTGGTTACCGAGTAAATAGAGTTGCTCAAGCTGCGTTAAGTGCCTTAGAGGCTCTAAATCTGTAATTTGATTATGGTTGAGACGGAGACTTCGGAGCTGATCAAAGCTGGCTAAGGGATAAAGATTTGACAGTTGGCGATCGCTCAGGTCTAGCTCAGTTTGTGCCAGCAAATAAGTCTGCACCTCTTGACAGTTTTCAGTGCCTGCAAAGTCTAATAAGACATCGATCGTGTGCTGTTCTGATGGCGATCGCTGTTCTTGTTGAACACACTGATTTAGGAAGTCTTCTGTGTGGGGGCGATCGCCATCTAGATTGGCGCTACCCGCTCCTGGTGTAAATATTGAAAGAGCGAGAATGACTCTAATATTTGCAATACCGCTTATCGTCATGGCGCACACTCGACAATAGAACCGTCTGGCATCACCGCATCACACAGGTTTGCATTCTGCAAGTTTGCGCCTTCTAGCTCGGCATGAGTCAAAATGGCTCCCTCCAAATCTGCCCCGGCTAAATTGGTGTATCTTAAGTTTGCATTTTCTAAATTAGCACCGACTAAATCCACCTCTTGCAGATTAGAATACGACAAATCTGCTCCCTCTAAATAGACACCAATTAAATCAATCTGGCTCAGATCTAGATTTGATAAATCACAGTTTAAGCAGGTGCTAACCCGATTCAATCGTCTCAAATTAACCACTTGCTCAACCCGATTCATGTCCTGTTCTGATATTGGATTTTCACTCCCATTAAACTCAATCAGTGCGTCTAGACTTAATAAGGGCTGGAAACTAGAAAATTGATTATTGTTCAAATTTAACTGGGTTAACTCAGATAACGAGGCGATCGGGTCGAGACGCTCAATTTGATTGCTGCTGAGATCGAGTGTCTTGAGGTTTTCTAAACTCGACAAGGGTGATAAATCAAAAATTTGGTTATGAGAGAGAGAAAGAGTAGTGAGGTTTAATAAAGAGCTGATAGGGCGTAGATTTTGAATCGTGTTATCTGCAAGTTCGAGGTCTGTCAGCTGCACCAGGTTTGATAGCGCATTCAGGTCTTCGATTTGGTTGTGGCTAAGGTAGAGCTGGTTAAGATTGATGAGTTGCGCTAGAGGTTGTAGCTCGGAGATGCGATTGTGATTAAGCGCTAAAACTTGCAGGTTGCCCAGATCTGCAAGCGGTGTCAGGTCTTCAATCTGATTGCCTTCCAAATACAGCTCAATAAGCTGTGGAAAAGAGGATAACGCCCTCAAATCCTGAATTTGGGCATCATTGAGGGTTAGATACGGCGTGCTTGATAAATAGGTTTCTGCTGCTTGGCAATCATCCGTTGCCGCAAAATTTAATAAAGCCTGCATGGTGCGCCGACTCACCTCATCTAGGCGATCGCCCTGCAAGCACTGATTCATAAAGTGACCCATCACATTATCTCCGCTGGGTTGAGCCTGAGCCGTATCAAACATGCCAGCGCTGAGCAGCGACAAGCCTACCCCTTGGGTGGCGATCGCCACGAGACAAGCAACCCTGTTTTGCCAAAAACCGTTCATTAAAAAAGATTGTGTGTAGAAAAATCTTGATCTTTCAACAGCTTATGCGGTTTATTTAGAATTGCATATCTGCTGCATTGCTCAGACCTATGTTCCTGTAGACAAGTTCCTGTAGACCATAATTGATTTTGACTTGTGAAATACATCCGCAAGTCAAAACTGCAACGTGACCCCATCTCAACTACCAACAATAGCGATGAATCAGGCTAGAGACACCCAAGGTCAGCCCCAGCAAAAGCGTCATCTTTCGACGATCTTTGCCCTGCTTACCCTAGTTGCGAGTTCAGCAATTTTTATAGATCGTCCGTCCCGTGCAACGACTCCTGAACAGACGAGCATTAACGAGATTTTGGGCAACAGCAGCGAACTGCTGATTCGTCGCAGCGGTCGTCGAGAATCAGTGCAAACGGGTTCGGTCTTGCAGCGGTTTCGAGATGCCTTAATTACGGCTCCACCCAACAACGCCCGCGCTCTGTTGCGGTTTCTTGACCTAGACGGAACAGACTTGAATATGTACGTGTTGACGCATCCCCATCCTGAGTCGGCAATCTACTACTTTCCCTGCCAGATTCAAGGCGGCAACACCCATATCGGATGGGGCTTAGCTCGCGATGCAAGTCGCGGATGTGAAACGGGAATGAATGTGAGGCGAGGCCGCAGCAATACGTCTCGGGCTTCAGGGGCCGATCTTTCAGCAGCATCCAAACAATTGGCCCAGACTCCTCTGCGGCAAATTTTCTACTGTAATGCGGCCAGTGCAGAGGGCCAGACGGGGTTTGCTACCGCAACATCGAGTAATCCCTGCTCAGAAGCCATCCAGCAATGTCAGAGCCAGATACAGAGCAACACTCCTGGTGGTAGCGACTGCCAAATCTCCACAACAGGCTTTTGGTGGACAAATGAGGAGCAACTGCACGCCACGCTCGACTGCACTGCCCTACCAGAGTCTACAGATTTGGTAGGAGGAGACGCCGCCCTACCGTTGGAGACGCTGCCCTCAGAAGCCATGGCTTCAACGCAGATAGAAGGCAATGGAGCAACCTTTGCCTCAGACCTTGAAGCCTCATTGCAGGCATTGCCGGGGCAGTCTTGTACGGTGCAGGTGTATAGACCTGAAGATTTCATCATCATTCCGGCTCCTGATGAGGTGGTTTTAGGGTTAGGGGATGACGAAACTCTGGTGCAGGTTCGAGATACTGAGACGGGGTTGCAGGTTGATGTAATCAAAGGCGCGATTAATGTGCGATCGGTCAATGACCCTAATCTTCGAGTCATTAGCAAAGGAGAACGCTATATTCATTCAGCGTCAAGCAGTGAAGTGACCTCTTTTTCCCGAAGTGAGGCACTGACTTCTATTGATATGGAAGTGTTGTGTGCTTTCTCTGGGAATGCAACTAATAACCTAAATGTTTCAGCCTGCCGTGAAGCAAATCTTCTCCCCGCATCAGGGCAATCTGAGTTGGCTTTTTGTAATCGTGAGCAGGGAGCTGGAGGCCAAGAAGGGGATCTCCGGACACTCCAAATGGGCAGTAATCGCGGTGAAATCGAAATCGATTATGAAATGTTTGCCGTTCCTGATCGCGTTCAGCTGATCTATGAAGGACGCGAGATTTTAGACACAGGGTTCATTTCAGGAGATGGCAGGCTTTC
>JBARXP010000159.1:0-9070 GCA_049647405.1 Elainellaceae cyanobacterium | reverse complement strand
GCAGTCATGCGGCTGGATGGGTGATCATCGACAACGAGGATTCTGGGATGTTCAGGCTCAAAGCGATTCACAGTCAAAGCTCTCAATCCGTCTTAAATACAATCAGTACAACGTGACAGTTATGATTTCAGAACTTCGGTTTCAGAGGGTTAATTTTCTGCACCGATAGTAGAGAACCGAGATCAGTAGAGTGGTTGTGAATTAAGTTCAGAAATTCTTGCAATTCATTCTGGGCAAAGTTTTTATGAATTCAAGGAAAGCATCTTAAACGTTCGATTTAAAGCAAGCCTTCAGCGATTTCGGTGATGCCAATGACGATTCGCCAACAGATACTAGCTTACTCTGCTCAGAGATATTTCTTAAGTATTCCCACTTAACCCTAGCATTAGACAATCTAAAATAGATCTCTAAGTATTGCTTACGACTGCCAACACATCCCTATAAATCTCTGTATCAACACAGATTCTGATAAAGAGAGAGAGTTAAAAAATATGACTCAGTAAAGTATACAAGGGGCAGTAAGCAAGAGGCAGTAGGTAAAAAGCAGTTGACTCAACCACTCTAGCCAGACGTGCTTCGCAAGACTCTTTCTAGCAGCAAGCCGACTTATGTAGAAGGTTTGTGCAAAATCATGGAGTTTTACATTAGAGCATCAAGACTGAGCAGATAATTGAGTCATGTCGATTCAACTTTTCTATAGACCTGAAGGCTATGATAGTAAATTACCCAAGAAGAGCTGAGATTCATTTTGCTCGATTGTAATTCAAAATGAGCGAGTACTCCAGCTCTACATATCCTAATGTAGGAGATGAGGTGCGAGATGGCGATCGCCCAAATCGTTGATGGGCAGATCTTTACGTCATTTTTGCAATTCTTTTTGTCTTGGGCATCATTTTTAACTGGAACTTTCCGAAGTTCACATTAATCGCAACACACCCACGGAATCCATGCAATTTATTGATCAAGCCGAAATTGAAGTTTTAGCCGGAGACGGTGGCGATGGAATGGTCGCTTTTCGGCGTGAAAAATACGTCCCGACAGGGGGCCCAGCCGGGGGCAACGGAGGTGCAGGCGGGTCGATTATCCTTGTCGCAGTCGAGAATCTTCAGACATTGCTTGATTTTCGCTATGCTCATTCTTTTCGAGCAGATAAAGGACAGCGCGGTGGGTCTAAAAATAAGACAGGCGCGTCTGGGCACGATCGCCTGATTGAGGTGCCCTGTGGCACAGTCGTCTACGATGCTGAGACGGGCGATCTCTTCGGAGATCTGGTGCGTCCTAATCAAACGCTTTGTGTTGCCCAGGGAGGGAAAGGCGGATTAGGGAATCGTCATTTTCTCAGTAATCGCAACCGAGCACCAGAGCAAGCCCTACCCGGACTACCCGGCGAACAGCGCCTCATCCGGTTAGAGCTGAAGCTGTTAGCCGATGTCGGCATCATCGGATTGCCCAATGCAGGTAAATCTACCTTAATTTCTTCTCTCTCTGCGGCTCGCCCTAAGGTTGCAAATTACCCATTTACAACGCTCGTGCCTAATCTAGGAGTCGTTCGCAAACCCACAGGCGATGGGGTTGTGTTTGCCGATATTCCAGGGCTGATCGAAGGAGCCCACGAAGGGATTGGGTTAGGCCACGAATTTCTGCGTCACATCGAGCGTACGCGGCTGCTCCTCCATTTGATTGATGGCACGGCGGATGATCCTGTGGCAGATTATCAAACGATTCAAGCCGAGCTACAAGCCTATGGCCATGGGCTGAGCGATCGCCAGCAAATTATTGCGATTAACAAGATTGACGCGATCGCCGCTGATGTTGAACGGCAGCAGCAGCTCATCGAGCAGCTCCAAGCCTTGACGGGTGATTCAGTTCACCTGATTTCTGCTGTTGCTCAAACTGGCTTGGCTGACATGCTGCAAGAGATATGGCCGCTGTTGGATCGGAGTCTTCCGTCTTCGTCTGCGGAGGCTATGCCCGAAGCAGAGGGCATCTCAGATCGAGACGCCACAGCGAAGCTACCCCTATCATCGACCCCAACTCTATGAGCTGAGAGATGAGCTGAAAGGGGATTTTTCCCTAAAGTGCAGAGCAGAAGACGATCGGGAGTGTCACACTTTCTCGAATCCTGTCTGAACGCCATAGACCAGCCAAATCGCCATGGCTCGCAGATAGTGACAGGCGCGAAATGTGCCTGTAGACGTAATGGCTTCTGGCGTGCGGAATTGCAGCCCGTTATCGTAGATCTGATCGATGACCGTTTCGACCACTCGCATGGCCTCATCGGTGTGATCCATCTGAATCAGAAATGCCGCGATGCCGAAGTTGATGCCTGTCCACACCTCTAGCGGATGGGTATCGTTAGGGTTGACCGGAGAACCATCGGGCAGCACTCCGTTGGCAATGCCGTACTGGCCGTTGTGAAAGTTCAGAAAGCAGGACTGATAGATCGACTGGAGCGCCGTTTTTGCAGAGTCTAGAGGCACGACATCAGGCAGGCCGAGCAGGCGGGCGTAGAACTGGCCGCAGAGCTGGTCAGACATGACAGCAGGAGAATTGCTTTCGCTGTCGAGGCGGTAAAACTGACCATTCCATAGGGTTGGATGGTAGACCTCGCGAGATTGTTGCAGCCAAGACTTAAAGCTATGAATGGAATCCTGAATCGTCTCAGGGGAAAGCGACGCGTGAGGGTGGCTGAGCAGAATATTGCCGATGGCGATCGCCGCTTCTAGGGCAGCAATCCACAGCCCGCCACAGTAGGCACTCATTCCCTTCATGCGCCAGTCGTCGAAGGTCTGGTCGGGTGCGCCTGAGTTTTCAGGAATGCCGTCTTGATCGAGATCGAAAGACTTGAGGTAGGTCAGCGCCTGGGCGATCGCCTCCCAGCAGTCTGCTAAGAATGCGACATCCCGTTTCCCGGTGAGCAAAAAGTCGCGATAGACCTGCAAAACAAAGTCAGATCCCAGATCTTTCCAGAGATTGCAGTCTTGGTAGGCGGTGTAGTTTGTCTTCTCCCAGGGGTGCTCGTTGGGTGCGCCGAGGTCGTGGGGTGTGGCGTTCAACGTTTTGCGCTCGGCCAGAGGACTTTCGTCGCCAATGGTGAAGTAGTAGCCAATCACCCGCTTGCGCTCATCAGAAGCCGGGATCGCCCGCGCAAAGGCTCGCAGCACGGCCTTATCAAGCTCAGGCCACAGCATCAGCAACGCAAAAGAGCCGTATAGCCTCACATCCAGGCTTTCGTACCAGCAATAGTCAAAGCATTCCAATACCCCAAACTGACCGTAGGGATCATGCTCGGTGGCGGCACTCCACAGGGTTCCGCCACTGGTCAGGTCATAGAGTTCGTTAAACAGCCCCATCTTGAACGTGTCTGAGAGGTCAGACCGATCGAGGATGGGAGCCTGCCAGGTTTGAATGCTTTCTTTCCACTGAGGATAGTGAGCCAGAGCATGGGTGGCGATCGCCCAAGCATGGGTTCCTTCCGCGCCAAAAAAGTCGGTGTAGCGCCGCAGATATTCGGTGCCCTCGGCAAATTCTGTCACCGGAAAATCCCAGCTCAGCACAAAGGGAATCGTCAGCGTTTCACCCGGTTGCAGCGTCACGCGAACGGCTAGAGCCGAGGCAATCCGCTCATTCTCTTGGGCAGGAGCGCTATCGTCTACATTGGGCAGTGAGCCGTCTTTTGAGAAAGTATCCCAAATCTCAGCCCCAGTTCCGGTCGGATTCCAGCGGGAATGATAAAACACCTCTGCCCGATCAGATGACGGGAGAGTGGCGATCGCCCACTGACCGTCTCCTTCAGCCGGAGTCGTAGAGCGAGTTTGTAACGCGTCATTTTGCCCCATGACAAATCCGATCGCGCGATCGGATTGGCGTAGCTGATTGGCATTGCCCTGGCTGTCGCCGACCTTGGGCAGATAGTCATAGACCGGGCTACCATCGTCGCGCAGAACAATTTCTGGCGCTTTTAGGGTGTTGGTAAACCAGCCACACATGTTTTCCCACGTCATCGCAATGCTGAGGGTTAGAGGCTCATCCGTAGGGTTGTGAGCCGTCCACTCAAACACTGCGACAGGATAACTGGTTTCCTGATAGTTATCTGGCAAAATGGGCGAAAACTGCTCGCAGGTGAGTTCGGCTGCAAAAACGTTGCGATAGGCAAACCAACTGCGAGGATAGAGCGCGTGGTAGCTGCCTGAATCAACCGGATTTGGTGAGGTGTCCGCAGCAGGATACCATTGCCATGCCTCTAGAGAAGAATCTTGTGGAGCTTGGCTGCAAAGGGCAAAGGTTTTAGAAGACGCTGCCTCTGGAGAATCGATAGACTCACTGCCCGAAGCCGCATGACGCTGCTCAAACACGCTGAACTGACAGGCCGCCATCGGCTGAAACACATGCTCGCCGCCATCAATATGCCAGAGATTAAAATCGCCCCGTGGCGATCGCCCAATACACCCAGCCCCAAAGCCACCCAGAGGCATTCCGTGCCAGGGGCCGTCATCAAGGTTGCTAGCGTATCGAACAGTATAAGGATTTTCCCAACCCAAACCGATTGGGCGAGTCCAAGAGCTAGAAGGAACAGAATGGCGCGATGGGGAAACGGTCATGCACAGGGCTGAAATAAGTGGACAGCATGGGTAATAGCATAATGCATGGCTGTCCTGTATCTAGCGCTGTAGATGTCGTATTGTTGAAACTGCTCACTCTTAAGATTTCCGTCGCTTGCTCTGGCGATAGACTCAGGAGCCAAAACGCTAAGTCGATCTTAAGCGGTCAGCTGTGCCATAAATTCTTCAGGGGAGTCGTATATTTTGAAGACTGTGTTCATGCCAGCCAGGTCAAGCAACATGTGCGCCTGCTCTTGCATCGAACAGAGGGCAAACTCGCCGCCCGCTCGCTGAACTGCTTTAGATGCGCTCATGAGTGCGCCCAATCCTTGGCTGTCCATGAACATGACATTTTGAAAGTCAATGACTAAATTTTTGGCTCCCTCTGCCAAATTTTGACTAACCCATACATTCAAATCTGATGAGTCAGCGGCGCTAAATAAACGGGTTGATGGCTGATACACCTTTACGACACTCATACAGTTTCTCCCTGTTCTGATTCGTCAATGGGTAAATGTAAATGTCAACGATTAGATCGTCAACTTGTAGTAGTGCGAGGAGTGGTATTGCGCAGGAGGAGTAGTAGTGCAGGAGATATTGCGTAGTTAGGTAGTCGCGTCCAACAGCTCGTAAGCTTCGAAATCAGCGATCAACTTAAATATCAGAAAGCTAATGAGCGTTAACACAGGCTAAAACTGCTCAATGTAAACAGCCCAATATGAATACTCTGTACTCGTAGCGATCGCCTCAAAACCCTGATGTGGAAATTGTTCCCACTTTTCTAACATAAATCCTTGGAGACTGACGAGATCCTGAAGACCTTTGTCAGCTTTTGGGGCATCAATTAGCTTCTGGGAAATCTACACGCCTACTGGCATCTCTTGAGTCACGCCTATTGGCTCTCCTGTGAGGCTAAAGGCACGCGCTTCGGTGATATTTATCTTGACTAACTGTCCCTTTAGCTGGGCGATGTCGCCTGTAAAAAACGCGAGTCGATTGCCACGGGTGCGCCCCATCACCTGGTTGGGATTTTTTGAATTTTGATCTTCGACGAGCACTTCTTCAACGCGGTTGAGGTAGCGCTGCGATCGCTCGGCTGCTTTGATAGAAACTAAGTGGTTGATTCGCTGGAGGCGATCGCTCTTCTCTTCTTCCGAGAGCTGATTCTCCCACAACGCGGCTGGTGTTCCGGGCCGAGGTGAATAGGCTGCCGTGTTGAGCAGATCGAAGCCGATGTCTTCTACCAAATCCATCGTGTGCTGAAACTGCGCTTCTGTTTCTCCCGGAAACCCGACAATCGCATCAGCGCTGATGGACGCATCGGGCATATAGCGACGAACGGTGTCGATAATGCGACGGTAGCGCTCATGGGTATAGCCGCGCGACATCGCTTTCAGCACATCATTGTCGCCAGACTGAAACGGAATGTGAAAGTGTTCGCAGACCTTCGGTAGCTCAGCGCAAGCCGCAATCAGTCGCTCAGTGAAATAGCGCGGATGGCTCGTGGCAAATCGAAGCCGCTCAATGCCGGGTACGTCATGGACAAAATAGAGCAAGTCTGTGAGGGTATGCAGATGTCTTCCCTCGGGCGTAGAACCGGGCAAATCGCGGCCATAGGCGTCAATGTTTTGCCCCAGCAGGGTAATTTCTTTGAAGCCTTGCTGTCCCAGTTCCTCCATCTCGGCTCGAACGGCTTCTGGAGTACGAGATTGCTCTACTCCCCGAACATTGGGCACGACGCAGTAGGTACATCGCTCATTGCAACCGTAGATGACGTTTACCCAAGCGGTGACAGTGCTGTCGCGGCGGGGCTTGGTGATGTCTTCAAAAATGTGAACGGGCTCGGTGGCAACCACCTGATTGCCGTTAAATACCTGCTCCAGCAAATCCTTGAGGCGATTGGCGTGCTGCGGCCCCATGACCAGATCTAACTCGGGCACTCGCCGCAGCAGCGCTTCTCCCTCCTGCTGAGCGACACATCCTGCCACAATCAACGTCAAATCGGGCTGTTCATGCTTCCGCTTCGCCTGTCGTCCTAGATAGGAATACACTTTCTGCTCAGCATTGTCTCGAATGGTGCAGGTGTTGTACAGCACAACATCTGCCTGTTCTGGAGTCTCAGCCCAAAGGAGGCCCATGTCTTCGAGAATGCCAGCCATGCGTTCAGAGTCGGCTTTGTTCATCTGACAGCCGAAGGTGGTGATGTGATAGCGGCGAGATTGAGAGGTCATGGCATTGAAAGGCATGGCATTGCAGGTCATGGCATTGAAACTATGAGCTTTAGCTGAGTGGTGCGTCGAAGAGTCTTGTGTTAAACAGATACTGTGTTGTGCCAGCAGGCGCAGACATTGCACCGAGTCAAAAGCACCGATAAAAATTGCACCAGGCATCCCCATCGGCTCAACCCCAGTCTTTGATTATAAGTGTCTATGTTTCGAGTGGGGAAGTTGCTTGTCATCGCTCACCTAAATTAACGGCCAGATGTATGAATCCTAATGGCGATCGTTAATAACGGGTACGTTCGGTGATAATCTTTTAGGTGGCAATTTTGTTGAGAAATTCTAAGTCCCATCAAAAAGCTGATCACACAGTAGGCAAAGCATGGTCACCACAGCAGAAAAAACGAACGTCGGTTACATTACTCAAATCATTGGTCCGGTTCTGGACATTAAGTTTCCCCCTGGAAATCTGCCAGAAATTTACAATGCGATCACAATTTCTGGCAAAAACCCCATTGGTAACGAGGTTTCTGTTACTTGCGAAGTTCAGCAGCTGCTCGGTGATAGTGCAGTTCGTGCTGTTGCAATGAGCTCTACCGATGGCCTCACTCGCGGCATGGAGGTTGTTGACACTGGTGCAGCGATTACCGTTCCAGTTGGGACGGCCACTTTAGGACGAATCTTCAATGTTCTAGGTGAGCCTGTAGACGAGAAGGGTGAAGTGAATGCCGAAAGCACGTCTCCCATCCATCGCTCTGCTCCAAAATTGACCGAGCTGGAAACGTCTCCAGCAGTCTTTGAAACTGGCATTAAGGTCATCGACTTGCTGGCTCCCTATCGTCGAGGCGGTAAGGTCGGTCTGTTTGGTGGTGCGGGTGTTGGCAAAACGGTATTGATTCAGGAGCTGATCAACAACATCGCGAAAGAGCACGGTGGTGTGTCTGTGTTTGGCGGTGTGGGCGAACGTACCCGCGAAGGAAATGACCTTTACAACGAATTTATCGAGTCTAAGGTCATCAACGAAGAGAACCTGAGCGAGTCGAAAGTAGCTCTGGTCTACGGTCAGATGAATGAGCCCCCTGGTGCGCGGATGCGTGTGGGTCTCTCAGCGCTAACCATGGCTGAATATTTCCGTGATACTAACAAGCAAGACGTGCTGTTGTTTATCGACAACATCTTTCGCTTTGTGCAGGCAGGTTCTGAGGTGTCAGCACTCCTCGGACGGATGCCCTCCGCTGTGGGATATCAGCCGACTCTGGGAACCGAGATGGGTGACTTGCAAGAGCGAATCACCTCTACAACTGAGGGGTCGATTACCTCGATTCAAGCGGTCTATGTGCCTGCGGATGACTTGACTGACCCCGCTCCGGCGACGACGTTTGCTCACCTTGACGCGACTACGGTGCTATCTCGCGGCTTGGCTTCCAAAGGTATTTATCCTGCGGTTGACCCGCTTGATTCAAGCTCTACGATGCTGCAACCAGCGATTGTGGGTGATGCTCACTATCAGACGGCTCGTGCAGTGCAAGCGACTCTACAGCGCTATAAAGAGCTGCAAGACATCATCGCCATTTTGGGTCTAGATGAATTGTCTGAGGACGATCGTCAGATTGTCGCCCGTGCTCGTAAGATTGAGCGATTCTTATCGCAGCCTTTCTTCGTGGCTGAAGTGTTCACGGGTCTAGCGGGTCAGTATGTGTCTCTTGAAGACAGCATTCGTGGCTTCAATATGATTCTCGATGGCGAGCTTGACGATATCCCTGAGCAAGCCTTCTACCTGAAGGGTGGTATTGATCAGGTGATTGAAGCTGCTGAGAAGATGAAGGCTGACTCCTAAGTCTGGTCTCGATCATCTATGAATCCATCGAAGACTCTGAATTCATAGATGAATCATGGTCTAGCTGTGTGATGATTTGGGAAGCTCGGTGACTTTTGCCGTAATTTTGGCCGATGTATTCGGGCTTCCCTCCTTCTTCAACGAGTAAATTCAAACAGATTCACACAGGTTCACAGTCCAGACTCACAGTCTAGATTCACAGTCTAGATTCACAGTCAGAGGGTTGATCGATCGCCTCTCTTCATCGGCAGATGCTCCGGTCTTTGACGTAAAACTTACTCTTAACTGCTAACTAAACCTCTCTTGAGATAATTCCTATGGCATTGACTGTTCGCGTGATTGCTCCTGATAAAACCGTCTGGGATGCAGACGCAGAAGAAGTAATTTTGCCCAGCACAACCGGACAGTTGGGT
>JBARXP010000158.1:0-42456 GCA_049647405.1 Elainellaceae cyanobacterium | reverse complement strand
CTGTACTCATCTTTGAGCGATCGATAGCCTCGCTGCCAGTCGTCACGGCTATAGGACGGGGCAGAGGGCTGAACAGAAGACGCAGTTTGCATAATAGAGATGAATTTTTGTAGAACTTCAGAATTTTGAGGAATCACTCAAAGGAATCGCCGAGCGAATGGATGATGCTTGTTGCTGATGTTTGAGGGATGCTAAGTAGGTAATCTTAATTATTTGTAGGATGCGTTAGCGATAGCGTAACGCATCAAAGCCTTATAAGTGGTGCGTTACGGCTACGCCTAACGGCACCCTACGGCATCATTTATTTAGGGTTTCCTACTTAGCGCGACGAAGCCACTTCTTCGGGCAAGGTTTGAGAAGCTTGCTCAGAAGACCCTGAAGTGTCTTCTTGCTCACACCCAGAGGCAGATTCAGAAGAAGTAGAGCCATTCAATGAGGCAGCCCCTTGAACAGCCGCAGCATCGGCCTGAGGCGCACTTAGCTGAGCTAGGGATGGAGCAGCCGGATCGTGGGCTGGAGTTGCCTCGACCAAAACAGGAATTTCCCCAGTCGAATTTTGATCCGGCAAAAGTTGCAGGAAGGGTAGCGCCAGCAGCGTGCTTGCATTGGAGATCACAACCAGTAGCCACAGATTATCGAAGTTGGTTTCAGTAACACCCAGCATCGAGGTCAACAGCGCCCCTCCTTCGTGAGACACCAGACCCGCCGAATTCAGCACCGACATCAGTAGCGCAAATAAGGTTGCTTCTACCCCCGGTGGACAGATGCGCGCCGCCAACACCAGCACAGGCATAAATGCAATTTCGCCCAGCACCGTCAAAATCAAGCTATCGCCCAGGCTAAACCAATAGTCGTCAATGCCGATCGCCCGATTGGCATGGGTGACCAAGAGCAACGCCGTCATGCCCAACACCGCAGACAGCACCGTCGTCCAGCCAAAGATTTTACGAAACGACACGGTTTTGAAAAATCGCTGAAATAGCCAGATGCCAACCAGTGCTGCAACGCTCGTCACCAGACGCACTCGTCCCAAAAACTCAGGCTTAAATCCCAATTCATTAGTCGTGAAAAAGAAGAAGGCGGAGTCTGAAGAGGGGGTGGCCTGCCAGATGAAGATAAACAGAGCAGGCATCCAAATGGCTTTTTGAGTGACGGCTCCCTTGAGCTGTTTGACTTGGCCTTTGATCACCTTGATGGCCGATGATTCAATCACCTTTTCTTCACTGATCAGTGCGGCCACACAGGTGACAATGAGGGGAAACAGAGCCGTAATCAGAAAGACGGTGCGAGTGCTGACCTGCTCTAGCAAAACCCCGCTGAGATATGCCGTCAGCAGTCCTCCAATGGCAGACGTGCCCCAGCAAAGAGACTGAAGCGACCCCGCGCCCCCAACCGACTCTTCGCGGGCGCGTTCGACCACGAGAGAATCGACAATGACATCGCTAATCGCCACCGAAAGCGAAGAGAGGGCGATCGCCAATGTAGCGGCCCAAGCCGACTGCACGACAGTCGCCAAGGCCACCCATGAGGCCGCGCCTAACAGACCCGACAAAAACAAATAAGGTCGCCGTCGATAGCCAAAGATGGGCAAGCCGTCAGAGATAAAACCAAAGAGAGGCTTCACCATCCAGGGCAGCGAGACAATTCCCATCAGAGCCGCAACCTGCGCCGGACTCAGACCCAGATCATCTTTCAGAAAAAAGCTGACGGCCAGCCGAGCCAGCCCCAAAATGCCCTGGACAAAATAGACCAGGAGAATTGCAGCGAGTTCGGGGCTGGGCTTATTCCCAAGCAAAACCTTTTTGATTAGAGAGTCTTTCAACTTGTTGAGGTCTGGGGAAAGAGCAACCATCAAATATTAAGAAATATCAACATGACTACCATGATAGCCTCGTCTTCTCGGTCTAGCCTGGAGCCGCTTGCATCGCTGCCTGTCAGATTTAGCACCCGGCATCGCCCTCAACCGGAATTTCGACCTGGGTTCCGGCCTGATTAATCAGCAGCAGCCCCTCAGGAATATTGACGGATTCGATTTCTCCTGGCTCGCCCAGGGTGACACTCACCTCCACCAGCAAAGAGCCGTCGTCATTCACAAAGCTCTGCTCTATTCGCTGACCATAAAAGGCTTCTCCGCTTGCATCAGCGCGGCTCAGTTGCTTCATCGCACCGTCAATCACCATAAAGGCAGGATCATCTTCCAACCCGTGGAAAAATAGGCCGCCTTCCTGCCAAGTTCCACCAACCGCTTTTAGACTCATGCCGCAGCCTCCACCCCCTGCTGCAAACAGATCATCTGATGTGAACGTGCCAATGTTGACAGAATCTGTGGCGTTCGCGTTTGGAGCCGGGGTCGAGGTTGCGGATGTGGTGCTGTTCTCTTCAGGAGTCGAGTCGGCGGCAGGACTAGACGTTTCCTCAGAGGATGGGGCTTCTGAAGTCGAGTCCGCAGTTGAAGACGGTTCGCCACCGCAGGCGGCTAGGGCGATCGCCCCAAGCAGCGAGGCACTTGCCAGACATACTGTTTTGACTGCGTTCTTGGAAAAAATAGGGCTGATGAATTGCATGTTTATTGTTGTCGAGGTTGTTGTCGAGTGTTGTCGAGAATGTTGTGAACAACGGAGAGCATCCGGGGGCATCGGAGGGCAA
Source organism: Elainellaceae cyanobacterium (assembly GCA_049647405.1). Lineage (GTDB taxonomy): Bacteria > Cyanobacteriota > Cyanobacteriia > CAKZMO01 > CAKZMO01 > CAKZMO01. Next base: position 39,810 of record JBARXP010000158.1, on the reverse strand, counting down.
CGAAGCAAAAAGAGGGGCGATCGCCCCTCTTCACTCATCCTATCGAGATCACGACAATTCGAGATCACAACAATTCAGGCCAAGACTCAAGAATTGTCCAGTCGATCGTTCGTCCTAAAACACGCTTTCGTCCTAAAACACGTTGACTAGCGAAACATGCTGCTGATTGAGTTATTGGCATGAATCCGCGCAATCGTCTCGCCCAGAGTCGGAGCAACCGACAAAATCTTGAGGCAGTCAAACTGCTTCTCTTCTGGAATCTGAACCGTATTCGTGACAATCACTTGCTCAAAAAAGCCGCTAGAGAGCCGTTCTACGGCGGGGTGAGACAACAGCGCATGAGTCGCACAGGCATAAACCTTGAGCGCTCCCTCCTTATGAAGTGCCTTCGCCGCTTCTAGCAAAGTTCCACCCGTGTCGATCATGTCATCGACCAAAATAGCGGTCTTACCCTTGACATCCCCAATGATGTTCATCACTTCAGCGACGTTATGAGCTTGTCTGCGCTTATCCACAATGGCAAGAGGCGCATTGTTAAAACGCTTTGAGAAAGCGCGCGCACGAGCAACACCTCCAATATCAGGAGACACCACCACCGGATCTTGCAATTGACTTTGAATCAGATAGTCGCAGAGAACAGGCGCACCGTAGAGATGGTCGAGAGGAATGTCGAAGTATCCCTGAATTTGGTTGGAATGCAGGTCGATCGCTAGAACTCGATGGGCTCCCGCAGTCGTAATCAGATTCGCGACGAGCTTGGCGGTGATGGATTCGCGAATTGCCGTAATGCGATCGGCTCTGGAATAGCCATAGTAGGGAATCACCGCCGTGATTTGCCGAGCCGAAGCCCGACGGCAGGCATCGATCAAAATCATTAGCTCCATCAAGTGATCATTCACGGGGTAGCCCGTCGGCTGAATGATGTAAACATCTTGTCCGCGAATCGATTCTTGAATCTGGACGTAGCATTCTTTATCTGCAAAGCGTTTGCGAATTGTTGGCTTCAGCTCTTTGCCGATGTAGGCACAAATTTCCTCTGCTAGCTCTGGATTCGCTGACCCCGAGATCAGACTCAACCGATCGTCTGGCATACCGCAAGACGCAGCAGCAGCCTGGGGCGTCGTAGAAGTCTGATTTTCAATGGTGCTGACCATAATGACAAAGATAGGTAGGGTTTTCTCAGAATGAATATTACCGTTAGGAACTGAACGATAATTGCAGCAACTCGTAAACCCTCACACGACAAAGACTGAGGTGCAAAACCTGCCCGATGTATTGGGTCAAATCCATATGACTGTCATCTCATCGATGAGCGCATGGATAACAATCGAGCGAGGAATAATGACCCATAATATTTCTAAAGTCAGACGACCAAAATCAAAACCCAGTCATCAAAAAATTAACCCAGACATTTTTTCGTATTGACTGCTTATTGCTCGTCTCAAGATTGGCGATCGCTCACAATCAGGTGAGCATTTTGCCGCAGTTCCTGAACTTCCTGCTTGCATCGAATGAGTGACCAAACCAGAATGACTGCAAACTGCGTTGTCGCAATGGTGGAGAAATCGCGGAGACTCACGGCGATCGCCAAACAGAAAAAGACAAAAAGATAGACCCGAAACACTTGCGTTTGCAGGTCGTTTCGCTGACCTCCGCATCGATAGATAATGTAAGGAACCCACTCGACTAGCGTCTGCACAAACAGAAGAATCATGCCAACAACACTCGTTGCTGCAACCAACAGAAATGAAAAGTATTTGCAATATTGCAAAAGAGGATACACCCATACCCGAGTCGTTTCATCTAGATAGTTGTAGGCCACATACAAGAGGCGTGTAAACGCTAACACTCCTAACCATAGGGCCAGTTGCTTGACCAATAAAGTGTCATCTAAGCTGGCGGCAATATCGAGAGTTAACCAGCGTTGCAGACTCCACCCGAGAGACTGACTCAGTTGCAGCAGCACCAACCCCACAATTGAGAGTAGAGTTGCCCAAATCCAAGGCTCCCACTCGTTCATCTTGGTCTTATAACGATGATAGGTTTCTGATAGCGTTGGGTTTTTCTCATACTGCTCTGCCACTCGATCATTTTCCCAGTAACCTACTTCGTAGATACACCAGAAAGCGATAGTCAAAAATAAAATGCCGATGCCATGAACAATAGGCATGGGACTAATCCAACTTAGCGCCAGAAACAAAGCAATAAAATGATTTTTTAGGATCAGTTTCTTGATAGTCTGTTTACCTGGACGCTTTACCTTTTCTGCATAAAAGAGTGGCAGATAAGCATCCGTCATTGCAGGAATATAAGTCGCATCTTCCCACTGCACAAAAAATGGATAATCGGCAATTGATAAATACGAGCGATCGTCAAGAGAATCTGTAACAAAAATGCTGTGTTGAATTTCTTGCTCAGTAAAGTGCCCCTGCATCAGTTTTTCTTTAGGGGTTGTGCGATCAGCATAGCCCTGCCAAAAGCGGCAACCAATGCTTTTCTCGACAGCAAGAGGCAAATATTTAACAATAGGATCAACAATAAAATTGAAGCCTTTCGTCACAATAACAACCCTAGAGTTAGGGCGACTTTTAATGGCTTGAATCAGGGCTGGATTCGCATATTTTTGGGCTAGGCGTTTGGCGTGTCTCTGCCAAAACAAAAGATTCCACGGAAAAAGAAGGGTTAATATCACAACCCGAAACCAATCTCTGTTTTCGTTTCCACGCATCGCCTTTGGAAACCACTTCCAAGGTTTGATTGCCTCAATAAACATTAAAACAATTGCGGCAATGGTTCTGGGAGCGATCGTATTGAGAAATTCTTCCGTCGAGTTTCTGAGTAGTAATGTCTCGTCAAAGTCAACGACAATCGTGTGTTGCGACGTATCTCGACTGATAAAATCAGTCACTTCACCTGGAGTTTTTTCAGAAAGCTTTTCTGATGTTTGATCGAGCATCGTCATGAGGATTACGACTAATGATTGGACAGCGTTGACTCGCAACCAAAAGGAAGTTTAAAGCGTGCGAACGAAAAACTGGTCAATTTCGTTATTCTTATCTCTTTTTTTAAGAAGAAATATGATTTAGAACCAACATTAAATTTCAGAATAAGACATCCTATCTCCTAACCGTCTAGCCTTTAGAACTCACTACCTGTTTTATTGTTCCAACGCATTAAGAAGTCGAAAGAAAGTCATCAGCAAGAAGCGAGAATTTTTCATGCTGTACTCTGATCAAGCTCCGATTTCGTAACCATTAACATCAAGATTCTGAATGCTAATTCAGAGTCGTTTAATGCATGGATGCATAACCATAGTGCCCACAATACATCCCAATTGTTCAGCCCACAGACACTTCAGCCTTGAGTCGTGGGAATGTCGCGGTTGCAGCGACTGAAGGAGTAGGGCAGTTGTAACGACGTTTTATTTCTCCTAGCGCAGTCTTCAGAGCATGATTAACCGCCGTAGACACTGCTCCAGGAGGTGAAGAGAAACACGACAAACGCGAAAAAGGCCAGCACCCCCTGCAAGATGTTGCCGACGACCGTGCCGACCACGATCGCGATGCCAACTCGAAACGACTGCTTGACACGAGGAAGTAGTTCTAGCTCGCGGCGATGAAGAAACTCTCCTACAAATGCACCGATCACCGTTCCGAAGAGAATGCCCAAAATGGGCCCACCGACGGGTAACGCAGGGAGTAGACCAAAGAACCCAAGCACCATACCCACGATCGCCCCCGTTTGGCCCCACTGGCTAGCGCCCACACGCTGGGCACCGATGATGCCTGCCAGATAATCAACGGTCACACTGAGAATGAACGCGGCGATCGCCACTCCCAAGGCCCAGGTCAGCCCCACGAACCCTTTGACTAGACCCCAAATCACAACGGATGCGAGGATGAGGATCACGCCGGGTAGAGCCGGAACAAGAGCACCAGCGACTCCCGCCAGAGACAACAGCAGCAAAAACCAATACAGCACAAGTTGCCACAGGTCAGCCGAGGCCAGGGGTGCCGTGATGTTAATCGCGAGAATAGAAAGACGAGTCCAGAGATAGCTCGACTGGGTGAGAAAGCTATGCCAAAAGCTGGCGATCGCATCAGCAAACCCATGCCAAACCGTTGAAACAGCTTGCTGAATCTGATGCCAAACAGACATCATGCGATCGGAGAAAGAGCTTGAAACAGATTCCACTTCAGAACTGGGCGTAGAAACAGTCATCGAGAGCGCCGCCTGATCATTACACGATTTATCATACCGACATTGAACTCTCTTGAGCCGATCGCACCATTGAGGTGACTGTGTCGCGGGGCAAAAAGCGCATGAGGAGTGCGGTCAGCCGATTTTTGAGGCCATGAATAACGACGGTTTTCTCCTGGTTGAGCGCCTCATAGCCAAAACGAGCGACCTCCTCAGAAGTCGGCAAGGCTTTCCCTTTGACCAACTTCGCTTCACCTAAATCTGCCGCTGCCTGAAAACCAGACGCCGTTGGGCCAGGGCAGAGGGCTGTTGCCGTAACCCCTGTGCCCTTGAGTTCATTGGCGATCGCCTCAGTAAACGACAGCACGTAGGCTTTGGTAGCAAAGTAGACCGACATCAGCGGCCCTGGCTGAAATGCAGCCGTAGAAGCCACGTTGAGCACTTTGCCGGAGCCCCGTTTCACCATATCTGGGAGAAACAATCGCGTTAAATGGGTCAACGCCACGATGTTGAGTTCGAGCATATCGTGCTGTTTTTCCCAATTCGATTCAACGAAGTAGCCGTAGCTGCCAAATCCAGCGTTGTTGACCAGCACATCGATTTGGATCTGTTGCGCGGTCAGAGTATCGTACATTGCCTGAGGCACCTGGGGCTGAGACAAGTCATGGACAAGAACCGTGACACGACTAGAATATGTTTCTTCGAGCTGTTTTTTGAGCGCCACCAACTTCGCTTCGCTGCGGGCCACGAGCACCAGGTGATAGCCATCGGCAGCAAAAAGACGAGCCAGTTCATAACCGATGCCACCAGATGCACCCGTGATAAGTACGGTTTGGGGAGAAGAAGTGTGAGTCATGGAGCAAAAGAGCCAGAGCAGATTTACATGTACCTTTCCTACCATGGCGAATGGAGTGTCGAATGCACAACGCCCGCCTGAATGAGACAGACAGGCGAACAGAGAGGGGGATAGAGCCTCCGGTGTTGCGCATTCGAAGAATGATTTGGGTGGAGGGATCGCATTGCACTTGTTTAGCGTGATGCTCTGCTAGATCCCCCTAAATCCCACTTAATCAAGGGGGACTTTGAACCAGCCTTGAAAAGCCCCCTTAAAAAGGGGGCGGCGACAGCGGGGGATCATACGCCTGCGCTAAACACATACTGCTGTGCAACGCCGAGCCTCCCATTGGGGCTTAGCCAATCCCTCAATTGAATTTACTGAGAGAGAGTCCGAAGGCGCGATCGCACTTCAGTAATCGCCCTTCAGTACATCAAAGATAAGATGAACGCGCCAGTCGCTTGATTCGTTATAGGCTTCGTGGGGTGCTTTGTTGTTAAACCACCACAGTTCTCCTTCCTGCATTCGCACCCACTCATCTGCCGCACCCAAGACACTGCCTGTCGTGCTGTTTAAAACGAGATGGTAGCGATCGCGCACCCGATAATAGTCCCCATGATCAATGTGGCGATAGACTCGACCCTGAGGAGCTAATCGCACCACCGTCAATCGCCCTAACTCCCCACCCATAGATGCTGCAAAGTCCTCTGTCCATCCTAGGATCGTCGGAAAGTGCTTTGCCATTGCAGTGCAGCGGCTCTCGTGAACGTCATTGCTACTGGTCACACCCGTAGGAAACGGTTTGACCGCACTGCGGAGATAAATAGAGTGGGTTTCACGCTGCACTTTCACACGATCTTGACGGCTCGTGTCGCGGAGCCAGTAGTGGGAATTGGCCTCTAGTTCAATGAGAAGCGGGTCAAGATCAACGGCAGCGTCTAGCAACTGGAAGTGATGTAAGTGCGATCGCACCTCGCCTTCAGCAATTTCTCTTGGGTTTTCCTGGGGGGTATCTAGCGGTGTAGCGCTGCCCGATATCTTATCCTGAACAGTGCTCTGGACAGAATCTCGATTACCGTTCAAACGCTCTGATGTTTCGTTGATTGTTTCGTCGATTAGGCCAGGAGCAGTGGCTTGAGAAAATTCGGGGCATTGCATCAGCTTCAACACTGCCATCAGGCAGTGCTGCACGTTATCGACCCGAATCACATTGTCGTACACCGTTGTGCGGATACCACCCTGCACGAAAGACGGCTTCGACACATAAAACAGATCGATGTCATCCCGAAATTGCAGTTGTCGAACACTCCGCAACCCTCGCCAGATAGACTGTTGATAGCATTGAGTCCGGTGGCTATCTCTTGTTTGAGCCGCGAGTTGATAGGCATCTACCAAGCCTTCCAGATAGACCCCCGTTGATGACGCATGGGGTGGGCCATACTCAGGATAGTTAGGATTATGGAACCGCCCCTGCACATCGGGATAGCGCACCCCATCCCATTGCTGCATCGTCAAAAGCCAGTCATTCATCTCCATGATGCAGTCGAGGAACTGGCGATCGCTCGTTTCCTGGTATAGCAAAGCATACGCCTGGGTATGCCAGGGGATAAAAGCCGGATTGCGGTGCTGTCGATGCCAGTCTCGATAGTAGTTGAAGCTGGTGTAACACCGTTCTAGCAAATCGGCGTCGTGGGTGCGCTGATATAGGGATGCCCAAAACAGCAGGGCTTCTCCAGGATAAAAGTTCTGGTTGTCGTTGCGATCGCTCGGTTTGTAAAACGTGCGGAATGACCCATCGGGTTGCCAAAGATGGCCGATTGTACGGCACAGCGATGAGAAAATTTCAGCATGGGGAGACGTGATGGGTAGAGATGCGCTTCCTTTTCCTTTTCCTTCTACGTCGGCAGATTCCAAAATGGCAAGGGCAGCCAGGGCGATCGCACCCAGTTTCACTTTGCCGTCGTATTCCACCATTCCCAAGCTGTCCTCAGCGCGATAAAACTGCTTGAGGTTGTAATTGAGATTGTGGCGTGCCAGCGTCCAGTGCGTTTCTTGTTGGGTAAAGCGCGCATAGCGGATCAGGCACAGAGTCGCCATAAATTGACGGATTAGGTTATTGGCTCCCGATTCTTCCCCTCGACTGGGAAAGTATTTGTACATCATGCGGCCATCCATCTGCACCTGTCGCACCATCCATTGCCCCATGCAGTGGGTCATATCTGCCAAGACATCACCACTTAGGGTTTCTAGGGGAACGATGCGGTTGCCTCGATGCAGGGTTGTGACCATCACCTGGGGAGTCAGGCGAATCAGAAGCTGGCGGGCTTCGAATGACTGGATCAGTCCTCCTTTGCGAATGAAGGTCTGAGCTGAGATCGATTCCTGATCGAGCACTTGTTGCAATGCTTTCTGGAAGCTGAGGTTAGTCGCCAGCATCCGAGTCGGACTGTAGCGGTAGACGCGATTCTGATACTGCATTTCGATGCCGCGAATGCCGCGATGGATGTTGGCAAACACCCGATCAAACTCGGCGAATGCGACCAAGCGATAGGCATGGGTCAGGCAGAGTTCAATCGCATCAATGCCAGATGTTTGGGCGTGATGGGTGTTGCCAGTATTGGAAGAATTGGAACCCATGAAGGAGGCGATCGCCTGCTCCACAACGCCCTCTACCATCTGCTCTAGGTCGGTGTCGTAGCGCCAATAGGTCTGTTGCAGCTTGCCGCCTTTTCGAAGCCCTACATAGGTTGGCCCCAGGCAAGCAATGGGCTGTCCCGCATACGGCTGCTCGGCAAGCACGGCCTGAATTAAGGTGGCGATCGCATTATTCTCAGCACTCACTACATTTTGGGATGTTGGTGTTTGAAGCACTGGCACATCGAGATGAAGGCAATAATCTGAAGCCTGATCTGAAGCCAAACGAGTCATGCGATCGCTCCTTTTACTGTCACTACTTGAAAAGTTACGGCATTAAGCCTGGGCTCATGAAATAGTTAATCGTCATACCAGCCATCGCCATCACCATCACCATCACCGTCCCCATCACCGTCACCGTCACCATCACCGTCACCGTCACCGTCGCCGTCGCCGTCCCCATCGCCATCGCCATCGCCATCACCGTCACCATCGCCATCACCATCCCCATCACCGTCACCATCACCGTCACCACTAATCAGCACCGTGGGTTCGGTCGTAGCATTATCGTTCTGAACCATAGTGGACTGGGTCTGATCCAGAGGCAAAACTTCTGTAGTCGCCAGCTCATCATGGCGATCGCTATCCCCAACAGAGAAAGAAGCCTGGGCGATCGCCCGTGCTGTGGCCACACTAGCCAACGCCGCTAGTACCGTCAAAAGCATTAATCGTTGCATAATCGTGTCTCCGATTTTAGGTTTTTTAGATTGTGAATTTCTGACTGAGTATTCAGGAGCCAGAATTTAGGAGCCAGAATTTGAGAGCCAGCATCAATCATGGGCTACACTGCCTCCTAAATTCTGGGTTCCAGGGGCGAGTGATCTTCTGGTTTCTTTAAGCGAAATCACTTCAAACAAAACCAAGAGATGTGGACGGCTTAATCCAAGTCAGCCCGTGTGATGGAATCTGCATCGACGCCCAGCAGCGCTGCAACCCGGTTTCCATTGGCAAAAATCACGGTGTTGTTGCCCCGCTGCTGAAACACCAGATCATCAAACTCCAGGCGACCTCCGATGCCCAGTTCATCCACCCCATCCTGGAAATCGCGGATGACGTCGTTGCCGTTTCGCTCAAGGACGAAGGTGTCACGCCCCGCCCCGCCAATGAGTACATCCCGTCCGGCTCCGCCCTGGAGATCATCTTCACCGCTGCCGCCGCGCAACCTATCGTTGCCGTTGTCACCGGAGAGATCATCATCGCCAGCATTACCGACCAAAACGTCATTGCCGTTGCCACCGGAGAGATCATCCTCACCTCTGCCGCCGCGCAACCTATCGTTGCCGTTGCCACCGAAGAGATCATCGTCTCCGGCACGACCAATCAGGCGATCGCGTCCCCCTCTTCCTCGAATATCATCAGACTGTCTGGTGCCGCGAATTACGTTGTTGCGATTGTCTCCAAAGAAGTCATCCCCGTCCCCATCGCCGTCACCGTCACCGTCCCCATCGCCATCGCCATCGCCATCGCCGTCACCGTCCCCATCGCCATCGCCGTCCCCGTCCCCATCCCCATCGCCGTCCCCATCACCGTCCCCGTCCCCATCGCCGTCCCCGTCCCCATCACCGTCACCGTCGCCATCTCCATCGCCGTCCCCGGACGACAAAAGAGTTGATTGCAGCATTAGTAAGTCATCGTCAGCATCAGTTAACGTCAACGTACTTTTCATCGTCTGTCGCTCCTTAATCAATTACCAATCTTTTACACGTCAAAAATCACAGAAAAATTACAGCCATAGCCGTTACCCCGTTGGGTATGACCTTCTTGTCATCATGGAGCGCACCCCAAAAAGTCTCCGTCTTGGCCTAGAAAGCAAGCACGATAGAAACTTATTCGCGGCAAAGAGCTAATCCGTGTTTTGAGCCTGAACAGTAGACGCGATACCAACAGCAACCAGACTGCTGACAACCATCGAACCGACTGCGAATAATTTCATCCTGAGTTCTCCAAATGCTGTGTAGAGAGACTATTGATAGGGTTTTAGTCAGGCCATTTAACCCGTATCAACAAACTGAACTCAGTGTATGAGTCGAGCAGTAAGAGGACGGTAGGAAAACCGTAAGAAAGTTCTTACTATTGTTTGAAGAAAAAAGTGGGATCACTCCCGAACCTATGGCTTGGGCAACGTAACCGTGAAGATTGTGCCCTGACCCAGTTCGCTTTGAACCGCGATCGCCCCACGGTGACGATGGACAATTTCTTGGGCGATCGCCAGCCCTAGTCCAGTTCCCCCAATGGCACGCGTGCGCGACTTTTCCACTCGATAGAACCGCTCAAACAGATGGGATGCATGTTCTGGAGAAATACCCATCCCGGTATCACTCACCCTGATCTGGACAGAGCGATCGCCCGATGTTGCCGTTAGGCTGACTTGACCCTCCTTAGAGGTATACTTCATGGCGTTATCGAGCAGATTCAGAAACAGACGAATCAAATGGTCAGGACTGCCCTGAATATTGAGATTAGACGCAATATCGGTCGAGAACTTGAGTTGATGAAGCTCGGCAAGGGGCTGAATCTGTTCGGCGATCGCGGCTAATAAATCACTTAGATCGATCAGCTCTAGGGTTAAGGCCAAATGCTGTTGCTCAAGCTGCGACAACAGAAGAAGATCGCTACTCAGACGAATCAGACGGTCAACTTCTTGCTCAATGACTTGCAGCGTTTCTTCATAGTTTTCCGCCGTACGTTGCTGGCTCAGGGTGACATGCAGCCGTCCCTTAATCACGGTGAGCGGCGTCCGCAACTCGTGGGAAGCATCTGCTGTAAACCGCTTTTCTCGTTCAAACGTGGCTTGCAATGAGTCCAGCATCGTGTCAAACATATTAGCCAATCGTTCCAGCTCATCGGCAACCCCCTGATAGCGAATCCGCTGCGTCAAATCACCACTAATTCTGACGCGCTCTGCCATCTGGGTAATTTGACCAATCGGCTTCAGGGCACGATTTGCTAAAAACAAGCCCCCCAGCCCAACCATGCCAAGAATTAAAGGAATTTCAAATAAATGGTGCTTTAGCAGCTCCCTTAATGTGGTGTCCACAGACTCCAACGAATGGGCAACTCTCAGCCATCCTGCTGGTCGATTATCCCGAGGCAAGATTTCCAGAATGTAGACGCGCCATCGTCCATCCGCATCCACAATGGTCTTAAATCCAGGACTGAGTTGAGCTTGCGACGGAAAAGTCAATGAGTCCCCAAATCGCTGATTGATCCCGCCATCTTGGTCTAACAAGTCAACCGAAACCCCCGCTTCATCAAGCAATGAAGTCAACACGGGAGAATCTTCTCGCGGATCAAAGGTCAGAACATCTACTTCATCATCAATATTTTTCAATGCCTGAATGGCAGTCACTTCCAGAGCGCCATCGACCTGCTCAAGCAAGGTTCGACGAAACTCAACGTACATAAATCCATCAGAAATGAGCATCGAAAGCCCTGCTAGCAGGCTATACCAGGCGACTAGCCGCAACCGCAAATTTTGCCATGGCTTTCGGTGCTTCATGGTTGATCTGTGAATATGAGAATCTACGAATCAGGGGCAGAAGGTTTGTTTTCAGCACTCATCCGATAGCCGACGCCTCGAATCGTGTGAATGAGAGAGTCAGGCTCGTCTCGATCAATTTTTCGGCGCAGATAGCCGATGTATACATCAATCACTTTGAAGTCACCATAGAAATCAAAGCTCCAGACATGTTGGGCAATCTGAGTACGACTGAGAACCTGATGGGAGTTTCGCATCAGGTATTCCAATAGCGAAAATTCGCGAGGGCTGAGGTCAATGGAGCGATCGCCCCGTTTCACGAGTCGCTGAGCGGTATCCATCTCTAGATTGCCGACCTGCAAGATCACATCCACTTGAAGGGGAGGACGCCTCATTAAGGCTCGCAACCGGGCTAGCAGCTCTGTAAAATCGAAGGGCTTGGTCAGATAGTCATCGGCTCCTGCATCTAGCCCCAGCACCCGATCTTGCACGGTGTCACGAGCGGTTAGCAGCAGCACTGGGGTCTGGAGTCCTCGCTGACGCAAATCCTTCAGCACACTCAGTCCATCCAGTTGAGGCAGCAATACATCTAACACGATTGCATCGTAATCAGCGGCGATCGCGTAGTCTACCCCCTGACGACCATCTTGGGCAACATCGACAGCATATCCGGCTTCGTTCAATCCCTGATGAATAAACCGGGAAATGCCGTCATCATCTTCTACAACCAGCACACGCATATCACTCGTTTGGCTTAACTCAAAAACCTGCTGAAAAGCTGTTGGGCACAAGAAAATGCACCAACGACATGAGGCGTGAGTGCCTCAAGCTATATGTTACGCTTCAACAGCATCAAGCCCTTGAGCGAATTTACTGAGAGAGGGTCTGAAGGCGCGATCGCACTTCGTCTAGTGCCCGTTTCACCTGCTGGAAGCCCGTACCGCCGTAGCTGTTGCGAGCAGACACCACCTGCTGAGGGGCGATCGCCTCATAAATATCTGATTCAAAGGCAGGATGGAGCGACTGCCATTCTTCTAGGGTCAGATCTTTGAGCAGCTTGCCTGCTGCGAGGCTGGTCTTCACCACCTTGCCGACTAAGTTGTAAGCCTCACGAAAAGGAACGCCCTTCGACGCCAGATAATCAGCCACATCAGTAGCGTTGGAGAAATCTTCGGCTACGGCCTGGTTGAGCCGCGCCGGACGAAACTCTAGCCCTTCATTCATCAGAATAGTCATGGCTTCGAGACAACCCTGAACGGTTTTAACCCCGTCGAACAGGGCTTCTTTGTCTTCTTGCAAGTCTTTGTTGTAGGCGAGAGGCAGTCCTTTCATCAACACCAGCATGGCGTTGAGATGGCCAAACACGCGCCCCGTTTTACCCCGCACCAGCTCTGGCACATCGGGATTTTTCTTTTGGGGCATGATGCTCGATCCGGTTGAGCAGCTATCTTTTAGGGTGACAAAGCCAAACTCTTCAGACGCCCACAAAATCACCTCTTCAGACAATCGCGACAGGTGAACCATGATCAGGCTGGCCGCACAGAGAAACTCAATGGCAAAGTCGCGATCGCTCACCCCGTCGAGGCTGTTGCCATAGACCCGATCGAACCCCAGCAGCTCGGCGGCATAGTGGCGATCGATGGGAAAGGTTGTACCTGCTAACGCCCCACTGCCCAAGGGCGAGATGTTGACCCGTTTGAATACATCGTCTAGCCGCTCCCAGTCACGGTTGGCCATCTCCACATAGGCCAGCAGGTGATGGGCGAGGCTGAGGGGCTGCGCTCGCTGCAAATGGGTGTAGCCCGGAATCAGGGTTTCTACATGCTGCTCGGCCTTTTGAAACAGCACCGTCTGAAACTCGACAAGCTGCTGCTGAATGAGCCTGACCTGATCTCGCAGGTAGAGACGAGTATCGGTGCCCACCTGGTCGTTGCGCGATCGCCCCGTATGCAGCTTTTTGCCTGTCGCGCCAATGATATCGGTCAGTCGGTGCTCCACCGCAAAGTGAATATCTTCTGCGTCGATGCCGGGTTGAAACTGACCGTCGCGATATTCTTGGCGAATCTGCTCCAGCCCAGCACCGATGGCCTCTCCTTCTTCGGCTGAGATAATGCCCGTCTTTGCCAGCATCTTGGCATGAGCCTGAGAGCCTGTCAGGTCATACTCAATCAGCTCAATGTCAAAGCCAATGCTGGCATTAAAGCGGGCGATCGCCGGATGGAGAGCCGACTCAAATCGCTGACTCCAGGTTTGCTGTGCGTCGTTACTCAAGAGATTCACCCCGTCTCAATGAAAAGAGACCAACCGTTTTGATTGGTCTGTTGGTCTAAAGGTCTGTTGGTCTAAAGATTACCCCAAAATGATCAGCGAAGGCGTTGACCATCAACCATAGCCATCAACCATAAGAGGTCAAGCTACGCATCATATAGCCGATCACAACACCAATAATCAATGCCCAGACCTGACCCGTCTCAATGAAGTTTTGGAAAAACGTCCGAGGCCCTGCAAACACATCGGTGTCAAACTGCTGAGCAAGGAGATTCCAGTCGAGGGGAAATAGCTCAACAGAATGCTGTATCCAGTGGGATAGAGCTACCGCATCAGAACCAGTGGGCACAAGCGTTTGAAGAGTTTGAACAGTGTCAAGTATCATCCCAAGAAGACCTCACACGAAAAGTTTAAGTTTGCTCAAATCATGAACTCGCAACGAGATCGAACTCATGTTTATATTCCGTCTCATACAGGTAGGATACGCGGGAAAGGGGTGAATGCACAGCTCAATCCTTCATCTCTTACAACGTTAACCATTTTGCAGAGGAAGAGGAGGGTGCGATCGCCTTTGCTTGGTGCATCCATGAGTCTACTTCATGGGTGCAGGCCATCAGTCAGGATGACGTAGAGAGAATCTGCTCGATCAGTTCCGCCACACCCTCTCCTCGGTGATGCTGAGTCACCCCATCGACCTCGGCCTTGAGACTCGGTAGAGCATTAGCGACGGCAACGGAGTAGCCGCAGAGCTTCAAAAAATCAGCATCATTTTCTGCGTCGCCCACCCCCACAACCGTATTGGGCAAAAGATCTAGCTCTGCCAGAGCCGCATTCAAACCTGACTCTTTGCTGATGCCCTGGGGCAACACCATGACGGCTCGTTTGTTCATGATGATGTGCAGGTCAAGGTTCAGCTCATCAATCAGGGCACGCACGGTTTCGTCATGGGGCACCCAAGTCGAGACGATGACTCGCCCTATGCCGAGCCACTCTAGGCCCTGATTGTTGACCAACGCGCTAAATTCACCCGTCACGGCTTGGGGCTGTTGGCTGTTGAATATGCGATCGCGCAATTGCTCCACAAATATCTGTGGGGGCGGCGCGGCTAATAATTTCTCAGAGCGATCGCCCGGATGGTAGAGCATGGCTCCGTTTTCAGGCACGACCAAATCGAACAGATCCAGCGCAGAAAAGGTGTTGAGCAAATCATCAAACTGTCGCCCTGTGATCAAAATCAGCTGCCGTCCAGAGTCTTTCCACCGTTGGAGAGCCGCAAGCGTCATCTCATCGACAACACCGTTCGTTGCCAACGTGCCATCGTAGTCGGCAGCGAGTACACGTAACTCATGCATCTGGAACTCTCATAGTTGTTACTGTTTAATGCTCATCCCATTGCACATCTGATACAGCTTAAGCGTAAATATACGAGGTCAGAATAACTACATGCGGCTATGTTAGCTTTGGGTACCCACCACTCAGTACAGTTTTTGTTCGGAATTCCCCCATTGTAATTGACCTTTGGAACAGGTCACAATTAATTAGTTCGGAACATCTCCGATTAGTGTTTCAAAAAAATCTAAAAGTCTAAACAACAACTATGCTTAACCCAATCCATGAATTCAAGCTTGAATCG
This sequence comes from Elainellaceae cyanobacterium, assembly GCA_049647405.1. Lineage (GTDB taxonomy): Bacteria > Cyanobacteriota > Cyanobacteriia > CAKZMO01 > CAKZMO01 > CAKZMO01. Next base: position 24,702 of record JBARXP010000158.1, on the reverse strand, counting down.
GATCGTCTCACTTTTGTTGGTACTTGCCTTGCTCGTTAGTCTTTTGCATTCGAAAAATTACCACGAGGAGCTGCGCTATGTTATCGGGCTTTTCTCAGGTAATTTACTAAATTTTAATTTTACAGAATCTTTATTAAAAAAACTCAAAAAGCTCTTTCTAGAAGAGTTAGAAAAAGACTTAGTCAAGAATTTTCTCGATTTTTTAGATGAATGTTTGACTAGGCTAAATACCCTGTTCCTAAAGCTGAGCAGTTCAATAAACGTATACCTTAAGAGCCAAATATCGAAAATTTCGAAAAGGGTAGATGGTCGAATGGAAGGTGAAAGTACACACGATCCAGAGCACTAAGTTGTGATGCAAAGCCTCAACCCATCTAAAGAGGGTGGGGCTTTTGAATATATGAGATACATTTAGCACATACTTAATGTGAGTACGGGATAAGCGGAAAACCTGATTCTCTCGTAGCTCTAAAGCCTCATGCTTTCGTTCGAAAGTCTCCAAAAAGCTCTTATCCCGTATTGACGTTACTTACTTAGTCAGCTTTGCCAAGCAGAGACAACCTGTGGACGCTTTTGTACATCGTAGCTTCAACAATTGTTACGTGCATTTTCAAAAACGACACAACGCATAGATATGGTTAGTTGCGGCATTGAGCCGGAGGGAGAGATACAAAATCGCTTCTTACCCAGCCGTAAGCGCGGCTAGAGGGAAATCCGACTTGATACCAGGTAAACCCTTGACCGTCTTGTGCCGACATCCAATTGCTCGGATTGCCGTTGCGGTTCAAAATATCAACCCAGTCATTCGTTAGGCCGTAGTGCTGGGCGGAGAAGTTTGTGCCGGGGCCTTCGCGAACGTTGACGCGTGAGCCTGAATCTTGAGAGGTCAGGTAGGTCGAGCAGTAGGAGACATCGGTCTGGCTCGAATACCCAACGCCAGCTCCGGCGCTGCGGGCGATCGCCTCAGTCGCGACTGCAAGGGTGCTCAAAGCTGCCGCTGCAAGGCCGACACCGCCGTAGATTAACCGTTTTGAGCTAAACCAACATAAAGACATGGGCTAAACCTCACAGAGAGTAAAGAACATCTGGATCAATAAGGCAAAAGGACAAACCTCGACCCTCACCCCTTCTCGCTACACAGAGACACATTTCACAACACGCCCTGCACCCCTTATTTCTGGTCGATCATTATCTAGCCATAGCCATATCTAGCCATAGCCAATAAAAGAGCCCCTCACCCGAGGGCAAGGGGCCAAAATTTTGAATCCACCACAACGCCGTCTTGCCTCAGTTTTCGACCTGGGATTCCCAGGTGGGTACCATGTCGCTGATTTTAAGTTTCCGGATTGCGTGGTAAACACGCCCGGTATACTGCCACCAGCACGCTCGGTTCCCTTATTCGAAAAGCATAGATCGTAAAACATTGTTGGCAGTCACCAACGCCGCAGTGAATCTTTGTCTATTTTAACGAGTCATGGTGGGTAGATCGCAAGGGTATAGGGCTCGGAAATCACGAAATCTTTGCATTACAATCAGCGCTTGACAAAGGTGATAAATGTGCGAACTTTTGTCAGGCTGGCACCGTCACCGCTTGACCATTATTTTTAGCGCTGAGCTTGAGCAGAAATGGCACGGCCTGCTTTTGCCAAGCTGCAATAGAAGTATAGGCTGAGGCTGAGTCTCCAAAACAGGTTTCGAGCATTGGTGTGTGAATAACGCCAGGGTTGAGGGCGATCGCCCCTAGCCCATTGGGCAACTCTTGCGCCAGAGCCTGGGTTAGCCCTTCAATCGCCCATTTAGAGGCACAATAGGGCGCAACCTGAGGTGAAGTTGAGCGCCCCCAGCCCGAGCTAAAATTCACGATAATGCCTTCGCCCGCGTCGAGCATGGCGGGTAAGAAGCTGCGAATAACGTTTGCAACTCCTTTGATGTTGATATCGATGAGACTGTCAAATTCTTCCTGGGGTATTTCCCAGAGGTTGGCTGGACGGTTGACGATAGCCGCGTTGTTAATCAGTCGCGCAGGAACACCCACGGTTCGAATCACCTCCTCGGCCCAATCGCTCACCTGTTTGGCATCTGTCACATCAACTTGGGCAAAGTGATGGGGGGCAGGAAATTGGTTTTGGAGTTGGGCGATCGCCTCCGGTGATCGGGCGCAGCCTGCCACCGTGTGACCCTTGGCAATCAACCCTTCAGCCATCGCCCGCCCCAATCCCTGAGATACTCCTGTGATGACGATGCGCTGACTCACGTCTTGTCCTCCTTCCTACTGCAACTCAGACCCAAGGCTAGTTCGCTAGGCTAGCGAACTAGGAGCGAACTAGGACACTGGAGACGGGCTAGGGGGTGCAAAAGCCGCCTTGGGATAGGGAATGCGCTTATGGTTGTACTGCTGCCACACGCGCACAAAAATCTCGGCAATGCGGGTCATATCTTGCCGAGTCAAGCCTGAGTCAACGAGTTGATCATCTTGCCAGCGGGCTCTTAAAATGCGGTTGACCATGGCTAAAGCTTCTTCGTGGGTGGCGTCTTTCAGCGATCGCAACGCAGCTTCACAAGAGTCTGCCAGCATCACAATGCCCGTCTCTCTTGACTGAGGAGTTGGGCCTGCATAACGAAAAATACCTTCATTGAGAACAACCGTGGCATCTTCTTTAGCTCGCTGCTGAGCCTGGTAGTAGAAATAGGTAATCAGCATCGTGCCCTGGTGTTCTGGAATAAACGCCTGAATCGCTCGTGGAAGACGGCACCGCTTCGCCATCACGATCCCTTCAGTGACGTGCTTGCGAATGATTTCAGCGCTTTTCCAAGGGTCATCAATAGCGTCGTGCTTATTAGGTGCCCCCATCTGATTCTCAATAAACCCTTCAGGATCGTGCATCTTGCCAATATCGTGATAGAGCGTCCCGGCTCTAACCAGTTCAACATTACACCCCATTTCTCGGGCTGCGGCCTCTGCCAAACTCGCCACAAATAAAGTGTGCTGAAACGTTCCAGGAGCTTTAGATGCCAGTTTTTTCAGCAACGGACGGTTGGGGTTAGAAAGCTCGACGAGCCGTATCGGTGTCACCAAATCAAAGACATGCTCTAAATAAGGACTCACACCCAAGGCAACAACGCTCCAGGCAACGCCAACAAGAGCATGAATTAAAGCATCCATGAGTAAGGCATACCAGACTGGCGTCACCGCCGCACTGAGCATAAGAGTCACAATCAAGTACACAACGCCCTGTACAACACCAACAACTCCTCCCAACAGGGCTAGTTCTTCGCGCGATCGCAACCGTCCCGCCATGATTGTGCCGACCAAGCCACCGGAAAGACTCGACAACAGTGGAGCCATTCCAATACTAATGCCACCAATTGGCAACGCTATCCCCAAAAAGCCGACAATGGTGAGGCCCAGGGCTGAGCCGTAGAAACTGCCAACCAATAACCCAACCGCAGGCAAATTAGTTGAAGGTAATGGTGTAATCACCAGCAGCGGAGTACTCAGAGCTAATAGCAACAGCAGCGCATGGTCGCGCCGCCGTAAGCCGGGTCGAAACCAGCGCTCGACCAAGAGAAGGAAAAAGATTGAACCACCGACAAATCCAGCAAAACCAACCAGTCCGACCCAGTCGATTCCTCGACGACTCATGCCAAATTCATCCAGCAAGACAAACTGACTCTGGGTAATTTTTTCTCCGGCTTCAACGATGATTTCTCCGCGACGAATTTCAACCATCTCTGGCTTCACGGCTTGGGCTGCCTGCTCAGCAAAAAGCCGCGTCTGCTCCGGGTCTTCTACTAAGTTCGGCTTGGTCGTACGAGTCAGCAGATCCTCCGCTAAGACGATCGCACGATTGGGAATGTCGGTCGCCTCAAGCTGGTAGCCAGCAGAAGCTCGAATCAAACTCTCTGGCAACCCGTTGGGAATACCCTGAGTCAACATCCCTTCTAGGGCCAAACGAATACTGGCCTTCGCTTGCTGCCATTCTGTATCCGATAGGTTTAATAACGCCACAGGCTGAATACTGCTCGATTCGCTGCGTAGCATCGCGCCAGAGCTAGCAAGCGTAAAGTCGTAGCGCTCTCGTGCTCGAATGATAACTTGCTTCACAACGGCAAAATCATCCGTAGAGGCCGTACGTTGATGGGTCTGTAGCTCTGCTATGGCGAGTTGGCGATCGCCATTCGACGCTGGCGATGAATCTGTCGTTAATAATGCATCTTGAGCCTGGGTTGATGATGCGTCTCCAGACGATGCGGGTGCCGCTGCCTCTGACGATGCAGGTGCCGCACTACTGCTTCCACCCGGACTTTCACCCGGACTTTCACCAGACTGATCATCGGGTTCGGCGAGTTCGGCAGGTTCAGCAGGTTCGGCAGAAGGAACAGCCCGACCCTCTGCAATAGCCAAAATTTCGTTCCATTCGGTGTCAGTTACCTGACGTAAGTATCGCTGACTGGTCTCAGATAAAATCGATGTATCGACAAAAGGGAAGACCCCAGCCTGTTCGCGCACTTTATCAGCATCGTCAAATACCCGTTGGATATCCTGGTAAATTCGCTGATTGACTGTCTTGTCAACCATAAGGATGGGAATCGACCCCCGACTGGCCGCTTCGCGCTGCTCTTGAGTCGTTTTGGTATCTTCAACAACACGAGTTTCATTGGCTCGGATGGTCTGAGGAGCCAACGTATCTACATCTAGCTTAGGCGAGTTGTATAGTCGATAACCAATGGAACTGGTGAGCGAAGCCAACGCAATGACAAAGACAATGGGCGATGACTTTTTATACTTCTTAACTTTTCGGCGGGGAGAAACAGGACGCGTAAAGATGTGTGACTCCGTCGTCAGAAGGCCCGACTTCACTGAAGACTTGAGGTCGGTGAAGCGCTTCCACGGCTGATTGGGAGGAACCACAGTAGTTTCGGGGTGAGGGATATCCTCCTGAGACTGGGAAGCCGACGTAGATGAGATCAGCTTTCGACCTGAATCGTCGGGAGGAGTCTTGGAGCCAATCGCAGATCGCGATCGCCACCACTGATCTAGCTGCTGCGTCAAAGAGCGGAAAGGTTTCATCGCGTCACCAATCTTCAAGCTGGTAGGTCAACGGCAAATCGCCTCGCAAATAGAGCAAAAAAACGCAGACGAGTTGCTAAGTACACTTCACAAGGAAGAAGTCAGAAACGCTGTTTTTTGGAGGTTTCAGGAAATACCACACAGGCTTCAGCAGCCATTCATTTCATCAGCCATGAACCATAGCATAGCCAAACTATTGTTTACCAGGCTTAACGATCAAACACTCGAATCAGATTTGGAGATGCAGTCACTCCTATATTAGCCATAATTTCAGAACTCGAACCCTGCGCTGCCCCATCGACCATGTTGAGCTGCCTGCACAAACTAGGATCTATGCCTGACCACAAACCCCAGAGCCGCATCCCCAAATCCATCAGTTCAGTATAAATTTTGCTAGGGACATCCCGATATGGAGTCTGACCCTCCTTAGATTCCGACGCGGTAATCATGGTGCGAACGTGGGTGTGAACGAAAGACAACGGCAGGCTCGACTGGCCTCCAACAGCACCCAACAACCCGCCTAACGTCGCGATCGCCGACGGCTGTGACCGCTGCAGATAAGGCTGTAGTTCTTCAAATCGGCTCATCTCCTGACAGTCGAGAATTCGCTGAAATCGACGTATCGTCACATCATAGTCTTCTGGAGTTGACATTAGACAGTAAAGAAGAATGGCAACTAAAACACCATCTGCGGCAATTTGAGCAGGGTCTGCCGCCACAGGGTCTGCCGCCACAGGGTCTGTCGCCACAGGGTCTGTGGATGCCTTAGTCTGATCAACCACATGCCTGACTTTCCGCAAGAAGGTGTCCAGCCCTTGAGATGAGTCAACGGCATCTTTTACACAGTGCAACAACTGGTGACAGAGCAATAGCGTAGATCCGTCAGCCAAAGGGCTGGGTTCCGTTTGCAGACCTTTATCCAGCGCTTCAATCAAGAGCTGGCAAGCCTGTCTTGAATGTAAGCCCGAGGATAAAATTGTTGCCAACGCGCAGGGGACTAAGGCATAGGGCAAACCACACAACATTACGTTCGCTGTTAGAGAATCTTGACTCAGCTGATTCTGGCGATCGCCAGAATCAGCAAAATAGTCGCCCCCCACATCTTGAACATTCGCAACGATGACTTCATAGCATCGCCAGTCATGCAACTGATCAAAATGGGCTAACACCACTGGCAAAGCCTGCAAACCTTGTTCCCAAGAGTTTGTAAGCTTCACTTCATCGCTAGCATCTGTAGGACTCGACAGCATCGATACATTCGCAGCCGACGTTAAGCCCAGACGTTGGGCGATCGCCAAAATGACCTGTAGCCACATGGCATTTTGATGGGCATTGCCCATCGCCAAGTGACTCCCTAGCAAGATGCCTTGAAACCGATCCAGTAGAGAAATCCTATTGGGAATAGACACCATAGGCGACCCTTGCTAACCACAGCCATAGCCACAACCCACCCGCAGATTGCCCTCCTCTACAGGATGAGAAAACCTACATGAAGTCAGAGCCAGCTTAGCGAACTCAAACAGACAAAGACATCAGACGATTTACGGAACCAAAGGCATTGATTCAGCGATTCTCCTTTACCTTGTCTTGTCTTAGCGTGTTTTTTCTGCCCAGACGCGAGTAGGTAGCCCCCACACGTAGATAAATCCTTCCGCCGCTTTGTGATCAAACTCATCATCACTGCCATAGGTGGCCAGATCAGGCGTATAGAGCGTGTGCTCAGACTTGCGGCCTACAACGGTCGCCTGACCCTTAAAGAGCTTCATGCGAATCGTTCCAGAAACCCGAATCTGAGTTTGCTGCACAAACGCATCAAGCGCCAGCTTCAGAGGGCTGTACCAAAGCCCGTTATACACAAGCTGAGAATAGGTTTCTTCGATGCCGCGCTTGTAGTGAGAGACATCCGCAGTGAGGGCAAGACTTTCCAGATCGCGGTGAGCCAAAATCAGCGCCATCAGAGCAGGCGCTTCGTAGATTTCCCGTGACTTAATCCCCACGAGACGATTTTCAACCATGTCAATTCGACCGTAGCCGTGGCGACCCACAATTTCATTCAGCGCTTCGATAAGCGCTAGCGGCTCAAACCCCTCACCATTCAGTGCAACAGGAATTCCTTTCTCGAAGCTAATTTCTAGATATTCGGGCTCGTCTGGTGTGTTGGCGATCGCCTGAGTCATGGCGTAGACTTCTTCCAACGGCTCATTCCAGGGGTCTTCGAGCGGGCCTGCCTCAACGCTGCGTCCTAGAGCATTGCGATCGATGCTGTAAGGAGACGACTTTTTCACCGGGGACTCAATCCCAAATTGCTCACCATAGGCAATCGTTTCTTCGCGGCTCATGCCCCATTCGCGAGCAGGAGCGAGCACCTTGAGCGAAGGATTAAGCGCCGCAATCGATACATCAAAGCGAACTTGGTCGTTGCCCTTGCCCGTACAGCCATGGGCGACTGCATCGGCTCCATATTCGGCTGCGGCCTCGACGAGAGCCTTGGCAATCAAAGGCCGAGCAAGGGCCGTAGAGAGGGGATAGCGATTTTCATAGAGAGCGTTAGCCTGAATAGCTGGAAACGCATAGTCTTTGATGAAATCGGCCTTGAGGTCAGCGACCAAAGACTTGTCTGCCCCAGATTTAAGGGCTTTTTCTCGAATCGGCTCTAGCTCATCGCCCTGGCCTAAGTCTGCGGCCAAAGTAATGACTTCCTGAACCCCCCATTCGTTCTTGAGATAAGAAATACAAACAGACGTATCAACCCCGCCCGAATAAGCTAAGACAACGCGATTGGCTCGACCCATGATGATTCCTGCTAAAACAACAAACAACAAACCTTAGGAACGCCACAAAGAGCGACACGCCCTTGTTCCTTAATGACAAATCAATGACCCAGAAGAAGGGCAAAGAAGCCGCTAACTTTTTAGTTGAGAAGAATCATATTACAGGTTCTAAACAACTTCTTGAAAAAACCTGGGCTGTCCTTCAAGTGTTTATTATTAAGCGAATTTGATTAAAATCCACCCACATCACCAAAACATGACATCACCCATTAAAAAACACCCACAGAGTAAGCCTCAAGCTCTCACGTGAGTGTTCTTGTTTTTTAATCGTCATTGAGAAGATCGCTTGATGCTGAGGTCTTTCAACGCTCTAGCGTTCACGCTGTCGCTTCTGTAGCGACGACATCATTTGTTGACGAACTAATCGTGACCACAGGCCAAAGTCAAAGTTGTTATCCCGAGGCTGAGCCGACGCAGCACTCGTTAGCCCCATGCGGTTTTCTTGAGAGTTCATAATTGCGTTTCAACCTAAGTTTTTGATGTGATGTAGAGAGAATGAAGTCAGACAAAGCCGACAGCTACTAATGCCCCAGCACTAGCGACTCAGCCCGTCAGGCAGGGAACAAAATCGTAAATTCTGATACAAAACTGAGTATGCCCTCATTATATCTGGGACAGCAGCCCTGCATAGACGTATTTTCACGCATTATCAGGAAACCATAAGAATTTTCTGTTGCAGAGCTGATAAATCCACTGAATGAGCGATCGCACCTCCACCTCTAGGGTGATTCACAAGGGTTAAATCGTACTCATCAAGAGACTTTGAGAATGTAAAGAGTTTTTTCAATGTGTTCTGAATGCCATTTGTGCTGAGCTGATTTTCGTACACCAAGTTGCTCAGAACGCCAAGCCATTACTACGATTTTACGTTGTCTATTTTCTTCATTTTCTAGCGCCGTCTACGACTAGAGGGTAACTTTCGCCCTTTTTTCTGCATCTCGCAAGAACACTGTCTGAGGCATCGCACCACTCAATTGAGTTGATTGGTGCCTCTTCTACCTAGTCTTCGCTTGAGTACTCTAGTATCATAGAACGCAGGTATTTATCAGCGGCTATTTTTGTCTCTCAATCCCTGTCCAAGATTGCCAGAAAGATTTAGCGTCTGCCCTGTTCAATAATGCCGCAGCTTTTTAGCCTCACCCGCTCGCCCTACATCGCAGGAAATCTCTCATGATGGAGCAATCAATCCCGTTGGGATCAGTTATTCAAGGGACTCGAAGTGCGGCTTCATTCCGATGTTTCTGTCGAAGACATGCGAGTGGGCAAATTTCTCGTGGTGAGGGGAGCGCGATCGCACTTTTTCTGCCTCCTCACTGATGTCTCTCTGGGCACCTCCAGCCCTCGCATTCTGGCTGACCCACCTGCCCCCAGCAACACCTTCTTGCAAGAAGTCCTCGCCGGAACGGGGACATACGGCACCGTAGAGCTGGCTCCGATGCTGATGTTGACTCCTAGCGTAGACCAACCCTTCGAGCGTAACGATACGGCGGCGATCGCCGCTCAGAGTAGCGAAGAGGTAGAGCTTTTGCCCGTGAAGACCGTTCCCAGCCACTTTAGCCAGGTGTACGAAGCCAGTCAGCGCGATTTTCGAGTCGTCTTTGGCTGGGAAGACGATCCTCACCGCCGCAACTTTTCCATGGGGCAACCGATTGATATGGACGTGCCCATCTGTATTGATCTCGATCGATTTGTCGAGCGGAGCAATGGCATTTTTGGCAAGTCGGGCACGGGCAAATCTTTCCTAACCCGCCTCTTGCTTTCTGGAGTCATTCGCAAACGAGCAGCGGTAAATCTCATTTTCGACATGCACTCTGAATACGGCTGGGAAGCCGCCCGCGAAGGCAAACAGTTCAGCACAGTAAAAGGGCTGCGTCAGCTCTTTCCAGACCAAGTGCAAATCTACACCCTCGACCCCGAATCGACGCAGCGACGGGGAGTGCGCGATGCCCAAGAACTCTATATCGGCTACGACCAGATCGAGGTCGAAGACCTGACCCTCGTGCGAAACGAGCTGAACCTGTCTGAGGCCAGCCTCGAAAATGCCATCATCCTTCGCAATGAGTTTGGCAAGTCCTGGATTAATCGCCTTTTGACCATGAGCAATGAGGAAATTCAGGAGTTTTGCGAGGTCAAAATGGGCAGTAAGTCATCGATCATGGCGCTCCAGCGGAAGCTGACCCGCCTCGACGACCTGAAATATATTCGCAGTTCCTGTCCCCACGATTATGTCAAACAGATTCTGCAATCTCTCGAAGCCGGGAAGCATGTGGTGGTAGAGTTTGGCTCTCAGTCGAACATGCTGTCTTATATGTTGGCGACCAACATTATCGCTCGCCGCATTCATGCCAGCTATGTGCGAAAGTCTGAGAAATTTCTGCAAACCAAAAACCCGAGCGATCGCCCCCTTCAGCTCATGATCACGATTGAAGAGGCGCATCGATTTCTCGATCCGGCCACGGTGCGGCAAACTATCTTTGGCACCATTGCCCGTGAGATGCGGAAATATTTTGTGACGCTGCTCGTTGTCGATCAGCGTCCCTCTGGGATCGACAATGAAGTCATGTCCCAAGTGGGAACCCGTGTTACCGCTTTGCTCAACGATGAAAAAGATATTGATGCTATTTTTACAGGGGTGTCAGGCGGACAAAACCTGCGATCGGTGCTGGCCAAGCTCGATTCTAAGCAGCAGGCGTTGGTGCTGGGTCATGCGGTGCCGATGCCTGTGGTGATTCGGACGCGTTCCTATGACCAAACGTTTTATGCCGAGATTGGCGAGCCAGACTGGGAAGAAGCATCGACCGAGACGGTGTTGGTTGCAGCACAACAGGCTCGCGATGACCTGGGTCTTTGAAAAAATCCCGGCAACAAGCCCCAAAAGAAAAAACCCGCCAAAAGAAAAAACCCGGAGGAAAACCTCCGGGCTAAGAATCAGGGTGCATCTACCATTGCATTCTTCTCAGCGGGCGATCGCATTCCGGAAAATTTTGCCAATTTGCCGATTTTTAGCCTCACTTCCTTGATCAGACCTGCTTTTCTCCAAGCAACCTCGCTCGCTCATTTCCAGAACCGACCTACTTTCACCCTCTATTTTTATGTCTCTCTCTTCGTCTCCAGACCGCGTCCAAGATTTGTCTGCCTCTCCCATGACTGATGAAACCGACATGATTCCCGCCCCTGTCCCTCCAACGGCAACGGTTTACATTGTCGGGGCTGGCCCTGGTGATCCAGAGATGCTGACCATTAAAGCGAAGCGACTGATTGAAACCGCCGACGTAGTTCTCTACGCCAACTCCCTAGTCCCTCAGCAAATTCTAGACATGGCGGACTCTGACGCAGAGCTGATTGCCACTGCCAACAAAACTCTGGAAGAGATTTTGCCGCTGATGGTTGAGCGAGTGAAGGCACACAAGACGGTTGTTCGGCTTCACTCTGGCGATCCCAGCCTGTATGGTGCGGTTTATGAGCAAATGCAGTTCCTTGCAAATGCCCAAATTCCCTTCGAGATCGTTCCGGGGATCAGCGCTTTTCAGGCCGCCGCCGCTCGATTAAATGTGGAATTAACGGTTCCAGGGCTCGTGCAGACGATTATTCTCACCCGTGTCAGCGGGCGCACTCAGGTTCCTGAACCCGAAGAGCTAGTCGGCCTCGCCGCCCATCAAGCCAGCCTCTGCCTTTATCTCAGCGCTCGCCATGTAGACAATTCTCAAGCCAAATTGTTGCAGCACTACCCTGCCGATACGCCTGTGGCGGTTTGCTTTCGGCTGGGTTGGCCTGATGAGCAAATTTGGGTTGTTCCTCTGTCGGATATGAGTGCCGTGACCAAAGAACAAAAGCTGGAGAGAACGACCCTTTACCTGATTAGTCCAGCCCTGAAAACAGCACATCCCCTGCCCGATCCGAGAATCGAGATTCAGGCTGGGGTACTGCAAGTCTCAAATGATGGAGAGTCATCTGGAGGGGCAGAATCATCTGAAGACAATCAGCGGCGATCGCGCCTCTATAATCCTGAGCATCATCACCTTTTCCGCCCTAACAAAAAAGAGTCACGCTCATCCTAAAGCGAGGTGTATTACTCTCAGGCAAATCATAACCCTCAGGGGCGAATCTTCCTCAGCACGCAATCCTAAACAAAGAAATCTCACAGGGATGAGACGTTTTGAGAATTCCGGGTTAGAGTTTAGTACAGAAATATTGAGGTGCGTCATCCTTGAACTCTGGTGTTGCGGCCATCGTTTCGTTTACGCCTACCCAGCTTATTGATCCCCATAGCCTCTACAGTCTGTGGGTTCCAGGAATGTTGCTGCTAATTATCGTGGGCGCAGCCGTATATTTTGCCCAAATGAGGACATGACGCGATGGCCCGTTCTTTTGCTCAAAACGCGATCGCCCTCTTGATAGACCTAGCCGAGCGGGGGGAACTCGACCCGTGGGATGTCAAAGTCATTGATGTGGTCGATCGGTTTTTGAGCCAGCTTCAACCGGGACAAAGCGCCACGATGGATCGGTCTCAATATGAGTCAGAGCTGTCTGAATCAGGCCAAGCCTTTTTATACGCGTCTGTGTTGGTATTGCTGAAGGCCGATAGCCTTGCCCGTGCCGACGAAAAGGCGGATGACGCCGATATTCCGGAAGAAGCGCTATTGGATGACGGGTTGGGCGATCGCCCCCTGCCGACTAAGCTAGAACGCCAGATTCGTCGTCGAGCCACCGCCCAACCTCCCCAAAATCGCCGCGTTACCCTACAAGAGCTGATTGAGCAGCTAGAGGTGATGACTACGGCTCTGGCCGATCATCGTCCTCGACCCCGTCGCCGCTCTCGGTCTCAGAGTAAGCGGAAGGCCGTGCGCGCGATCACCCAACTGGCTCACCAAGAAAACCTATCTGAAATTGCGGCGGCTCTAGAGCAGATGCTCAACGAAATTTGGCCCGAACTGAGCCAAGGGACAGATTGGCTTGATTTTGAAGCACTGCTCGACCTATGGGCGACGCCTACCTTGCGCCAGCGCGCTGGCATTGACGAGGCATTGCTGGGGGATCATGTCACGCCCCAGGGCGATCGCGTCGGTGTTTTTTGGGCGCTGCTGTTTCTCTCTTCGCAATCCAAGGTAGAGCTACATCAGGATGCGTTTTACCAAGATCTCCAAGTCCGCAGTTTAGCTAATGAGTCTGTGGTAGATCTTTCCGCAGAAATTCGAGAGCGATCGCAACGAGCTTTACCCGACTAGCCGCAACGCCAGAAGCGCAGCCAAAATTATTACCGGAGCAACCCTTCAAGGAGTAATGGCGATCGCACCAGAGTTCTCATTCCAGCCATTCTAATTATGGTTACACCACAATGCCCGCAAATAAATTGCGGGCTACAAACAATCAAGTCCCTTCGGGACTAATAACCGATGGATCTTAGCCCCAAAAGGGCTTTCACTGATTAGCCCGCAATTTATTTGCGGGTGGGTCGGAAGCGTAGCCAGATGGCCAATTCGCCAAACTGAGAATTGCTGTTCTCATTCAACAAGGTTCTGACTCAACAAGAACTTACTCAGCAAAAACTATATAATCGTTGTGCTGTTTGATAGACGTGTTGTTTGATAGATGTGCTGCGAGATTGAGCTAGGTGAGCGTTTGTGAACGATGTACTCAAAGGGGCGAATCTCTTCCTCATCGGGATGATGGGAGCGGGAAAATCTACGGTTGGGCGACTTGTGGCCGAACGGCTGAATTATCGATTTTTCGATACAGACGCTGTGATTGAGCAATCGACACAGCAATCGATTTCTCAAATTTTTGCCGAGTCGGGTGAGTCTGCCTTCCGGGAGCTGGAAACTGAAGTATTGTCTCAACTGTCTGCCTATACTCGAATGGCGATCGCCACGGGCGGCGGCATCGTCATTGAGCGCAAAAACTGGAGTTACCTGCATCACGGCATCGTCGTCTGGCTAGATGTGCCCGCAGAGATTCTATATGAACGGGTCAAGCATGATACGTCGCGGCCTCTCCTGCAAACGTCTGACCCGACGCAAACCCTCAACGTTATTTTAAATCAGCGGCGATCGCTCTACGCTCAAGCTGATTTGCGTGTACCTATTTCAGCAGAAGATACCCCAACAGATGTCGTAGACTACATTTTTAATACGCTGCCGACTGTTCTCAAACCTTCTGCTACGACTCCTCAGTAAATTTTTCTACGGCGTTGCCAATTTTCTACGGCGTTGCCAACGCGAGCAGGATGCTCGCACTACCCCCATCAATGGGCTGGCATATATTCAGATGCTGCCGATCAGTCCGGGTTTGTGCAACGCCAGCTTTTCTACACGTCGTCTTACTCTCTATCCTGTAGTTTTCTAGTCTTAACGATTACGCCATGACCCTCCTAAACGAACGCGAATCTACCGAAAAAGCTGACGCTGTAAGAGTCCAAATTCTAAGTGAAGCCTTACCCTACATTCAGCAGTTTGCGGGTCGCACGGTCGTCGTTAAATACGGTGGGGCAGCCATGAAAGACAGCAGCCTCAAAGAAACGGTGATGCGCGACATCGTTTTTATGGCCTGCGTGGGGTTGCGTCCAGTAGTTGTCCACGGGGGAGGCCCGGAGATCAATACCTGGCTAGGAAAATTAAATATTGAACCCCAGTTTAAAAATGGATTGCGGGTGACCGATGCGCCCACGATGGATGTCGTAGAAATGGTGCTGGTGGGGCGCGTCAACAAAGAAATTGTCGCTCTGATCAACAAAGCAGGGGGCGAAGCCGTTGGCCTCTGCGGCAAAGATGGCGATATGATTCGGGCGAGACCCCAGGGCGATAAAGGCATTGGCTTTGTGGGTGAAGTAGAAACCATGGATGCCAAGCTCATCGAGTCGCTCGTCGATGCGGGCTATATTCCAGTCGTGTCTAGCGTGGCTGCCGATGAAACAGGTCAGGCTTACAACATCAATGCCGATACGGTGGCTGGAGAATTGGCCGCCGCATTGGGAGCCGAAAAGTTGATTCTGCTCACCGATACACCCGGCATTTTGCGCGATCGCGACGATGCCACATCCCTAATCGCCAAGATGGATATTCAACATGCCCGTCAGCTCATTGAAGACGGCATCGTGGCGGGAGGAATGATCCCCAAGGTGACGTGCTGCGTGCGATCGCTTGCCCAGGGCGTACGGGGAGCCCACATTCTCGACGGGCGCATTCCCCATGCGCTATTACTCGAAATCTTCAGCGATTTGGGCATTGGCTCGATGATTGTTGCCTCCGAGTTTACGGACTAGCACATCCATCATCTCTCCCACAGGCCAGCCTCACAGGCCAGCCCCACCCGTCAAAAATAAGCAGCACGATTCAGTCTCAGGTCTAATCCACAGAATACTGAGATCAGCAAAAATAGGGATCGTATTCCAACCAGCAACATCAGGAGATGACTGACGAACCGTTAGAGCAAGCTAAGCTAAACTACATCGCGGGTCAACAAGCCTTTGAACGAGGTCAATATCGGCAGTCTGTGGAGTACCTAGAAACGGCCACAGCACTCATTGACCGACCCTTGAGACTAAAAGGCGAAATGCAGATTTGGCTAATCACGGCCTACCAGGCCAACGGGCAGCAAGATCAGGCGATCGCCCTATGTCGGCGGGTGAGTCGTCATCCTAATTATGAAACGGCGAAACAAGGCAAACGACTTCTCTATATTTTGGAAGCACCGGAGCTTCGTAGTCGCCCGGAATGGCTGACCCAAATTCCCGATTTAACCGACCTTGACGACAGCACTGGTTCCACAATGGCGAGATATGCCGATATTCCCAAAAAAGTGCGATCGCCCAAGCCTGTAGAACCTGCCGCGCCACCCCCACCCGTCGATCCCAGCCAGGTCAATACCCAAGACAATTCGTTTATCTGGCTCGCCCTTGTGGCGATCGCATTCACTTTGGGAGGGCTCTTGTGGTTCAGTTAGAGCTTCACGGTGCAAGATGAGCATATTTCGGCTTGCTCTAACTCGTGTTTTTTGAGTCAGATGACACGCTTCTTGCGGCGAAAATCGTCATCGAATAATGCCGACCGCTTCCGGCTCAAGCTCCCTATAGTGGTTGACCAAGCAAAAGATTAATCAAATCTTTACTCTTTGTGAGAGTTAATACAGTTACATCCTTCATATTCAGTTGATATTCTTCAGAGTAAGAGGACAAATGACAATGACGCCCAAGTTGGGACATTGACAAATTGGGGCAGCCTAAACTGGAAACCTCGCTGAGCCAAAGTCTTGAGCTATCACTGTGAGTGCTTGAGTCAGAGTAAGATATGTAAGCTGAGATCTTCCTCACTACAGCTCAATCTATCTCAGTCTAAAGTTGACGACGCTTAGCCCAATCGACTGGCGATCGCCGCCGTTCTGTTTCCACTTCTAATTTCAATTCAGGCTCCGTCAACGTCACGTTGATCCCATACATCTAGCCCGAAGGTGTTCATCTACGACACTCCGTCCATTAACAGTCAAGACTTGAGGAACCATACATTGAGAGTTTGTAGATTCAGACTTGAAATCAAAACAACCTAAAATTTAAGCTGAAACACCTGAGCTAAGGCATCGTTCAAACCCTTACTGCACTGATCTGAAGTGTCTTCAGCAGGGATCAAACCTTCTGATGATCGACAACTATTCTGTGATCTGTTTGCTTAATTTCAGGACTCTATACGTATGACCGCATTCACCGCCGCTGCATCATTTCAAAACGCTCGCTCGTCTGGGCAGTCTGCCAATGCCCACTCGGCTCTCTTAAATGGCGAAATCTTGCTCTGTACCCAGCCCCACTCCGCCTGGGGAGGAGCCGTGACCGCCCAAATGTATCTTCCCAGAGCGCGATCGCACGTCTGGCAAGAAATCACCAACTACTCTCGCTGGGTTCACTTTTTTCCTGACCTTGTGCAAAGCGAAGTTGTCGGTAAATCTGAGGGCAGCGAAAGAACGTCTAAACGCAAACGACTCTATCAGGTGGCTCGAAAAGCCTTTTTCCTGCTTTCGGTTCAAGTTGAAATTTACCTCAACGTCATTGAGAGCATCCAGCACAGCACACGCCAGCAAATTCAGTTTGTGATGGAGAAAGGATCGTTCCAAGATTTCTCTGCCGACCTCCAGCTTCAAGATTACGAGCAAGGCACCCTCCTCACCTATTCCGTCAAAGCGACGCCATCCATTCCTGTGCCCTCTGCTTTGGTACAAGAAGCCATGAAACTTGATTTGCCAACCAACATGAAGCAAATGCGCCAAGTCATTTGTGATGCCTCATGATGACCGCGTGATCCACACAGGAAAAGTCCTCGCTTAGTCCTGATCGTCTCTCCAGTCCAGTAAGATAGCTACAGTTCGATGAGTGATCCCGACTGAATGCATCAGCATCACTCGACAGATCACGATGGGACAATGGCGTAGCTCAGAGAGAGGACTCGAATGCGGATTTTGGTCATGGGTGGCACTCGTTTTATTGGGGTTTATTTAACCAAACTGCTGGCGAGTCAAGGGCACACGGTTGTGCTGTTCAATCGAGGCAACAATCCTCCTCCTATCGAAGGGATTGAGCAGTTGCGCGGCGATCGCACCGATGCTGATCAGCTTCAGGCCGCCCTTGCAGGTCAAACCTTTGATGCCATTTTTGATAACAATGGTCGCAAATTAAGCGACGCTCAGCCTTTAATCGATCGATTCAAGGGCAAACTGTCTCACTACGTTTATGTCAGCTCGGCTGGAGTTTACCTCAAGTCAGACGAGATGCCCCACGTTGAGGGAGATGCTCTCGATCCGGCTAGTCGCCATCGCGGCAAGTTTGAGACAGAAACCTATCTCGCAGAGCAAAGCATTCCCTTTACGTCTGTGCGTCCGGTCTACATTTACGGCCCACAAAACTATAACCCCGTCGAATCTTGGTTCTTCGATCGCATCGTGCGCGATCGCCCAATTCCCATACCAGGCAACGGGCTGCACATCACTCAAATGGGGCACGTCGAAGATTTAGCTAGAGCCATGGCCGCTGTTTTGGGTAATGCAGATGCCGTCGGCAAAATCTACAACATCGCAGGCGATCGCTACGTCACCTTTGATGGACTGGCTCGCGCTTGTGCGATCGCAGCAGGCAAGTCTGCCGATGATCTAAAGCTCGTCCACTACAATCCCAAAGATTTCGACTTTGGCAAACGCAAAGCGTTTCCTCTGCGACTCCAGCATTTCTTTACCGACATCCACAGTGCCCAACAAGACTTGAATTGGTCACCTAAATATGACCTAGTCTCTGGCCTGCGCGATTCTTACGAGAATGATTTTTTGCCTTCCGGACAGGCATCATCTGAAGTTGACTTTTCTCTCGACGATCAGATCTTGCAAGCCGCAAATTAAAATGGGGCGTTTCAGGCTTGAGCATCGGCTGTGTTCACCGGAAACACATAGAGCAACCCAGACAGCAAGGTCAGGGCAACCGATATCCAAAAAGCGATCAGGCTTAGCGTCATCCATGCGGAAGGCAAAGGAGCAATGAGGAGGGCGATCGCCACAATTTGTGATACGGTTTTTGCTTTGCCAAGCAGGTTTGCACCAGACACCGTGGTTTGACGCACCCGCCATCCCGCAATAAACAGTTCCCGAGCAATAATCAAAAATACGCCCCAGGCCGGCAGTTGCTCTAGCTCCACTAATATCAGTAGAGGCGCAACCACCATAAGCTTATCAACCAGGGGATCAAGAATCTTACCCAAGTCGGTGACTTGATTGAGCCGACGGGCAAGGTATCCATCGAGCCAATCTGTGGCGGCAATGATCGTAAAAATAACAACTGCAACCCATCTCTGATCAACAGTGGGATCGCCTAATACCCAAAATAGAGCCGGAATGCCCAATAGCCGAGACAGTGTAACGGCATTGGGGATATTGAGGAGAGTTGAGCGATCGCCAGCGTTAGAGGTCATAACGTTGTGAGAAATGATAACAAAGGGAGAAAACTGCCATCGTGCAGCCTCACTGTATCAAATCCATTGCGCTATGGAACTCACTCTAACGACTAGCAAGCACCTTCACGGGCCAAAACAACCCAAACAGTTTTTGCAATCAGCCTCAGGTCATAGGCGATAGACCATTTGCTCTGGTAGTCTACGTCCATCTTGACAATATCTTCAAAGTCTTGAACGTTAGAGCGTCCATTCACCTGCCATTCGCCCGTCATCCCAGGCTTGACCCGCAGGCGATCCCAGTGGTGGGGCTGATATCGCTCGACTTCATCGAAAGTGGGAGGGCGAGTGCCAACCAGACTCATATCACCCATCAACACATTCCAAAACTGAGGCAGTTCATCAAGGCTTGTCTTACGCAAAAAACGACCCACGCGAGTCACTCTAGGGTCGTTCGTATTTTTGAAGACTAGTCCTTTCGCCTGGTTAGCAACCAGGTGCTTAATTTGGTCAGCATTAGTGACCATCGAACGAAATTTCCACATTTTGAAGGGGCGACCCGCCAGACCCGATCGGGTTTGGCAGTAAAAGAGAGGCCCTGGACTGTCAAATGAGTTGGCGATCGCCACCGCCATCGCAACAGGCAAAGTGAGAGTTAGACCAACGAGCGCTCCTAAGATATCGATACACCGTTTAACAAAACAAGCCGCTGAGCAATGAGCCCAAGTGGCTTGATCGAGTAGATAAGCAGCGCCCGATGACAGAAGTGGATTAGGAGAATTTTGTTTAGATGCAGAAAACACGATTCACCCTCGGCATTTAATGTAGAGACTTACGAATTCAGACCTTAAGTAGGTAATCGACTAACCTTGTCCGTAAATATACGAAGGAATCTAGGTAGAAAATGATCCCACCCGGACAGTTTGCGTAATCTTCTCATTAGCGATCATATTTATGAAGTTTTGATATAGCTCAGCAACAGAAATTTTATCTCTGAACAAATAGAAATCTCTTGCAGTGCTCCAGCGAATGACTCCGGCGAACAAAACGCCCCAACTCATTAAGGAATAAGGCGGGTTTCGACAAGCGCCAGCTCAAATCTTTTGCCAGTCATCTTTTGCCAGTCAATCGGGCTTCTCTGACGCCGCAATGTGTAGAATTAGAGTCTACTCATTTCCCGCTAACTGAGCCTGTTGACTCAATAAGTACTATCTACAACCCGCAGCATTGCCCATGAGCTTTCAACTGACCTGCCCAAACTGCGGCAAACGATCCGTGAGTGAATTTATCTGCAAAGGTGAGTTGAGCGATCGCCCCTCCTCGTCAGCAGACTTCGAAACCTGGTCAGATTACGTCTACCTCAAGGAAAATCGTAAGGGCCTCCAACAAGAATGGTGGTATCACCGCTCAGGTTGTCAGAGCTGGTTTGTGGTCGAACGAGACACCACAGATAACACGGCTCACCAGAGTGCGAGCCGAGCATCTAGCCTTTAGCGTTCTGGGATAATTCGGTCACGCCAAACCCTTACGACTATTCGTCTTGTAGGGTAAATCGACGGTTCGACTGTTCCAGAAAGAGTAGGCTAGCCAACTTAGCAGCGGCACAGACAGGCACAGGCAAACGATGCCCGCATAAATAGAGCTGACGGATAAATCAGGCGACTCCGTTTGGGGTAACCACAGGGCTAAAGCCACAAAACCATTGTTAATGGCATGGGCCAAAGTCGGCACGGCCAACTTGCAGGTCTTCAGATAAAGTAGCGCCATCATCACCCCGAAGATCGTGAGGCCAATCGGGTTGATATGTAAGATGCCAAATAGAATTGAGCCTGTGATCATGGCCGAAACCAAGCTCCACTTGAGCGCCCAACGGTGTAGCAGCAGACCCCGAAACAAAAACTCTTCAAGGGTAGGAGCCACGACAACTAGCAGCCCTGTGGTCAGAAGATTCTGCACAATTGGGAGCGATGAGGGCTGCGCCAGAGACGACGCCTGCAAGAGCTGCTCTGACAACTCAGGCAACACCAAAGCCAACAGGCCGAACATGATCAGTCCGGCTCCGGTTGAAAAAACGAGACAGGCGATCGCCACTAAAACCGCATCACGAATGTCACGCCCACAGAGCTGAGTCGAGCCGATGAGGTATGACACAGACAGATTGCGGTTTTTCAAGTGAGACAGCACCCACCGCATAAAAAAAGCCCATCCGGCATATATCCCAATCAAGAGCCATATGGGGTCATCGGCTCGCATGTCTGAAGAGGCTTGAGCAACGAGGCCGAGCAGAACACTGACGAATCCACCAGCAAGCTGGAAGAGCAAAAATCGTCCGATAAGCGCGCGCGCTTTGATGTCCTGAAACGGATTAGAGAAGTCAGGAGATTTTGACGAAACAGAGGGATTCAGGCTCATAACAGTCTCATGAAACATTGGGGGATAGAGGAGCAATTCAGCAGCTGAGGAATGCTGACTTTCCCATCATGACAAGCGGCTAGGACTCTTTTTCCTAAGAAATTCTCAAGAAAATCAGCAAACGTGAGATTCAATGGGCGATCGCCCACCGCTCTCTGAGATAGCTCCTGGCCTTGCTGAAGCACAGTCTAGACCTGAATGCTTCACCGCCAGGGAGAACTCCGCAGAATATTCTTGTAGTCTGAATATCGAAAAGCTATGTCAAAACTTGTTATAACAAGCAGGTGAACTAGAGAATTTCGCATCACCTCCTACGCCGATGGCAAAAAGAATTTCGCATCATCCCTATTGCGCCTTACCTGAGTCCCGCAAGGCGGTTAACTTTTTTTTCAACGGCAGGCCGATATCGGGATACGACACCGACACTGTGACCTCGGCGCTGCTAGCGGCAGGAGTATCAATCATTTCCCGTAGTTTCAAGTTTCACCGTCCCCGTGGCGTGTATGACGGCCACGGCCAGGGGCCAGAAAGCCTGCTCACCATCGACCATGTGCCCAACGTATTGGGCGATCGCACGCTAATTCGTGAAGGAATGCAGGTCGAAACCCAAAATGCGTTTCCCTCGGTCGAGTCTGACCTCATGGCAGTGAATGATGCGCTGATCCCCTTACTGCCCAACATCTTTTACTACAAGATGTTTCACAAGCCTAAAGGGATGTGGAAGTGGGTCGAACCGTGGATTCGTAGAGCAGCCGGATTGGGTAAAGTCGATTTGCAGGGACGCGACACCAACCGACGCTATGAGAAACGCTATCGGTTTCCTGATGTGTGCGTCGTGGGTGGGGGCGTTGCCGGGATCGCTGCCGCAAAAGCTGCATTAGAAATAGGCAAACACGTTCTGCTGATTGATGATCATCCAATGCTGGGCGGCAAATCGCTCCACTCCATCGCCTCAGTGCAAGGCTGTCGAGAAGAGTCTCTCAATCGACTGACGGAACAGCGGGCGATCGCCCAACTGATTGAGTCGCTGCAAGCCTACCCTAATCTCGAAATTCTCACTGAAACTAGTGTGTTTGGCGTCTATGAAGACAACTACATTGCAGCCCAAAGCGATACGGAGTTATTCAAAATTCGGGCTGACTCTGTTGTGCTTGCGCCAGGGGCGAGCGATCGCCACCTCGTTTTTGAAAATAATGATAAACCTGGGATCATGACTGCGAGAGGCGTTGACCGCCTGATTGCCTGTCATGGCGTCACGCCAGGGGAAAATGCCGTGGTCGTCACCTGTCACGACGGAGGCTACCACACGGCTCTCTTATTGCGCGGGGCAGGCACCTATGTCCAAGCGGTAGTAGACGCTCGCCCTAAAAGTGAGCCGGGGGCATTTGAAGCGAAGGTTCGCGCCCTAGGCATTCCGGTCTACAACAACCAAACCATCCACTCAGCCCACGGCTTCAAAACCGTAGACCGGATTGACATCGGTGATCTGAGCGGCAAATCGGTGCTTCGTAGCTTCAGTTGCGATCTGGCCGTGATGGCCGTGGGCTACAAACCCCAGCTCAATCTGCTCTCCGCCGGACGCCACCGTCCGATCTGGGATCGGGAGCGGCAAGTGCTCCGCATTACGGATTTGCCAGACACCATCTACGCGGCAGGAGAGGTGCATGGATCTGCTGCTTTTGCCCGCCTCTATGACGAAGGCTGGAATGCAGGACTCGCCGCCGCTGCCGGGAAACCTCACCCTGAATCAGTGCGAGATCATGCGGATCATATCCTTGCCTTGCCTGCTGATATTGAGTCGGGCGGCAGCCGTCACTTCATCTGCAAATGCATGGACGTGACGCGAGCAGAAGTTCAGTGTTCCGTTGCTGAAGGGTTTGACGCCGTCGAAACCCTAAAACGCTACACCAGCATGGGCATGGGGCCATGCCAAGGCAAGCTTTGTTACGAGGCGGTGGCGCGACTGGCCGCTCAAGATACGGGTTTATCAGAAGCCGAAGCTGTGCCGACCACCATGCGGCCTCCTTTCATGCCCGTGTCGTTCGGCATATTGGCGGGGCGATCGCCCCATCTTCAGCCCATCCAGCGAACACCGATGCATTCTTGTCATCTCGACGCAGGCGCGAAGTTCCTCAATGCTGGACGCTGGAAACGCCCTGATTCTTACACCGATCCCCAGCAAGAAGCCAAGCACGTTCGCACTACGCTAGGCATCATCGATATCAGCACCCTCGGCAAGATCGAAATTTCTGGCCCTGGAGCCCTCGATTTTCTCCACTTTTTACTGCCAGGAAAATACGCGAAGCTCGCTGTGGGGCGGACTCGGTATTCCGTCATGGTGGGAGAAGACGGCATTCTCTTTGAAGACGGAACCCTATCTCAGATTGAACCCGGCGTCTACTATCTCTCGACCACCACGGGCAATCAAGACGCCATCAACGCCATGTTTCAGTGGTGGCTGACGGTGGAAAATTTTGATGTGCAGGTGAAAAATCTGACCGCTGTCTATGCGGCAGTCAACGTCACCGGAGCCACTTCCCGCAAATTTCTCCAGCCCTTGGTTGACATTGACCTGTCGAATGATGCTTTTCCCTACATGGCCTGCCGCAAAGCACACCTAGCGGGTGTTCCGGTGCTGATGTTCCGGGTTGGGTTCACAGGCGAGTTAGGCTACGAACTCCATTTCCCCTCAGAATACGGCGAATCCCTATGGAAGTATCTGCTAGATAAAGGTAGCGCTTATCAGCTCAAACCCTTTGGCGTCGAGACCCAGCGCATTCTGCGGTTAGAGAAAGGGCATCTGATTCCGGGTGTTGATACCGATGCGCTGAGCCATCCCTATGAAGCGGGAGTTGGGTTTGCGATTAAGGAAGATAAACCTGATTTTGTCGGAAAAGCATTTCTTCAAAATTTCAGCGAGCGGGGCGTGGAGCAGCAGTTGGTTCCTTACGAGCTGAGTCCTGGAGCGCCGATTCCAGAAGATGGGGTCGCGACGTTTGCTCAAGGAACAATCATCGGGCGAGTCACCAGTTCTCGCCTCAGCCCGACTCTCAAGCGAGGCATCGGGCTGGCTTGGGTGAAAATCGAGCACGCCCAACCGGGTTCCCAGTTCACCATCCGCTGCTCAAATGGACAGGATGTGACGGCAACGGTGCTTGACCACGCAGCCTATGACCCGGCAGGAGAAAGGCTGAAGGCTTAACCCGAATGGAGAACGACCCGACGTCGGGAACAGACGTTAAGATAGAGCACTGAGGTTCAGTCTCAAGGTCATTCCAACTCAAGGGGGTGGCGATCGCCCACGTTATTGTTTTCACGTCATTATGGTCACTCTAGCCGACACGCGCCACGCTTATGTCCCTGCCGATTCGCCCCCGCTGCTCGGTGCATCTCTAGATGAGATCACGGCTTGGGTGCAGCAACAAGGGCAGCCTGCTTATCGCGGCAAGCAAATCTATCAATGGATTTATCAGCA
>JBARXP010000157.1:0-7520 GCA_049647405.1 Elainellaceae cyanobacterium | reverse complement strand
CGAACAATATACTGTTCGTGAGGGGGGGTGACTAGCTCTGCGACGAGGGTAGCGCTAGGGTAGTAGAAGTGGAATGTTGAAAGAGCTGTTTTGAGTTCTGGAGATAGGGGGGATGTGGCGATCGCCTGAGTATGAGATAGAGAAGAGGCTGCAAGAGGAGTATCCATAGCGGGGTGATGTAGTCCTGCTCGATCTTAGACTGATCTGTAGGCTCCCTATCTTAACCAGGTATTCTGTATTTTTGTTAGATCCTTACCATTTAGATCCTCACCATGAAGAACGTCTTTATCGGTGCTCTACTCTTCACAACTGCTTGAAGATCAACGCGCCTGAGCGCAATTTAAACGGCCTATTGTTTAGTGAAAAGCGATGTTAGACCAACTGCTCAAGTTTGCTCCCAATATTGGGTTAGATGCGCTCTTGCTGCTGCCAGTGCTGATTGCACTAGAGGCAGTATTGTCTGCCGACAATGCGATCGCCCTAGCCGCCATTGCTAGAGGGCTAGAAAGCAAGCAGATGCAGCGCAATGCTCTCAATGTAGGTTTGGTTGCGGCCTTTGTGCTGCGCATCATCCTTATTTTGACGGCAACCTGGATCATTAATTTCTGGCAGTTTGAGCTACTCGGTGCGCTCTACCTTTTGTGGTTGGTGTTTCAATATTTCACATCTGATGCCGATGCTGATGAGCACCATCATGGGCCGAGGTTTGCAACGGTTTGGCAAGCTATTCCCATGATCGCTCTGACAGATTTGGCCTTTTCGCTCGATAGTGTCACCACGGCGATCGCCCTCTCTAAAGAAACGTGGCTGGTGATCACCGGGGGTTTGATCGGGGTTATTACGTTACGATTTCTGGCAGGGCTGTTTATTCGATGGTTGCAAGAATATGAGCATCTTGAAGATGCTGGATTTGTCACCGTGGGGCTGGTTGGGTTGCGGCTGTTGATTCGTGTGATCAATCCTGACTTTGTGCCGTCTCAGTGGGTCATGGTCGTGGCGATCGCCAGCATCTTCTTCTGGGGCTTCTCAAAACGGTCTGAACTCCACGAAGATAACGATGAGAAGACCGATGCAGATCACGAAACGGATGCAGATCGCCCATTAGTCGGAGCTTCTGAAGCTTCCTCGACATCGCCTAATGGCACGTCCAACGATACAGCTAATGCAGCCAATGATGCCGCACATTCAGCTCTTACTCATACTCACGAAAATGATGCAGAAAACGCTCCTGTAGCCGTGGGTCAAAGCTATGGGCAGCAGCCTTCTTCTAGCCATCCTCAAGGGACAGAACAGCGAGAGGCCCATGAGGCTTCTGCTGATTAGAGATTATTTGCTGATAAGAGAGATAAGAGGAAAGAGGCGGTTTGCAATTCTGCAAGGTTGATGCATGAAAAACCGCCCCTTCCTCAATGAGAAATGCCTAGAATGCCTAGCTTTATTCGTAAATCCAGGACGTCATGGCAGGCTGCCAGCTGACTAAATCTGCTTCTGAAAACCACAGCCCAATTTCTTGCTGTGCAGTTTCAGGGGCATCGGAGCCATGAATCAGGTTGCGGCCAATGCTAACGCCAAAATCTCCTCGGATGGTTCCGGGCTCAGAGGTGAGCGGGTTAGTTGCCCCGATGATTTTACGGGCAGAGGCAATGACACCTTCCCCTTCCCAAACCATAGCCACCACCGGGCCAGATGTAATGAAATCTACAAGACCCGCAAAGAATGGCCTCTCTTTGTGAACGCCGTAGTGGGTTTCAGCCAATTCTCGGCTCACCTGCATCAACTTGAGCCCAACTAACGTGAATCCCTTCGTCTCAAAGCGACGAATAATGTCACCAATGAGTCCTCGCTGGACACCATCTGGTTTGATAGCAAGAAATGTGCGTTCCAAGAGTCAACTCCTAAACTGCTCGACATTAACAATAATCAGAGTCCAGATTAACTCAGAACTGACCGCAGAATACAGTGAGCCGAAGAAGGCAGCAATTCTCAGTTTGGCGAATTGGCTATCTGGCTACGCTTCCGACCCACCCGCGAATCAATTGCGGGCTAAGCAGTGAAAGCCCCTTTGGGGCTAAGCTCCATCGATTATCAGTCCCGAAGGGACTTGATTGTTTGTAGCCCGCAATTTATTTGCGGGCATTGTGGCGTAACTCCTCAAACTGGCCATTCTTCAAACTGGCCTTAGGTAGGGGATTTGTTTTCGAGGAACTGCTTCAGCCGCATTAAACTGACGGTTTGCCCTAAATTGAGCGGCAGCACAGAAACGCCTTCAATGCATGACTGAATCCATCCTTCGCCCCAATACCATTCGTGCAACCCATCAATGCCCTCATACAGGAGCAGGCTGAGGTTTTGGGGGTTGGCCTGCTGAACCTGGTGCTGAATCGAGATAAACCCGATCCAGCTCGTAAATATAAGCCCCGTTTCTAGTCTGGGAGGCAGTCCTTGGGAGAAGCGCTGGGGCCACAACCATTGTTGAAACTGCTCCGGACATAGCAGGCTATCTCGGATGGCGTCGTCTGAAGCGTTGACTTCAATGCGAAGACGACTGTGTTGAAAGTTGCCAAACATAAACAGCGACTCGAAGTGGCATATAAAACATTCAGCATCATGTGGTGGACACGTTGACCCTGAATACTCTGAGTATGACAGAGCTGATTCAATACCGCATAAGACCGCATAAGTTGGTGAGGGGTCAGGCTGCTTGTAGATTGGCGAGACGGCCCCTGCTCAACTCTTAGGGCGATCGCCCCTTGTCATTCATCTAATCGAATAAGTAGGTAGACATAATTAAACGATGCGATGTGAGTGTGTTCCCCCCGCCGGGGGGAACACACCGTTTCTTTTAGTTTTGACCACAGACTTATCAAGTAATCGAATATCACGCAGAGATTAAGCGGACATGATGCGAATGGGTTGAGCCTGGGGTGAAGCGTTCATGACTCGGGCACCTTCGGCATCGTCACGGGCAGCAGTAAGAAGCTGCTCTCTCAAGTTAGGAAGAACGGCTAAGGCTCTTGTCCAGTCAGGAATTTGTTCCCCTGATGGGTCGAGAAAATATTGCTCACCCGCTTCTAAAATTACCTTTTCAAAGAGATCGATGGTGACTTCTTCGGTATGGCGATCGTAAGTGAGACCATTGAATCGAGCATCGACAAAATATTTTCGTGCTGAGTCTTGAGCCTCTCGACGAAACTTGACCCTGAGGGCGTGAATGTGATCCATGGAAACGACAACAGGCTCAGTCTCGGTCAGGGTTCGCAAGACTGACTGGAGGATATCTCGGCACATTTTTTGGAGCCCTTCATCGGTGGACTGCCCCAGGGGCTGGTGCTTGTGCTCAAAGACCCCGAGGTCGATTTGGGCGATGCGCTTGCGAGCCATGTTTCGATAGACTTCCGCTAGCAGACCGATTTCTAACCCCCAGTTGCCCGGAATGCGGATGTTGAGGGCAAGATCGCTGGTCATGGCAAATTCGCCAGACAGAGGATATCGATAGGAGCTGAGATAGCGAAGGTAGTCACGATAGCCGAATAGTTCAGTCAGGGAAGCGACCAGAGGCGTGACAAACAGCCGCACAACTCGCCCATGAAAGCTGCGGTGGGGCGGGCTGCCTAGGCGGGCATAGAAAGCTTTGCTGAATGCAATGCCAAACTCTTTTTCCATCAAAGGATAAAGCAGCTTGAGCGGATAACTGCGGTCGTAGGTGGTGATATCAGCATCGTGGAGGGCGATCGCATCGGCCAAGAGCGTGGCAACGCCTAATCCCATCCAAACGGCGCGCCCCTTGCCTCTGAAAGCTATGATATTGAGCCCTCGATCAGATAAGTCTTGCAGAATGGCGGTGACTCGTGAGCCGTTTTCCCAGATGACAAAGGTGTCTTGAGGCAGCTCATCAAAGAATGCAACGGCATGGGCATATTGCTCAGCCGTTTCAGCATAGAGGCAAATAATGACAGATTTGACGAACTGGCACTGACTGAGGTGGGTGCGAATCGTCGTTAGGGCAGGGCGCTGAAGCTCTTCGTATAGCGCAGGAATTAAAACAGCCGTTGAAGATTGTTTGCTGAGATGAACCAACCGTTGCTCTAGCGCGTCTAGATCACAGCCGAAGTCATGGATGGTTGTGATTAGTTCTTGCTTGTAGTCCATGCAGCAACCTGGATGATTGAGATGCCAGCTTAATTATTAAACAAAGCTGAAAATATTGGTGTCAAGGAGGCTACAAATCCTGTGATGGCTGGATTTCGTCTATTGGGAGCGGTTGGAATACGGTTGCAGTTTCTGTAACTCATGCAGTGGAGGCTGTAGGCATATGCCAGGGTGAAGGCTGAGTTGTTGGAGTGTGATGTGATGAAACGGATTAAAAACCTAGCCAAAAATTCGGGGGTAACCTCGAATGGCAAAACACAATTTCGCTGGGCGATCGCCTGTAGCAGCATGGGGCTTTTGGGTGCGATCGCCCTGCCAAGTGCAGCCCAGCACCTTGTGTCGCAGAGCATGCCGTCCCCGAATTTGCTTCAGGGTGCTTCGGTGGCTCAAGACTTTTTGCTTTCTTCTTCACCAACTTCAACCTCAACTGATTTATCTACAATGCCTCGACCTATTTCTCCTCGACCTATTTCTGCTCAAATTGCTCAGGCGTCTCGTCAGCAGGGCGATCGCGCTGTATCTCCAACCGTTCCCAATTACGGCGGCCTCTATGTCTCTTCAGATTCGGGCGAGCCGCAGGTGTTTCCTCTCGAACATACGGATGTGACGGCTCAGGTGAGTGGCAATGTGGCACGGGTTGAGGTAACCCAGACGTTTACCAATCCCTACGACGAGCCTCTAGAGGCGATCTACGTCTTCCCGCTGCCCGATGAGGCAGCCGTAGACGATATGGAGATTCGGATTGGCGATCGCATTATTCGGGGCGATATCAAACGGCGGGAAGAAGCTCAGGCAATCTACGAACAGGCCGTTCGAGAAGGACGCACCGCAGGGCTATTAGAGCAAGAGCGGGCCAATATTTTTACCCAGTCTCTCGCCAACATTCGTCCCGGAGAGCAGATTGATGTCACGATTCGCTACAGCGAGAGCCTCAGCTTTGTTGGCAACGACTATGAATTTGTGTTTCCGATGGTGGTGGGGCCACGATATATTCCCGGCAATCCTGTGACGGAGGAAGGAGATACGGATCAGGTGCCCGATGCCTCTCGGATTACGCCGCCCGTGCTGCCGCCAGATGTGCGATCGGGACATGATATTGCCGTGACAGTGAACCTTGAGGCGGGTGTACCTGTGCAGGATATTGAGTCGCCCTCCCACGACATCCAAATTCAGCGGCAGCAGTCAGGCGTTCAGATCCAGCTCGATTCCAGCGATACGATTCCCAACAAAGATTTGATTGTGCGCTATCAGGTGGCCGGAGCTGAAACCCAGACCACAGTGCTGACCCAGCGTGGAGAACAGGGAGGACATTTTGCGGCCTATCTGATTCCGGCGGTGGAATATGACCGCGATGAGATTGTGCCGAAGGATGTGGTGTTTTTGATGGATACGTCGGGCTCACAGCGAGGTGAGCCTTTGGCCAAATCTCAAGAACTCATGCGCCGCATGATTGACGGGCTGAATCCTGATGACACGTTCACGATTATTGATTTTGCCAACACGGCAACCCGATTGTCGGAGCAGCCCCTAGCCAACACCGCCGCCAATCGGCAGCGGGCGATCGCCTATGTCAATGCACTGACGGCAGAAGGCGGCACAGAATTGCTCAACGGGATGCGCGAAGTGATGAGGTTTCCGCCAGCAAATCGGGGGCGATTGCGGAGCGTTGTGTTGTTGACCGACGGCTATATCGGCAATGAGGCAGCGGTGATCGCGGAGGTGCAGCAGCAGTTGAAGCCGGGAAATCGCCTTTATAGCTTTGGCGTGGGCAGTTCGGTCAATCGCTTTGTGCTCGACCGATTGGCAGAAGTGGGGCGCGGCACCATGCAGGTGGTGCGCCAAGACGAACCTACGGAAGCGGTGATCGAAACGTTTCTCAGTCGTATTAACAATCCGGTGCTGACAAATATTGAGCTGGAGTGGCTGGGAGACGGCGAGGCTCCTGAACTCTATCCTCTAGCGGTTCCTGATTTGTTTGACAGCCAACCCCTTGTCTTGTTTGGCCGCAAAGCCGATGGCCGCAGCGGTCGCCTCCGGATTACAGGCACGATGGCGGGAGGCGATCGCTACGAACAGACTCTCACGGTGAATTTTGACCAGGGCAGCGATAATGAGGCGATCGCCCAACTGTGGGGACGGGCTCGTATCAAAGACTTGATGACTCAGATGTATGGTGGTGAGACGGTTTCAGGGGTAGAAGGGGTGACAGAAACTGCCTTAGACTACCGACTTCTGTCTCAATACACCGCCTTTGTCGCCGTGAGCGAAGAGGTGCGGGTTGATCCTGATGGCACGCGTCGCACGGTTCAAGTTCCGGTGGAGTTGCCAGAAGGGGTGAGCTACGAAGGAATCTTTGGGGATCAGGCTTCACCCAATCCTCCTAGCCCCAGATCTGCGGCCATGTCTCGCACTACAGCGCAAAGAGGGCCAGCGCGGTTATCTAGCCCTGCACCATCGGCAGATGCGATGGAATCTGGATTTGGACACCGTCCTCCAAGTTCTGCGGCGATCGCCACCGTTCAGCTCGAACAGCTAGATGGCGACCTAGCCGCTGATCTTCAGCAGGAACTAGAGTCAGCGCTGCGAGATCATCTTGCTCGCAGTGTGTATGAGACGCCAAGCTCCCAGGGTGATATGGTCTGGCAGATTCGGGTACAAAACGGACGAGTGGTTCAAGTTCTGTTCGACGATCAGCGTTCGATTGCACTATCGACCGTGCAAGATCAGGCTCTCGTGAATGCGATGCGGCGATCGCTCCAGGGTTGGCGAGTCCCTGAATCGTTTAGCGGCCAGTTGCGTCTGTCTGTATCGGTCACGCCATAAGCGTTTCGCGAAAATGGGACACATCAATAGGACACAGTTTATGTATCCCATTGGTGTGTCCCATTGGATAGAGCCTTGCGAGATGACTGTAAACAAGATCCGTGAGGCTTGCTTTCATCTTCGTTGAACGTCGCTAACGTTGAACGTGGTTAAGCGCCAACTCCCTTTCTCCCGTTTTGTGAGAACGGGTTAAAAGATAAAGAACCGCTTACGCCTAATGTGGATTAGCGTTTTGGATTCTTTCCATCCTTGAAGCCCGATCGAAAGGGTGTTGGCTGCGCTGTTCGCCTTGTTCGCCTACCCGCGAATCAATGGCGGACTAGGATGGAAAGCCCACTAGAAGTGAGCTGATGATCTGTCAAAAATGTCTCAGAGGATGTTTGAGAAGTCGCCAACGCTACTTTAGATCCCCCCTTGCCCCTAGGGCTGATTCTCTAGAGAAAGGAAATAAGGGTGGGCAAATCATGGCGGAACCCGCGTATCGCTTTTGTGAGGGAGGGATGTCCGGCTTTGCGAAATATCGAAATCGCCCAGGAGCGCAGCAGCGC
>JBARXP010000156.1:0-43807 GCA_049647405.1 Elainellaceae cyanobacterium | reverse complement strand
CACACTACGCCCCCATTGTGTGATAGCTTCATTAATGGTGATAAACAGACATGGCTCAGTAGCTCAGTGGTTAGAGCAGGGGACTCATAAGCCCAAGGTCGCAGGTTCAAATCCCGCCTGAGCCATTTAAAACTAAATCTCAAAAGTAACGCACAGTAAGGATCTTGGATTCTTACTGTGCGTCATTTTCAAGTAAGCTTAGGCAGCATATTGGGGTAAGCTCTGCGGCTCGATCCTATCGATTCAGATGTATTGGCTTTCGCTAGGCGGTCTTTCCTATGCGAACCAACAAGGCGCGAGAAAAAGCTCCCAACGGCTCTGTCCCGATCAAAAATTCGTAATTGCTCAACAGGGTTGACCCCTTCTTCTACACCCGCAATTTAGTAGACATTACTCAACTGTGACTGATTTCGCTAAATTCCTTGGCTGATCGACATCCAACCCCCGGCGGGCTGCAATGTGGTATGACAGCAATTGCAGAGGAATCACCGTTAACAGAGGCGTCAGCAGCTCATCCGTTTCTGGCACTCGCAACAGATGATCAAACGTCTCACTGGCTTCTGTGTCATTCATACTGACAATGCCAATCAGTTGAGCATCCCGCGCCTTGGCTTCTTGAGAATTGGACAGCACCTTCTCATAGACACTACCCGGAACGGCGATCGCCACCACAGGCACTTTTGAGTCGAGCAGAGCAATGGGGCCATGCTTCATCTCACCAGCGGGGTAGCCCTCAGCGTGAATATAGCTGATCTCCTTTAGCTTCAAGGCTCCTTCTAAGGCAATGGGGAAATTGACGCCCCGCCCTAGAAAGATAAAGTCGCTCGTCTCCGTAAAGTCGTGAGCCAAATCTTCGGCGGCTTGAGCTTGGGCTTCTATGCTTGATTCGATTTGACCGGGCAGGTGTCGCATTTTGTCGAGCACTTGCTCTAGCCGCTCAGGCGAAATAGTCTTACGGCGATAGGCCAGATCGAGGGCGAGGCAGTAGAACACGACGAGCTGGGCGGTGAAGGTTTTGGTGGCGGCAACGCCAATTTCGATCCCAGCAAAGGTATCAATCACGCTATCGACCAGCCGCGCTAGGGTGCTTTGGGTGCGGTTGGTGATGCCTAGCAGTCGGGGCTGATAGGCGGGTTCAAGACCTTTGCGGCGTTCGAGTTCGGTGGCGAGGGCTGAGAGGGTGTCGGCGGTTTCGCCCGATTGAGTCACTCCGATGGTGAGGGTGTTGGGCGTCAGCGGCGGCGGCGCATAGCGAAACTCAGAGGCATATTGCACCTGAGTTGGAATGCCCGCAACCTGCTCTAGCAAATATTTGCCGACCAGACTCGCGTGCCAACTGGTGCCACAGGCAATAATCTGAATTTGGCTGAGGTCTTCGTAGCACAGAGCGGGCAGCCCCAAATGAATCGGGTCTTCAGGAGAATCGGCAGTCCATGCATTGTTGCAATACGCTTCTAGACACGCTCGCACGACTCCGGGCTGCTCGAAGATCTCCTTCAGCATGAAGTGGCGGAACCCTTGCTTTTCAATGGCGACCGAAGTTCCGGTGAGCATGTAGGGCTGCTTGCGCAGGCGATCGCCCTTAAAGTTAAAGATCTGCACCCCTAGAGGATTCAGCGTCGCCATTTCGCCATTCTCAAGGGTAATCACGGCCTGGGTGTGGGGCAAAATGGCAGGAATATCGGAAGCGCAGAAAAATTCGCCTTGACCAAAGCCAATCACGAGGGGAGCGGAGTCTTGACGAGCAATGACGATTTCGTCGGGGTAGTCGCGGCTGATGACGGCGATCGCAAAAGAACCCGTCATATCTTTCACCGCACGGCGCACGGCCTCATTTAGCGGCGAGAGATATTGCCGCTCTTCTCCGGTCGCTTGCATCTGAGTCAAATAATCGGCCACCAGATTAGGAATGACTTCGGTATCTGTTTCCGTGAAGAAGCCATAGCCCTTTTTCTTCAAGCTTTCCCGCAGTTCTCGATAGTTTTCAATAATGCCGTTTTGCACCACCGCCACGGTCTTGTTGCTGTCCATGTGAGGGTGGGCGTTGTGCTCTTCGGGCTTGCCGTGGGTGGCCCACCGGGTATGGCCGATCCCAATTTGAGCCGGATTATCCTCCCCTTCGAGCTTATTCTGAAGATTTTGGAGCTTTCCCTTGGCACGAACGCAGTGAATATCGTCGTTGAGAATGGTAGCAATGCCAGCAGAATCATAGCCGCGATACTCTAGCTTCCTCAGACCGTCCAACAAAATATTGCTTGCAGGTTGCGTTCCAACATAGCCAACAATTCCACACATGCTCACACCATTCCTTTGTTTTGGTTATGCCTCAGCGTGCATCTAGATATAGATCCCGATCAATCTAAATCTAGATGCAAATCTCGAACAGGTTGAACCTATTGTAGGGATTCCCTCTGAAACTGTCAGGCTGGGCTGACCGATAAAAGTTCTTCTCGCACCATGACGGATCGTTCTCGTTCGCTGCTTTCGATAGTCGCTGGATTGATTCTGTTAGTTCAAACTCACATCAAGTCTGATGGCTAATCCGGATCGTGAGTAGGTTTTCCATCAGACTTCGCCACGGTCTCAAGCTGGCGGTGAACTTGATAGACCGCCTCAACCCATTGTAGGAGCTGTGCTTCGTTCATTCGGTCTGGATGCCAATAGGCTTGCATGACTCGATTTAGGGCAAGAATTGGATGTCCGGTTTGGTGTTGCCATGCCTCAAATAACTTGTCGGCATTGACCGGGTCAGTGCCTAACCCGAGGGCTCGCTGAATTTGCCGCTGCTCTTCTCGACCCACCACTTCGATCACAAAATTGGAACTTTCTGCTTTTTGCAAGACCCCTGCCAAAGCATCAATGTAAGCCCGACTACTATTAGGCTCGGGTTCTTTTAAGGCGACGGGAGGGCGATGGCGGCGATTGTTGACCCACAGAAGCAGCAGCAGCAGCAGCCCCACCTGCACTAGGGCAGGCAAGAAGGGAGTTTGAGCCAAGTATTCAGACCAGCTTCCGGCGATTTCTTCGACAATATCTTCTAGGTCACGGTATCCGTGAATATATTCATCGATCAGACGCTCATAGCCGTCTTGCACCACAACACTGGTCAGCAAATCAAAGTTGCCGGGTTGATTTTGGTAGGCGTTGGCTGCAATGAAAAGGGGTGCAATAGAAATCACATCTCCTTTGCCGTAGGTCTGTCGCCAGACGATCGCCCCATAGCGATCGCCGAGAATTTCGACAGATGTGCTCGGCAGGTTGACCCAGCGACGACGGGTGTCGAGGGCGATCGCCCCATAATCACTCTCGACAAGACTGCTAAAGTCGGCTGCGGTGACTCGTCCTCGAATGCCCACGAGAACCATTCGGTTGCCCTTCTCAACCCATTCTTGTTCTTCGGGGTTGAGGGCTTCGCTTGATGCCCGATTGCCAATTCGCACCAGCACAGTATTGGAACGATCGGCAAGCTGGTCAAACGGCTTTTGCCAGCGGGTAATCGGAGTGTCTGATTGTTCTAGAGAGGCATACCATGCGCCATAGCCATTGGGCGATCGCCCATAGGTAGACCCGATTAGTCCGCCATTGGTGCCGCCATTGCTTGACGAATTGCTGCCCGGAAACGCGACCCACGAGAGCAAGATCAGCCCTAAGACGACCAGTGCTGCCACAATCCAGGTGCGAGGAGATCGATGGCTCATAGGTCTAACATCTCCTGATAGGCCGTCTGGCACTGTTGGGCCGTTTGCTCTGATGCGGCAACGTTACCAAACACCGTTTGCTCGTGGGTTTCGATCAGCACATCACAGGCATTGGCTTTAGGTATGGTCTGGACAAGTTGCCGAAATTCTCCGTCTGTTGCACTCTCTCGTTGCGGAGCTAGATTTTTATCTTGCAACGACTGCACCATGCCCAAGTAGAGGGCACGGCAGGCTTCGGCATATCGCTTTTGTTTCTGTAATGTCTGAGCGTGGTGTAGCCACTGCTGAGGGGTTCGCTTCACCTGATTAGAGGCAATTGTGTTGCCCTGAAGGCGATCGCGCCGCGATCGCAGATCACGGGCATAGGGATGCAAAATGACGTAGAGCATCCATGCGGCCCAAACAACTAATGCGGTGACAATCGTCCAAAAAACAACAACCTGTAAGCTCATCAACCACTCAGGCCAAACGGTAAAACCCTGAGGGATGGGTAGGTCTAGATTTTGAAAACGGTAAAACTGCGACTCGACCCACTCCCCCAAACGGCGGCCTGCGGTTTGAATTTTCCAGCCTGCGCTGTCGCTTTGAAACGTCGCTCCAAAAATGATTAGAGGGTTCATGAAAATCTACGTTTTTATATGAGAGTGAATCCCTAATGTGCTAACCGTTCTAGCACGATTTGAATCAGTTAGCCTAGATTTTCGAGTAGATTTATAGAGAGATTCCAGAAGCATTTGGCAGAATAAGGACTAGTGTAAATTTTGCGCTGCTTGTATTTGTGCTGTTTGCCTGTATTTATGTTGTTTATAAGTAGGTCAGCAATTCTCATTATGGTTATGCCACAACACCCGCAAATAAATTGTGGGCTACAAATGATCAAGTCCCTTCGGGACTGATAGCTGACGGATCTTAGCCCCAACGGGGCTTTCACTGATTAGCCCGCAATTTATTCGCGGGCGGGTCGGAAGCGTAGCCAGATAGCCAATTCGCCAAACTGAGAATTGCTGTAAGTATGTTGTTTATAAAGTAGGTCGAACCCAATGAGTGCTGACTTTAAATGCTGAGCTTTAAATTTTTAGCGCAGGGTGGGCCAGTCATGGTGCTGCTGCTGGCGTTGTCGATTTTATCGGTGGTGTTGATATTAGAGCGATTGTTTTTCTGGGCTAAAGTTGTAGGCCGTCAAGACCAATTTATCCGTGAGTTTCTGACGTTTTATATGCGCGATCGCTCCAAAGCTTTTGGCCTGCTGAAAGAAAATCCGCAGTTTCCGATCGCCCGCATTTTTAGTGCTGCTCTGACTCTAAAGCAGCCCACTATCGAAGAGTTTCACCTGGCTTTAGAGAGTGCAGCTCAGTCTGAGCTGCCTCTCCTCAGGCGCTTTGGCACGATCTTTGCGACCATTATCAGCGTGTCGCCGCTGCTAGGGCTCCTCGGAACTGTTTTAGGCTTAATTGGCTCGTTTTCTGCGTTGCAGTTAGGCGACTTGGGCGGCAGCGATACGACAGGGGTTACGGCAGGCATCAGTGAAGCGCTGATTTCAACTGCGTTTGGCCTCGCGATCGCCATTATGACGCTGATGTTTTCCAATGCCTTTAGGGGGCTTTATCTCCGACAAATTACGAGTATTCAAGAATTTACAGGGCAGCTCGAACTGCTCTATCGGCGATCGCATCTTCAATAGTGTAGAGGAAAAACGATGGCGCTCAACCTACCCGATGATCTGGAGCCGCTGCCAGACATTAACATCGTGCCGATGATTGATGTCATTTTTGCGGTCTTGGCGTTTTTGATTATGTCTTCGCTGTTTCTGACGAGATCAGAGCAGCTCGCGGTCAATCTGCCTGAGGCCGATCGCGCGATCTCTCAACTTCAGTCTCAGATTATTATTTCTCTCACGCCTCAAGGGCAGTTGAGGGTTGATGGGATGTCTACGACACCTGATGACCTTGTTGATACAGTCTCAAATCAGGTGATTGGGCTCAACCGTCAAAACATTCGCCCCACTCTCATTGTCAGCGCCGACCAAGATGCCAGCCACGGAGAGGTGGTCGCACTCATGGATCAGCTTCAGGGCATTGAGGGAATTGGAGGGTTGGCGATCGCCACTCAGCCTACTGAAGAAGCTGAAAATTAGAAGCTGAAAATTAGGGCAAGCTTTGTTGTCTCAGTTTATGCCGATCAGTCTATGCCGAAGTATTCAAGGTAGCGCTTATTCAGGTAAGAGCGATCGCTGGCAGCTAGGGCAAATGGCATGAATCATCAGCTGACAGTCGAGAAGATGATAGCCTTCCTTTTTTGCTGTTTTTACCCCGGTTTTGAGGATAGAGTCATTTTTGAACTCAATGGTCTTGCCACATCGCACGCACACCAAATGATGATGATGGTGAGGATGAGGCCGATTTAGCTCATAGGTTTTGTGCCCTTCAGCCAGCTCCATCTCCCGCAAAATCCCCATCCGCGCCATGAGCTTCAGGTTGCGATAAATCGTAGACAGACTCACCTTCTCGCCCTGATCTAACAACAACTCGCATAGTTCCTCAGCATTTAGATGCTTTCCCTCATGCAGGTTTTGAAAAAATTTCAGGATAGTCTCGCGCTGGGGAGTCATCCGCCAACCGCGTTCGTGCAATTCGGCCTTGAGGGAAGTTGCTGTGTACATGACTGAGTTCCTCTTCTCAACAGCGGCTGCTTAATGAAAGCATACACGACACTATCGCCGACTTGCAAGAACACTTGCTTATTGAGAATGAGTTTAATTAACTCTGGATGCCGAATATCCCTCAATTCCGCTTAGGCGAGCGGCTGGCTCGCTTGACTACATACTTACGAGGTTTTCTCGTGATGAGGCTTAACCGTTCGACTGATTTAAGCGACGCAAATTAAGAACGTCGGTCAATTTTCGAATCTGACAGAAGATATGAGATAGCTGCTCAGAATCTCGAATTTCAATTTCTAAATCAATCAACGCAGGTCGAGAGGGAAACGTTTTGACTTGGGCGCTCCGCACATTAATTTTGTGGTCGCTGAGACGAGACAACACATCTTTGAGAATGCCGACGCGGTCAATCACCTCAACCTGGATCTGCACCGGGTAGGTCAGACAGCGACTGCTGTTGTCGTCGGGTGCGTTCCAGCTAACGGGGATGAGGCGATCGCCCGGTATGCTGCTGGTGTTAGAACAGCCCTGCTTATGAATCGAAATGCCTCGGCTTCCCATGGTCACAACCCCAAGAATCGGCTCTCCAGGAATGGGGCTACAGCAGCCTGCAATGTTATAGAGCAGCCCCTCGACTCCGATGATGGGAGACTCTTTGGAGCGACAAATAGGATTTTGCTGGGACGAGTAAGACGCGGTAACCGGAATCTCATCTTGCAGTGTCCCGGTGACTGCCTCTGCCGCAGTGATGGGCTGCTGGGCTTTGATTTCTTCCCGGAGACGATTAACAACTAGATTGAGGGTTGTTTCTCCATAGCCCAACCCGGCCAGCAAGTCTTCGACCATCTGGTAATTACACCGCTCTGCGGTCACCTGCATCGGATCAGATTTGAGGAGAGCGTCAAACCCATTCTTTCCTAGCTCTCGCTCTAGCATGTCGCGACCACGAGACACGTTTTCATCGCGGTGCGATCGCTTATACCACTGACGAATCCGGTTGCGAGCCCCGGTGGTGACGACAAAGTTGAGCCAGTCGAGACTCGGATGGGCATTTTTCTGCCGAATAATCTCAATGATGTCTCCATTTTGCAAGAGAGAATCTAAGGGCATGATGCGCCCATTGATGCGAGCCCCACAGCAGTGATTTCCGACCTCTGTGTGAATGCGATAGGCAAAATCGATGGGGGTGCCACCTCGGGCCAGGGGAATGACGTCACCTTTTGGCGTAAAGACAAATACTTCATCGTCAAACAGGTTGACTTTGATGTTGTCTAAATATTCTTGGGCGTCGTTGAGGTCATTCTGCCACTCTAGTAGCTGGCGCAGCCAGGTAAATTTTTCATCTTCTGTGGAGACTCGAACGCTGCCACCCGCTTCTTTGTATTTCCAGTGAGCCGCGATCCCGTACTCGGCGATGTGGTGCATTTCCATGGTGCGAATCTGCACTTCGATCGGTCGCCCCGAGGTGCCAATCACCACTGTGTGAAGAGACTGGTAGCGGTTGGGTTTGGGCAAGCCAATATAATCTTTGAAGCGCCCAGGAATCGGGCGAAACGCATCATGAACAACGGCTAAAGCCCGGTAGCACTCATCGTTGCTATTGACGATGACTCGAATGGCGGCAACGTCATAAATCTCCTGAAACTCCTTCTGCTGACGCTGCATCTTTTGATAGATGCCGTAAAGATGCTTCGGGCGTCCGCTCACGTCAAGACAGGGAATGCTGAGTTGAGTAAGGCGATCGCGCAACGTGTTAACCACATCTTGGAGGCGAGATTCTCGGTCGGCGCGTTTGTCGGTGACCAGTTTTCGAACTTGCTGATATGACTCAGGCTCTAGATATTTGAAGGCCAGATCTTCTAGTTCCCACTTAAATCGACCGATCCCCAAACGGTTGGCCAGTGGAGCGAAGATCTCACGGGTTTCTAGGGCAATGCGACGCTGCTTCTCTGGTTTCAAGTGCTCTAGAGTCCGCATGTTGTGGAGGCGATCGGCCAGCTTCACCACAATCACCCGGATGTCTTGAGCCATCGCCAAAAACATGCGGCGGAAGTTTTCGGCTTGACTCTCTGTTTTGCTAGAGAAGTTAAACTTAGAAAGTTTGGTTACCCCTTCAACGAGCTGACGAACCTCAGAACCAAAACGATTCTCAATTTCTTCTGGAGTCACCTCGGTATCTTCGACAACGTCATGCAAAAAGCCTGCCGATATCATGACCGCACTGCCGCCCAAATCTCTCAGCAAACTTGCCACTGCAATCGGATGCTGAATGTAAGGCTCACCTGATGCTCGGCGCTGCCCCTCATGCAATCGGTAAGCAAACTCAAACGCCCGACACACCAGATTGTTGTCTTCTGGCAGTATCCCTGAACTGATATCTTGTCCCGGATATTCCGATAAAAGAGATTGTTGCAGCCATTCAGGCAATTCAACATCGGTGGGAATGAGCGGAGTGGTCGAGATGTTCATAGTTAGGTAAGTTTAGAGATCTAAACAATCTCAGCAAGTAGAGGTAGAAGCACTGAGAAGATTGGAGTACGATTTCTGATGATTCTAAAGCATCGCTCGGATAAAAATCGCGTCGATCCTGTGAAAGGAGTCTTAAAAGTCGCTATTTATCTATCTATTTATCTATCTATTGATTGATGATTTATTGATGTAGAAAGAAAAGCAGCGGAGCAATCTCTATGTGCTCAAGCAGCACTGCGTGAAGCAGCCCTTAATCAAAACTCCCCTATCGGGCATCGGAAGCATTGAGTGCATTTTGTGCCTGTGCCTAGAAATGATGCTGAAGCAAGTTAGGCACATATTCTGTTTTAAATAAAGTAAGCTTCAGCCAGCTCTTGACTCTGCATGTCTCTGATCTTTCGCGCGATCGTATGGACTAGATGGAAGTCTGCTGAATAAAAACCTGAATTATACAGGATGACTGAATAAATAAACCTTACTTTCTATTACGTGAATCGTCACTGGATTCGTGGCATATTTACATTTCTTCACACTATCATAAAGATCTGCGCCTCAAGCTTTATCTTGTGTTCATCCGGGCTCTTTTTCGATAGCTATTCGACAATTATTTGTTGACTAAAACATTAACGTTATGACGAAAATCCGTGATGCTCACTTATGGAGGTGTCTTATGGATTTTTATAGAATCAAAAAATATTCTCCCTAACCTATCTGCGCATTGCTAAGTCGCTAGACATCATTAAACGATGCTATTTGAGTGTGTGCCCCTCAGTCGGGGAGATACAGGCCGTTAGCTTTAGTTTTGAGCAATAAAACGCGAGATGAGTGCAATGGTAAACCATACCCACGTGACCACAAATGGCATTCGCCTCCACTGTGTAGAGCAGGGAGAAGGCTCCCTCATGTTGATGCTGCATGGGTTTCCTGAGTTTTGGTATTCTTGGCGACACCAAATTCGGGAGTTTTCTAGCTCCTATAAAGTGGTTGCACCAGACCTGCGAGGTTACAACGATAGTGAAAAGCCTGCCCAGGTCAGCGACTATCAGATGTCGGTGTTGGTTGAGGATGTTAAAGGACTGATTGATGCCTATGCGTGCGATCGCTGCATTCTTGTGGGGCACGACTGGGGTGGGGCGATCGCTTGGCAGACAGCCTACGCATATCCCGAGCTAATTGACCAATTGATTGTGATGAATTTGCCCCACCCGGCCAAGTTTTTTGAGGGGCTGCAAACGCCGCAACAGCTCCTGCGAAGCTGGTACATTTTCTTTTTTCAGCTCCCGGCTATGCCCGAATGGGCGATCGCCTGGAATGACTATGAGCTGATCGAAAAAATCTTCAAGGGTACAGCGGTCAATC
This sequence comes from Elainellaceae cyanobacterium, assembly GCA_049647405.1. Taxonomy (GTDB): domain Bacteria; phylum Cyanobacteriota; class Cyanobacteriia; order CAKZMO01; family CAKZMO01; genus CAKZMO01. The sequence continues at coordinate 33,625 of JBARXP010000156.1, read as the reverse complement.
CAGACGCGTTTTCCCGCGAAGACATTAATGCCTTCAAAGATGCGGCGGCTAAGCGTGGGGCTTTGACCGCAATGGTGAACTACTACCGCAATATCCTGCGAGCCGACACCATTCGCAAAGATTGGCCTGTGTTGTCGATTCCCACCTTGATGATTTGGGGAGAAGATGACACAGCTCTTGGGCTCGAATTAACCCACGGCACCGATCGCTACGTAGAAGATCTCACCCTGCAATATATTCCCAATTGCAGCCACTGGGTGCAGCAAGAACAGCCCGATCAGGTGAACCAATACATGCGCGACTTTTTATCTCGATTTGAGCCTGATTCATCAGATTCAGAAGACTTTTAGAAAAGACCCGATGATGATTTGATGCCTGATTGAACCAGCCTTATTTGACAACATTATCTTTTAGAGATGCGTCTGACTCATCCTGATGGGATCCGGACGAAGAAGCAGAACTGACCTCCACCGTAGACGTTCCGTTCGATGGGGTAGCCTCACTGCTGAGTCGATCGGCACCAGGCTGATCGAGCAGCGGATGCTCTCTATCGGGATCTTTATCAGGTTCAGAAGCAAAGATATGTTGACTCTTGCCCAACTGCTTGGCCTGATACATCGCTCGGTCAGCCTCTACGATAAGGGTTTCAATGCTGACCCCATCTTGTGGGTACATGCTGATCCCGATGCTCGTAGTCACCTCAATAGAATAGTTTTCTAGCATAAAAATTTCAGCCAATGTGGCAAGAATCTTGTCGGCCACTTGACCTGCTTTGAGCGCACTAGGAATCGCAGGCAAAATCACGACAAATTCATCTCCACCCAAGCGCGCGACGGTATCGCTGCTGCGGAGGCAACCGATCAGCCGTTTCGCGACTGCCTTGAGCAGCAAGTCTCCAACAACATGGCCAAAGGAATCGTTAATTGCTTTGAATCCATCTAAATCGAGGAATAAAACCGCGATCAGCTGCTCATTATACTCAGCCCACTCAATAGCTTGAATGAGCCGTTCTTGGAACAGTTTGCGGTTAGGCAGCCCTGTGAGGGGATCGTGATAGGCAATTTCTTGGAGTCGAGCCCCGCGCTGCTGTAGCTCAGCATTTGAGCGTGCTAGGTCGGCAGCTGTGCGCCGCAGTTCATCTTCCATCCGCTTCCGCTGGGTGATGTCGTGAATCACACCGACTAGGAATTGATTGCCTGCGCCATCTTGGTGGAGAGTGCGCTTGGTCGAGAGTCGATAGGTATGCCCTTTTGCGTTGGTCAATTCGTCTTCGCTTTCATGGTCATGCCCTAGCTGAAAGACCCGTTGATCATGCTGGTAAAAAGCGCTGGCCTGTTCTGAGGGCAAGACGCTGTCTTCTTGTTTGCCGATCAGGTCTTCTACCCGATGCCCCAGCAAGCGGCTGAATGCTTCGTTTACCATGATCCATTGATATTGATTGTCTTTCACAAATACAGGATCGGGGATGACATTGACGATCGAGTGAAGAAACTCCTTTGTTTTTTGCAGCTCACCTTCTAAATGGGCGATGTAGGCGATGATGCCAACCGCCGAGCTAACCATCGCCACCATCGGAGGAATGATAGGAATCCACCATCCGTGCAGAAATACGATATGGCCGATGCCGATCAAAATTCCACCCGCAGCGACGAGCATCAATCCACTCTTACTCGGCGATCGCACTCGCCAGCTGAGGTGTGCTCCGACCAGCGACCATAAGACAATCCACAGCCCCTCCATCGGGTCTGACCAGTAGTGGATCAGCGATCGCCCGTTTAACGCTGCACTGATAATCTGGCTGACAAATTGAGCATGAATTTCGACCCCTGGGATGGGTCGATTGTTGTTTTTAATTCTGCCGCTGAGAGGAGTGTAGAAAAAATCTTGTAGGCTATTCGCGGTTGAGCCAATTAGAACGATGCGATCGCGCAGCAGGTCTGGAGGGATGTCTCCATTTAGCACATCGGTGACAGAAACCGTCGGAAATGTGGGAGAAGCCGTGCGATAGTTGGTAACAATTTGGTAGCCACCATTGTCGATGCTGACATAGCTGCCATCATTGCGCTCTAGCAGTCGAAAGACGGCATCTCCTAACTGCATATAGTCAGGATTGACCGACAAAGCAGGGCGAGGACGAATACCGTCTTCAGCTAAATACATTTGGGAGAGCCGCAGAGCAAAGCTGGTGTGAGTTTCCCCCTCTGCCGTCCAAAAGAGAAGCGATCGCCTCACTTTGCCGTCGATATCAACCAATACGTTATTGAAGCCGATTTGATCAATATCATCCAACACTTCGGGAGGCTGAATTCCTACACTATAGGCGTCGGGCAGTTTTTCAATACCGACCAGATTGGGCATCTCGCCATACAGACTCACCAGTTGGTCTGAACCAGGCATCACAGGTAAGTCGCGGTAGATATCAAGCCCAATCGCTCGGGGACTGTAGGTTTGAATCTGGCTCAGCAACTGGGCCATGACTTCGTCGGTAATCGGCCACGTGCCTAAGTTGCGAATGTCATCATCATCAATTCCAACAATGACAATGCGATCATCGGGTTCTTCGACAGGACGCCACTGAAACATTTGGTCAAGGGCAGCCAGCTCAACAGTTTGAAAGACCCCAAACAGGCGAAGTGAGATGACAGCGACAGCAACCCCTGAAGCCGTCAGCCACACTCTTCGGTTGCCCTGCAACCAGGGTTCTACGCGCTCTGCAAACCTCGCCCAAATCATAGTGGATAGATAAATGGTAATGCTGGCTTTAGAGTTCCCCTCTGATGCTGTAGAAGTGACGGGTGCGACCACTCATTGTGCTGGTTCGACGAATCAGCGATCGCCTGTCGCCTAGAAGCAACGTTGTTAATCCAAGTCAATAAATCCAAGTGAATCTAAGTTAATCAATCCAAGTCAATCTAACCACGTCTTGTTGACGAATCTCTGCCCTGCGCCCAAACTGTTCCTAAACTTTGCCCGATTTCATTCGCATGTCTCGTGGAATTCTCTTTCAGTTCAGTCCTCGACCTAGGCGAGGTTTATGATAGAGAGAGTCGATACAGAAAAAATACAGGATGAATTCTCTTGAGCACAATGCTCAAGCGCTGATTGAAGAAGCGCTTCAGTTTCAAATGACAGGTGAGCATGAAGCGGCGATCGCTCGCTGCGATCAGGCGATCGCACTGCTGCCAAGCTCTGCCGAAGCCTGGAATATTCGGGGTGGGTCGCAGTCGCTGTTGTCTCATCACACCGACGCGATCGCCTCCTTTGACCGTGCCATCGCCCTCAACCCCGAAAAACAAACAGCCTGGTATAACCGGGGAGTCGCTCAGGCCGATCTGAGCCAATATGAAGCGGCGATCGCCTCCTTTGACCACGCGATTGCGCTGAATCCTGATCAGCCCGCCATTTGGTATAACCGAGGGGTTGCCCTCGACGCGATGGGGCGACTCGATGCCGCCATTGCCAGCTACGACAATGCGATTACGCTGAAAGACGATTACGACACCGCATGGGCCAACCGGGGCGTGGCTCTATCAAAAGCCAGACGCCATGCCAAAGCGATCGCCTCTTACGACCGCGCCATTGAGCTAAACTCAGACAATTCTTCTGCTTGGTATAACCGTGGCATCGCCTACGATGATCTCGGGCAAACCAAGACAGCCCTCGAAAGCTACGAGCAGGCGATCGCCATTGACCCCAGCAATAGTGAAGCGCACTACAACCGGGGCACAGCTCTATCGTCTTTGGGACAGAAAGAAGGGGCGATCGCGGCCTATGATGCAGCGCTGACACTCAAGCCAGACTACTACGATGCATTGTTTAATCGAGCCGTCGCCCACGCCTCTCTCAGACAATACAAAGAAGCTATTGAGAGTTTTGATCGGGCGATCGCGCTTCAGTCAAACGATCCAGATGCCTGGGTCAATCGGGGTCATGCTTCATTGAATCTAGATTTCGTAGATGAGGCTATCGAAAACTATGAAAAAGCCTTGAACCTAAAGCGAAAGATGGGCGATCGCGCAGGCGAGGCCATCCTTCTTCAAGTGTTGGCTCCCGTCTATGGTCGCCGTGGGCGCATGGGTGATCTCTGGAGCGCCACGTCGCAAGCCAATCAAATTTTGCAAGAGCTAGACACGCCGATGATGGAAAAGCCCTATCCTCAATGGTTTAAGTCAATCTTGATGCTCTCCAGTCAAACCCATGTGCAAACCAGTCTTCTCTGGCTCGGCATTGGCATTGTTGCCATCGGCTGTACGGTGTATTGGCTTCACTGATGGCCTGACAAAAGCTCTAATAAAAGTTCTAATGCAGTTTGGTGTTGAGCGAAGCGTCTCCGAAGGAAAACTCCAACAGCAGAAAACTGTATCCACAGATGACACAGAAGATGACATAGATAAGGCGATGGGCATCACCCCGTTGCTCAACGATCTGCGATCATTTGCGAATACATTGCCCGCCTGCAATCGTCCAGGATGTGTAGTGCGAACCTAACAGTGATGACTCAGGCTATATCGACAATCTTAGCTATTTGAAATCAGTCCTCTTTCCACGGTCAACACCTGTGACGATCGAACCCATTGAGCATCAAAAGCTCCTAAATGCGTGGTTGTAATCAGGGTCTGAAACCGATCTTGAATGGCGTCTAGGAGCTGATTTTGGCGATTTAAGTCAAGCTCGGCTAGCACATCGTCTAGCAACAGCAATGGCGGTTCTCCAACGACTGATTCAATCAGCTTTAGCTCGGCAAGCTTCAGGGCTAATACCAGCGTTCGCTGTTGCCCTTGAGAACCATATTGCCGAGCCGGAGTCTCGTTGATGCGAAACTCAATTTCGTCGCGATGAGGCCCGACTAAGGATTTACCTTGGTAAAATTCGGCGATCGCCTTATCTTTAATTTTGCCTAGAAATGCAGCCTGCACCTGACTCGGGTCATCTAGATTGCCCGAGTCATCCACATCTACGTTGGGCGCATAGGTAAGGCTGAGGGTTTCGGTGCTGCCGCTGATGGCGCGATGCCAGGTTTCGGCAATGGGGGCAATGCGACGGATGGCGCGGGCGCGGCGGCGAATGACATGAGTGCCTGTGGTGGCGAGTTGAGCATCCCAAATCGCCAGTTGAGTCGCGTCTAGGGCTTCCGAGGGTGGCAGCTCGCTGGCTCGTGCTTTCTTCAGCAGCGCATTCCGCTGCTTCAAAACTGTTTGATAGTCTTGCCAGATGCGGGCATAGATCGGTTCGAGTTGGGTCAAGAGAAGATCGAGCCAGGTGCGCCGTAGACCAGGGCCACCGCGCACCAAATCAATATCGAGACTAGAAAACTGAACCGCGTTCATAACGCCCAGAAAATCGAGCTGTCGTTTCTGTTTTTCGCCATTGATAGAAACCGTTCGGCGTCCGGCCTTTCGCAAGATCATGGCTAGGCCGACTGGCCCAGCGTCTCGCATCAGGTCGGCGGAAATCTGACCTGCTGAGCAGTCTTCTTGTACCAGATCAGAGTCGCGACTGGTGCGGTGCGATCGCAGGGTAGAGAGCACTTCGACGGCTTCCAGCAGATTTGACTTGCCCTGAGCATTTTGCCCCACCAAGATCGTCTTGGGGGCAGTGAAGGTAACGTATTGATCCGCGTAGTTGCGAAATCGGCACAGATGGAGGGACTTCAGATACATGGAGACTAGCGTACCGAAAACCGAGATTTTTCGCGCCCCGCTCTCGCTGCACAGTTCTATTCGCGGCTAGATTTGTGAAGATCAGGCAAGAATCAGGAGGCGATCGCCCGTTCAGCCTTGGTCTGTTGAGTCGATCGGCGCAGCACATCCAAAAAGGTGTAAACGGCTGGAGTGTGCAGACCATCGGTGCGAATGGCATACCCCGCTCGCCGTTCGAGCGGCACGGGCAAACGAAACACCTGCACCGAGGGCGGAATCGGCTCAGCCACCAGTTGTGCCAAAATCGCGATGCCCAACCCCTGAGCGACCATGCTCACGGCGGTTGAAGACTCTTTGATTTCATAGGCGACATTGAGTTCTTGCTGATGCTGGGCAAAATGGTGGCGCACGATGTCGCTACAGCTATCGTTTTTGGGCGGCAAAATGATCGGCTGCTGGTGAAAATCTTCCCACTGCAAGCCTGAGTCAGACACCGAAACGTCAGGCGGAACCAACACTAAATACTCGTCTCTGAGCAGCTCTCCGACATCAAACTCATCTCCAACCGGAAGATGCAAAATTCCTACATCCGCGACTCCATCCAGTACCGCTCGTTCGACCTTGTGCTGAAGCGACAGTTCGCTAATGCTGATGCTGATGCCGGGATATTGCTGGCGCAGTGAGGCAATGACAGGGGGCAACACATGGGTGGCAAAGCTGCGAAAAGAGGCGATTTGTACGGTGCCGCCTTCGAGCCCTCGGGCGCTGTTTGCAGTTTGGGCGATCGCCTCCGACAGCGACAGCATCTGCTGGGCATAGGCCACAATCTGCTCACCCACTGGAGTCAGCCTCGCTCCATATCGACCTCGACTCAGCAGCACCACGCCTAGCTCTTCTTCTAGAGCCGCGATGCCGTGGCTAACGCTCGATTGGGTCATGTCAAGGCTGAGTCCGGCTTTGCCAAAGTTGCCGCATTCTGCGACAGCAGCCAGCATTCGCAGGTGGGAGAGTTTCAGATTTGCCGGGTTGATGGCCATGAGACGCTACCCCAAAGTGATGATGTATCAATTTTGTTCATTCATATTATGAATCCTCTCCGTTGAATCTGGTGGTTGGGTAAGGATAGTGTAGGGACAAGCAATAAAACGTTTCAACCCCAGGTGATTTCTGGCTTTGAGCCAATCTCTGCTGGTCAAGTTTTACCTCATTCAGCCCATCCTATTCAGCCCATCCCATTTAGACGATATTAAGGAGAGTTCTCATGGTTTGTCCTTCTGATATTCGCACTCGCGCAACCCTAGAGCAAATTTATCGGCGATCGCCCTCGGTGCCCGTTCATCAACTGATGTGGGGGTTTTTCAAGCAAGTCGGAGCGACCCTGGTTGAAATGCTAACCCACAACCCCAACGATCCTCATATTTCTCACTATTACGATATCGAGGGTCAGATGATCTGGTCGGCCTACGATCCACTCACACGACAAACGTTTGTGACCCATTCGGAAAATGAGCTGCGGACATGGCTCGAAGCCCGATACTGCCGATGAGTTCGCTGAGAGAGAATTTGCTGAGAGAAGGTGCGATCGCATATCGAAATCTTTCGGCCTGTGCAGCAATGATAAGACCTTTTTGAACCCCGAAGCTGTGACTTGCTGCTTCGGGGTTCTGGTGTGTATGTGAGTCAAGATGCTAATTGTCGCCGTTTTGTCGAGGCAGTGCCGTTTATCTAGAGCACCACACAGTTTTGGCTTTTAGCTGGTTAAAGATTCCTCCTCAAACTAAAGCACAAGTAGCACTTCTATCTTGGTTAGTTTGAAATTTTCATTTAGCTTGCTCTGCTTACATCTCCACTTATTCGAGAGGCGCTACAGTTTTAAGCAGAGCGACTTTGTGTAGATTGAAAATGCAAGCAGTAGAATGGCAGTCTCTTGCAGAACAGCAGGTTTGTCTAACCAAATGCCTATGAAACGGCACTTGAGTCTTTTGCTTGTGCCCTGAGTCTGAATCCTCAGTTACTCGGAGCTTGGGAAGGCAAGGTCGAAGTTTTGACGCAGTTGCAGCGATTTGAAGACGCCAAGGCAACTCTTGAACAGGCGATCGCCCTTCACAGCAGTGTCCTCAAAATTAATGCTGATTTTTTGTAACTGAGAAGAGCTGATATGGAAACTCAAGATATTGATTGGGAGAGCATTTTAGGAGATCAAGATTGGGACACTTACTGTCGTCTCACCTCCGAGGAACGGCACACCAAGATTGATCAGTTACAGGAAATTCTAGAAAGCGGATCTCCCAACACCCAGAAAGCGGAGATCTGGCGACAGATCGGTAGACTTTGGAGTGCAGAGGGGCGTTATGTAGACGACATAGAGGCTCACCAGAATGCATTGGTGAGCTTTGAAAAGGCGATCGCCCTCAAGCCTGATTTTCACGAAGCCCGGAATAATCTGGGAATTTCGCTACTCAACTTAAAGCAGTACACAGAGGCAATGGCTGCTTTTGACTCTGCCATCCAGCTTCAACCGAGCTACCACCAAGCCTGGATCAATCGAGGAAATGCACTTTGCTATATGTCCAGGTATGAAGAGGCAATTGCTTACTACGATCAAGCATTGCAATATGAACCTAAATCCTCTCTAGCCTGGAGTAACCGCGCAGGAGCGCTTAGTAATTTAGGCCGTTTAGAAGAAGCAATTTCCAGTTATGACCAAGTCTTACAGCTTGAACCCGATAATGCTGAAGCTTGGCTTTATCGAGGATTGGCATTGAATAGTTCGGGACTTTATGAGAATGCAGTAGCCAGTTTTGACAAAGTCTTAGAACTGATATCTGAGGATGCTCAAGCCTGGAGTAATCGAGGTATAGCATTAGCTAACCTAAAACGTTATGAAGAGGCGATCGCGAGTTATGACCAAGCTCTACACTACAAACCAGATGACTTTTCAGTTTGGAGCAACCGCAGTGCTTCTCTGATGAATTGTGGACGCTATGAAGAAGCCGTTGCCAGCTATGATCGGGCACTGCAACTTAAACCAGATGATTATCAGGCTTGGTGTTACCGAGGTTCTGCCCTGAACAGCCTGGAACGTTTTGAAGGAGCAATTGCCAGCTATGACCAGGCTCTACAACATAACCCTGATGATGCTCAAACTTGGAGTTACCGTGGTGCTGCACTCGCAACATTAGGCCGACAGGAAGAAGCGATCGCGAGTTATGACCGGGCTTTGCGTCTTAACCCCAATTCATCTTGGGTATGGAGCAGTCGAGCAGCAGCACTCAATAATTCTGGACGATATCAAGAGGCACTTGAGTCTGCGGAAAGATGTATCTCCCTTCAACCTGAAGGAGCACACGGTTGGTATGTCAAAGGCTATGCATTAGATCGATTGGGTCATTACCAAGAAGCACTTGCCAGTTATGACCAGGCATTGCAAATCAAGCCTGACGATCATTTAGCTTGGCGCGATCGGGCTTCGCCACTCAGCAAATTACAACGTCATGAGGATGCTATTGCCAGTTTTGATCAGGCGTTGCAGTATAAACCCGATGATCCTGAGATTTTGCTCCGTCGAGGGGCAGGCTTGAGTCTATTGCGACGCTATGAAGAGGCGATCGCAGATTTTGACCGCGCATTGCAATATCAACCAGATGATGCTGGAACGTTGTATGTTCGCGGCGTTGCATTAATGTCTTTGAAACGTCACCAGGAAGCGATAGCAGATTTCGACCGAACACTACAACTCAATTCCAATTTTCCAAGTATCTGGTCTTTTCGGGGCTTTTCACTTATCAATTTGGGTAAGGCTGAAGAAGCAATTGCGAGCTTTGATCAAGCCTTACGGCATAACCCTGAAGACCCTGAAGCCTTTTATGGTCGAGGTAGGGCACTAGCAGATCTAGGGTGCTACAGAGAGGCGATCGACTGTTACGATCAAGCCTTGCAGTACAAACCAGATGATGCTCGAATTTGGAGCAATCGTGGCATCGCATTGAATCGGTTGAAACGGCATGAGGACGCTCTTTTTAGCTATGAGCAGGTGCTACGGTACAGACCTGACGATCATCAAACGCTCACCAATCTGGGGATCACGCAACTTGACCTGGAAGAATGGGAGGCGGCGATCGCCAGCTTTGATCAGGCATTGCAGCACCGACCAGATAATGCTCAAGCTTGGGATAGCCGTGGGTTCGCACTAGGGGAGTTGGGGCGCTACGAAGAAGCACTAGATAGTCTTGACCAAGCATTACAATATCAGCTTGACTATGCATCAGCCTGGTCAAATCGCGGGGTTGTTTTAGCGAAGTTGAAACGTTACGAAGAAGCCATCGCAGAGTGTGATCAGGCGTTGCAGTATCAACCTGACCTCGTTCTAGCCTGGAACAACAAGGGATTTGCTCTTTCTCAGTTAGAACGATATGAAGAGGCTCTATCCAGCTTTGATCAGTCACTAGAACTTCAACCAGACTATGCCCAAGCATGGGTTAATCGTGGTTTTGCACTGAATCGGCTAGGTCGTTATGAGGAGTATACCGCCAGTTTTGAGCAGGCATTACAGTGTAGCCCAAACGACCCTAAAGTTTGGTGTGAATATGGTGCGACACTTGCTCAATTGGGGCGATATGAAGAGGCTCTAGTGAGATTGGATCAGGCACTACACTATAAGCCTGACTTTGCTTTGGCTTGGACAAATCGGGGTGCCGCACTAGGTGGACTAGAACGTTTTAAAGAAGCGATCGCTAGCTGTGATCGGGCGTTGCAATATGAGTCTGATGATGCGATGGCCTGGAATAATCGGGGGTTTGCCTTGGTTAAATTGGAGCGCTACGAAGAGGGACTGGCGGATTGTGAACAGTCGTTGCAATATCAACCTGATAACGTACTCGCTTGGAGTAATTGCGGACTTGCACTCCTCAAACTCAAACGCTATGAAGAAGCGATCGCTTGTTATGAGCAATCTTTCCAATACAAAGCTGACGAGCCAGAATCTTTGTGCAACTGTGGCATCGCTCTCGGTAACTTGGGTCGCTATGAAGAAGCACTTTCCAATTTTGAACGTGCTTTGCAATATCAACCAGACTTCTTTTCTGCCTGGAACAACCGTGGAACTGCCCTGATTAGCTTAGGGCGCTATGAAGAGGCGATTAGTAATTTTGAGCAGATTCTAGCTACCCAGCCAGACAATGACCAAGCGTGGGACAATCACGGTATTGTCCTAACTAAATTAGGACGCTATGAGAAGGCTCTTGCCAGTTTTGAACAGGCATTGCGCCATAACCCAGACAATGCCCAAGCCTGGAGTAATAATGGTGGGGTACTGGCGGCATTGAAACGCTATGAGGAGGCGCTCTCAAGCTACGATCAGGCATTAGCACTTAACCCTGATTACTCCAGTGCTTGGAACAATCGAGGAGCAGCTTTAAACAACTTGGGGCAGTTTCAAGAAGCCCTTGAGTCAACGGAACGGGGCATTGCTCTCCAGCCAGAATCAGCATCAGGATGGTATGTTAGAGGCTTTTCCTTAAGAGGGTTGGGGCGTTATGAAGAGGCTCTTGTCAGCAGCAATCGGTCATTGCAACTCGAACCTGAGTCTCACTATGCTTGGCTTGATCGCGGTTTTACAATCCATAGTTTAGGAACCTTTGAAAAGGCAATTGTTGCAGCCAGCAGGGAATTCAGCGTGCAACTCTCATGGGGTGACAACATGCAGATCTCATCAAGTGATAATTTGAGATCTTATCAGGAGGACGCGATCGCTTGTTACGATCAAGTGTTGCAATACAAATCTGACTCTGTTGAAGCTTGGTACAGCCGTGGTCATGTACTGGCTGACTCAGGTCGCTATGAGGAAGCAATAGCTGACTACAATCAGGCATTACAACATAAACCAGACTATCTCCCAGCTTTGCATGGTCGTGGGGTTGCTCTCGCCAATCTGGGACGCTATGAGGAAGCAATTTCCAGCTACGATAAAGCCTTAAGTCTCAGACTCAATTTTACTGATGCCTGGATCAGCCGAGGATTTGCTGCGTTGAACTCAGCCCTTTATCCCGTGAATCAGGGCTGGAGCAATCCCACCTTGGCAGCAGAATCCCTGCCCCTGGGGGGGCAAAACCCAGATCTAGATTTACGCAACTACAAAGGCTGTCTGGCTTGTATTCAGGAAGGATTCAAGCACACCCTGGAAGGCAGTGAAGCCTGGGGCAAATTGCATCGAGCCTTAGGCGAAGCCTATCGATTCTGGGGCAATAGTCAAGAAAGCCCTCGCCCTTATTGGCATAAAGCCATTGATGGTTACGAACAAGCGCTGAATATTTTTACAGCGGCCACCTTTCCCCAAGCACGGCTAGAAGTTCTTGCCCTCCTGATTCGCACCTATCGCGCGTTGCAAACCAAGGACCGCACCGTAACAGCATTACTAAATGAAGGAACAGCTCTGCTCCGCCGACTCTTCAATGAAGCAATCTCAGAAGCTCAAAAACAACGGCTGGGTTTGCAATTCGCCAGTTTTGGGCAAGCCACGGTTGATTTACTGGTTCGGCAAGGAAAAATTGTCAAAGCATTAGAAACCGCTGAAGCAGACAAAAACTGGCTGATGACCTGGCTGTTGCGATGGCAAGACCCAGATGACATTCTTACCGCCAGCTACGATACTATGCGGCAACTGCTTCGCCCCAACACCGCCATTGTTTACTGGCACCTCAGCCCCGATGCCCTCACCACGTTCATCGTGCGTTGGGACAAAGCACTGCCGACGGTAATCAGCCGTGCTACTGACGATAGCAAAGCGGGCATCGAACAGGTGAGCCAACTCGAAAATTGGCTCAAATCCTGGAACCAGACCTACCAAATTCACATTGACAAAAGCAAAGCCACTCGTCTTACCAAAAAATCTGATTGGTTCAACCAACTACCAGACCAGCTACACCGCCTCTCCAAAATTCTCCAAATCGACCAAATTACCTCCCACCTTCCCTCAGATACCGCCCACCTGATTCTCGTTCCTCATCGCGACTTGCATCGGCTACCCTTGCCTGCCTTTTTCAGAGACTACCCAACCACTACTCTTCCCAGTCTTCAACGCGGGCGAAGTCTCCGCTCTCCCCTTACTCGCTCGTCTTCCCCTTACTCTAATGCCCTCACCATCACTGCTCCAAGCCATACCGACCTCGCTCCTCTCTACCACGCCGAAGCCGAAACTCACCTGATCAATCAAATCCTTACCCAGAACAAGTACTCAATCAAAACGATACCTGCTGGCAAAGCGACTCAGACCACCGTGAGCCAGACTCTGGGACAGCCACATCTCATCTTTCACTTCAACGGTCACGCCGCATACAATTTCTCACAGCCTAAAAATTCTGCCCTTGCCCTTGCCGGAAAGGATACTCTCACAGTTGAAGACTTGTACCCAATCCCTCTGAATACCTATAGTCTTGTTACTCTGGCGAGTTGCGAAACTGCCCTCAGTGGCAATCAAACTATCACTGCCGAATATGTTGGCATTACCAGTGCCTTCCTTGCTCAAGGTATTCCTCATATTCTCAGCACCTTTTGGACGGTAGAATCTGCTGCCAGTATGGTTTTTATGATCGAATTTTACAGTCATCTCCACCTTGGCCCTATTGCTGCCTATCATCATAGTTGCCAAACTCTCCGTGATCTCTCCGTTGCTCAGCTCAAGACTCGTTATGACCGCTGGCTTACGCTTGACCTATCGGCGAACGTGCGGGAGTTTTTGGAAGAGGAACGAAGTGACCTTGATACAATTGACTCAGATCAACGCCCTTATTGTCATCCCTACTACTGGGCTGCCTTTACGCTCACAGGACTTGGAGCTTAGACCATGCAATCTCTCGAACCGCTCGAACAACTAGCTGTTGACGCTTTTGTCACCGCCATCGAAACCTGCCGCGAGGAAGGCATTGATCTGCCTGAAGAGGTTTGGGCGATCGCCCAAACCCCAGATGACCACGTTGCAGAACTGAGTCAAATTGCCCAGCAATATCCTCAACTCAATGCGGCTTACCGAACTGCTAGAAAGCTGTTGCGCAAAACAGAAGGCGATCGCAATAAACGCCTGAGTACTGACGATCGAGTTTTTCTGCAACAGGTTAATCCAGCTCTCGAACAGCCCTTCACGCCTCTTTCATCTCCCTGGGATAAGGAAGCCACACCCACATCAATATCTGACAGAACTCCTAAGCTTTCCGAGAGTCTCGACAGTCCTGACTCGGCAACATCCGGCGATTCGGACACAGCATCACCCTCGTCCCCAATCCGGCCCGTTATCTATCGCTATACCCTTCCAGATACAGCTTCACCTCAAGCGGCGATCGCCTTCTCCAAACAAGTTGAAACGATTCGACAAATCAACCCTGATTGGGTTGTCAGTTACGATCGGCCTAATCCTGGAGAAGCTGATGCAATCGTCCTAATTCATAAGGACGAACATTACGCCGTCACTCATTCGGCCTATCTGATGAATCAAACCCTGAATCAAGTTGTTGGCTCCGCATTAGCCCGAATTTTTGGCTCAACTCCTTCCACCATCCAATCCGCCACAAGCAAGTAATGAGTAATTCTCCAGTTCCAGAACCTTCTCCACCAGATGAGGCAACTTCTCCCCAGTCATTTCCTGCTCCCGTTATTCCAGTCGTGCAAGAGTTGCAAGCTCAAGGTAGATCAGGGATTCCAGTCGAGATTACTCAGACTATCTCTAGAGTCAAGCCCGATATTGCTCTAGATTATGTGGATAAGTGGGTGAGCCTAGAGTACCAAGATCGAGATAAAGAACGCTCCCATCAACTGCAACTGGCGCAGGCAAGACTGGCTTTAGAAGAAAAGAAAGAAGCAAATCAAGCCGCTGATCGTGCCGCTGACCGTAATTTTGTCCAGAGCAGTGTTCGCTGGGGTCTCGGCATTTTCTTAGCAGTTTTCATCTCATCTTTAGGATTTTCTTATGCCGTCAAAGACGCAGAAGGGAAGATTCCACTGACCGTACTTTCTATTGCCGCAGGGGTAGTAGGTGGCACAGGCATTGCTGGATTAAAGAGCAAAGTTAACAGTCAAGCTTCAAACAAACAGCCTTGATGCATAAGACGTGTTGACATTTTGATCAATGACTCTATGGGTCGCAACCGCAGCGACTTTAATGGAGGTTATGTTCTCCGTCACGTTTCGTGAGCAGCAGTGGTAACAGAAACTGCGAGCCATACCCTTGCGCATGATTTCTAGAACTTAAGACTCACTTTCGGTTACAGATTCAGAAGTGCGATATCCGAAAGAGAGCTTTTTGCAAGTGTAGATTTTGGCAGGGGGCTACATTTTCTGATTTTCGCTTGATGTGCCTTTATCTCATCTCCTGATAAAACTGCGCTAAACGAGAAACTTCAGGAAAGCGATTGAGGGTATTGAATTCTGAACGCTTCGCAAGGAATTTTAAACATGACCTCTTCAGTCATTGTTTCGACGCAGCAGCTCACCAAGCAATTTGACGATCTGGCTGCGGTCGATCAAGTCAGCCTGAGCATTGAGACAGGCGAAGTCTACGGTCTAATTGGGCCAAACGGAGCAGGCAAAACTACTCTGATTCGCATGTTGGCGGCGGCGGAAGAACCGACCGTGGGCGACATTTTTATTCAGGGACAGCGGCTGATGCGAGGGGATGCCAACCCTGAGATTCAGCGGCAAATTGGGTTTCTGCCCGATGATTTTCCGCTCTACGACGACCTGACGGTGACGGATTATCTCGATTATTTTGCGCGGCTTTATTTTCTGCGCGAACCTCAGTTGGGCGATCGCATCGAAACAGTACTCAATCTGGTCAGCCTGACTGGCAAACGCAACAGCCTGATTGGAGGACTGTCGCGAGGGATGCGCCAGCGCCTCAGTCTAGCCCGCTGCATTATTCACCAGCCCACGCTGTTGCTGCTGGATGAACCCGTTTCTGGCCTCGACCCCATTGCTCGCATCGAAATGCGCAACGTGATTAAGCAATTACAAGCCGAAGGGGTGACCATTCTTATTTCATCTCATGTGCTTAGCGATCTAGAAGATTTCTGCACGTCGGTGGGGGTGATGGAGAAAGGTCGATTGGTCGAAAGTGCTCGGCTACAAGCGCTCTATGAGCGCAGCAATGTTCAAAATATCATTGTCGGGACGACGGGAGAATTAGCTGACCTGGAAGCGGCGCTGACAAGTTATGACGGGGTACAAGCCTGCAAGAAGTTGGCGGTCGGGTCACGAATCGGCATCGAGTTTTCGGGCAGCGAAGACGAGATTGCGGCTCTGTTGCGATCGCTCATCACCTCAGGGCTGCCCATTGTTGACTTTAGCCGCACCCGCGAAAGTCTCGAATCGATCTTCTTGAAAATGGGCTATCAAGAAACCTCGTGAGACGGTGCCGATTTTGGACTTTGGATTTTAGACTTTAGATATTGGATTCGTAACCATAGGCGCGAACAGGGTTCTAGCTTTTGCCTGTGCAGTATTTATTGAGAGAATTGAGGGTTAACCATGACAAATTCGTTGCTACTCCAGATCGGAAATTGGAATCCTCAGCTTTTGCGCGAAATTCGAGGCCGCCTGACAACGCGGAGCATCTTCGCGGTTCTGACGGTTGTGGCGATCGCCCATATGCTGATTTTGCTGGGGGTCTGGCAAAGTTTTGAGGGAGGGGCTGTGAATCCTTGGCGGGGACTTTTTCAGATCATGGCGTGGCTGCTTCCCTATGGTCTCTATTTTATCGGGGGGTATAGCCTAGTCAACGACCTCACCACAGAGGAGCTACAAGGAACGCTCAACTTTGTGCGGCTGAGCCCGCGACCGAGTCCGACCATTTTGCTGGGCAAGCTGCTGGGTGTGCCGCTGCTGTTTTATTTGGCGATCGCCCTGTTTGTGCCGCTGCATCTGCTGTCGGCCTTGATCGGGGGTGTTCCCCTAGGGCTTGTCTTGAGCTTTTATCTGATGCTGGTTGCAGAAGGCCTCTTTATTTTCTGTCTGGCGATGCTGTTTGCGCTGGTGAGTGCCTCACAATCGATGGTGAAAACCCAGCCATCCACGGCATCGGTGTCTTTTGCGGTCTTGACGCTAATGTCGTTCACTCCGACAATCTTGTTATGGAATCAGGTGGTTCTCTGGAGTCACTTTCCCAACCTCCAGTTCTATTCCGATCCTTCAGCATTGCAGTGGTTTTATTTCCCGATCGGACAAAACATCTGGATGGGGCATGGCTTCACTCTGGCAACTTTATTCGTCGGAACGACACTGATCTGGAATGTGGTAAAGCGGCGCTTTGAAAATCCTGGGGCGACGCTGATCAGCAAACGTCAAAGCTATGCTCTGGTGGCTTGTCTGGAACTGTTGATCGTAGGATTTTTTATCCCTGGCAGTCAGAGAGCCTTTTCAGAAGGGGCTATCGTTGGGCTATATGGTCTCAATATGCTGCTGTTTATCGTACTGATTTTTGCCCTGTCGCCGACTCGGCAGGCGTTGCTTGACTGGAGATATTACGAATCTCGGCAGGCGTCGCGCCGATCAACTCTGATCTGGGGTGAACGGAGTCCGGCTCCGGTGGCGATCGCCATCAATTTGCTGATTGCGGGGGCTGTCGTGGTTCCCTTTTTATTCTGGGTCGCGGCGGCGGGCGAAAGTTTGCTGTCGCTCCTTTTTGTGGCGTTGGGATTCTGCGGTCAGGTCTTGTTTTATGGGGTGCTGAGTCAGCGCATTTTAGCCGCTAAGGTTAAGAATCCCTGGGCATGGGCGGTAGGAACGCTGAGCCTTATTATCGCGGTTCCTATGATTGTGTTGGGAATTTTGTCTCAGTCATCGGTCGTTACCACTTTTGTCTGGGCGGTGTTGGGGTTTCAGGTGATTCTGTTTGCCCCTGAGACGGTCAGTCAGCTCGATACCGCAATTTTGATTGTGCTTTCTGTGGCGGCACTAGCGGTGCAGTGGATCATTTTGGGATTGCTCACTTGGCACTTGCAGCACTTTCTGAGTCGGATGGGAAAGCACGAGGAGAGAGAGGCGATTGTTTAGCTTTATCATCAAATCTGGGTGCTTCGACAGAAATTTGCGTCTGAGCTTAAAATCTTTCGAGAACTATTGATGAATCAAGAAAATTTTGAGTAAACTTGGGTGAAGGTTCCCGAAATTTCAGTATCCATCAATAGATTAGAGACGCTCTGAGGCTGAGACGGGCATGAGTACAGAAATAACTTCTATGGAAGCACACTCAAAAGTTCTAACCGAAGATGATTGCCAAGGCTAAACGTCTTTAGCACAGTAACGCCTAAAGCAACCAAGCGCATCACTACTGCTACCACACAACCCTGATGATACTCAGCATTCTGATGAAACCGCTGCACCACACTTTAAAGACGTAAACGTGCTCTACGGCCTGCACAAGAACTCTGTCCGTAAGTTCTGTGCAGTACGAAAGATTCATGATACTGAAAGCGTGAGAGTATTAGGAATAAAGTTGCTATGAAATATTAATTAATATTGATTTTTTGAGTTGTTGCCAAACATATATACCCAAGGAGTTAAAAAATATAGATGAAAATCATAGAAGAAATTAGTCGTGGTGGCTTTGGTCGAGTTGAAAAAGTTCAGCTAGGCGGAGGCATTATAGCTGCACGGAAAGTTTTCGATCCTGTTCCTGATATCATTAAGATCACTAATATTCCAAAGCTTAAAAAACGTTTTAAGAGAGAAGTTAAGGTTCAGTCTTCGCTGAAAAGCGATTGTTTTATGAAGGTACTTAGCTCTAATTTAGATAATGAAACACCATGGTTCATTATGCCTCTTGCAGAACGAAATCTTTGGGATGAAATCGAAAAAGTTCGTGATAAAAATTCCGATCCACAAACATCTTTAGGCGACATCCTTAATGCTTTAGAAGAGTTGCATTCACTAGGATTTGTTCATCGTGACTTAAAGCCTCAAAATATTCTTTTTCATGAAGGACGGTGGAAGCTTTCAGACTTTGGCTTAGTGTTGCCTTCCACAGAAGCTACAACCAAGCTAACGTCCCTCGATTCAGCCTGGGGAACTACAGGGTATTGTGCTCCTGAACAAGCGCAAGACTTTCGGAATGCAACTTTCAGTGTTGATATCTACGCTTTTGGATGCATTCTACATGACTTGTATGAAGAGTCTCAGCGCATACCTTATCACAAATATACGAGTTCAGGTCCTATTGGCATGATTATTGAAAAATGTACGGAAATAAACCCAAAAAAGAGATTTAAAAGTGTTACAGCACTGCGAGGTTCTCTTCTCAGAATATTATCAGAACCTCAAAATCTAACACCTAGTCCGAGTGCCACCGAGTGGTTGACAAAACTAGAAAACCTTCCTAGCTGGAATATTCAACAGCTTGAAGAATTTGCAAGATTCATGAAAAAAAATCATAATGAATCCGATTTGTGGGTAGTTTGTCGAGGGATTGATGAAGAAATATTGAAAAGATTTCACGAAATCGATGAAGATTTTTGGTTGGTAATAGCTTTGACTTATTGCGAGTGGGCAAGCAAGGAATCTTTCGGTTTTGATTACTGTGATGTAATTATTAAAAGATTAGAGATGATTTTTGTATTAGGAAATCTCGAAGCGAAAGCATCGGCTGCTTTGGCTGGTGCAGCTTTGGGTTGGAGTCATTCTCGGTGGTTTGTAATGAAAAGGGTTATACGCATACTAAATTCTGATTTAGATGAATTGATAGCGCAGCGCATTGCTATTGAAATACAAGTTGAAGAGGCACAACGTAACTTTATTAGTTGTGCAGAAGAGATTAAAAGAAGTATTAATCATTATCATCCTCTAATTGCTGAGGTTTTAGTGCAATTTCAAAAAGATATAAAGCATCGCTCAAAATCAATGGAAATAGAGTTTTGATAGAGATTTGAAAAAATCCTTATTTTCTCAACATCGACTACCCTTTCAGCAAACTTACTGGGTGCCAATGCTGACTTTTATAGGAATAAACGTCCGGTTCATTCAAACATTTAGCTTTGATCTCTCGCCCCAAAATCTAGAATTCCGTACGGTTCCGTCAACTGGTAAAGTGCGATCGCTCTAGAGACTGTAACAGTTAAGTAGGATGGGCAAAGCAAGGCGTGCCCATCACAAAAAATATTTAGTGGGCACGGGTTTAACCCTTTGCCCACCCTACGAATTACGAAAAACCGAAGGCTATTGTTTTTTTAGGCTAAAACCTGTACTATCTGCCACTATGCGCTAAACATGCGTAGCGCTCCCCAGTCGTGGTACCAACACGACCCGGAGAGCTAACCCCCAAACTGGTATAGGCAGCTTGGAAGCTATGGGAATTGTACCCTCCCGTAGCCACCCCGTTTTGCCAGCAGTTGCAACCCCTGAGCCTAAGCCTGTGGCGACCCTCTTGTATCGGTCGTGAATAGGTTTTTGCTCAGAGGGCATGGGGTGGCTGCGTGTTTTGGCGGTTCTGTGGTCAGTTGACCTGACCTTACAAAAACCAAAACAAAGGAGAGCTGAAGTGATGAATATCTCAGACCCAGCCTTGCGCTCATCTGCAAGGCCAGATGCCGCGTGTCGTGAAGAAGGCAACGCCGAAAAGATTCAGGTCATTGCCGTGGGCAAGCCAATTGTAGTGGAGCAGTTTATCCAGCGGATGCACCACGCTCGATTTGCCAAACCCTATGAATGGACTGCGCCCCTGCCATCTCCATCCCATCCCGGTGAAATCATGCGGACGGTGATCAAACAGATTCCTGTCCCCGAATCTTGATTTCCCTAATCCCGTAAAATGCGGAATCCCTCTTTTGCCGCTGGGAGCTAATCTTGTAGGGGTTTCGCGGAAGACCACGACAAACCGATCCGAACACTCGCCCCGCAAGTCAACTGCGGGCTAACTGGTTAAGTCCACTGGAAGTGGACTGGAAGCCTAACCCCCTGAGGCAAGCCGACATTAACCCATTTCAATGGGTTTTCTCCAGTAGCCCGCAATTCATTTGCGGGCAGTGACTCTAGCTGACGGTGCGTTACGCTGACGCTTTAGCGTAGCTATGCCTGAAAGGCTATACGACACCCCACGGCATCGTTTAATTACATCCATCTACTTAGCGCTGGGAGAGGGGCTTGAGAAGAAGGCGATCGGAATTAATACACCGCATTAATCCACCGCAAACGATTGAGTTCCGCCAACTGGTAAAATGCGATCGCCCTAGAGACTGTCACTAAGGTCTGGGATCACCGTATTAGCGCAGAGTAGAGGAACCATCATGAGCACCGAAGCCCCAACCCCCGAAAGCAAAACCACCGGAGCCGATGCCGTTGATGTGGCGATCGCCAAAGGACTCGATCTCGACGGTTCACCGATTCCCGCTGAAAAGCTAAATCTCTACAACGATGTCATGGGTCTAGAGGGCAACCGTCAGCGCAGCGGCGTCAGCAACACCATGCGATCGCGCATCGTCCGCATTGGGGCAAAGCACATCGCCCAAGACGAGCTGAATCAGAAACTGTTGGATGCTGGATTTGCGCCCTTGAAGGATAAAGAAATCGCGTTTTACTACGGCGGCAAATAGCGAGTCATGAGCCGAGATCTGTTTGCCCGTAAGGCGATCGCCCAGATTCCCAACATTCTCACCCTGCAAGACCGCAACCGCCACAGCCCGACCTACGGCTGCTTCGACCGCAACTTCTGGCAATATAAAATCATCGATTTCCCCAGCGGCATGTCTCAAGAGTTCGTGCTGCCGCTGGCGTTGGCTTACACTTTACCGATTCCTGAGAATCCTTTTTTTGAGGCTCCTGCCCTGAAAACCTGGGTCGAAGCGGGCATTCTCTACGCAGCTCGCAGTGCCCATGCAGACGGATCGTGCGACGACTACTTTCCCTTCGAGCGGGCGGGAGGGGCGGCGGCGTTTTCGCTGTTGGCCTGCATCGATAGTTACGAACTGCTGAAGCTTGAGAATGATGAGGCGATCGCCTTTTTTGTGAAGCGGGCAGACTGGCTGGCGCACCACCACGAAAGCGGACGGCTGACCAATCACCAAGCCCTCATTGCTCTATGTTTGGAGCTGCTGGGACGACAGCTTAAGACCGATCGGTGGGAAGCAGCGCGAGACGAACGGCTAGAGCGGGTACTCTCCTGGCAAAATCCCGAAGGCTGGTTTCAAGAATATGAGGGCTGCGATCCGGGCTATCACACCCTGACGATCTCCTGTCTGGCGCGTCTCTACGATCTGTGTCCCAGCTCTCGGCTCAAAGATGCGATCGCCAAAGCGGTCTTGCTCGCCCGTCATTTTGTCCATCCCGACGGGTCCTATGGCGGCGAATACACCAGCCGCAACACCTACAACTTTTTTCCTCACGGGTTTGAACGGGTTGGCACTTGGCTGCCCGAAGCCCTCAGCATTAACGATCAGTTCCTCATCGGCCTCGCCAACGGACGGGGGAGCTGCTACGCCGACGACCACATCATCGGCCATCACACCTGGAACTATTTGCTGGCATGGCGCGACTTTGTGGGCGATACGGGCTACGCCCAAGCAAGCCAACGCCCGCCCCTACCGCCTCGCCCCACCGAGCGCATTTGGCTGCCCGAAGCCCGCATTCTCATCGATCGGCGCGAGGGCACAGAGCTATATCTGGCGCTCAACAAAGGCGGTGTATTCAAGTTATTCCAGGGCGATCGCCTGATTGCCTCAGACACCCAGTTTTCGCTTCAGGTGCGGCAGGGCAACCAGCTCAAAAATGCCGTGGGGCATTTGGTCGGGCAGTATGACATTGATGTTGGAGAAGAGGCGATCGCCATTCGTGGGGCGTTGGGCTGGGCCAAGCAAAAACAGATGACCCCCCTGAATCTGATGATTTTGCGGGTGGTCATGTTTACCGTTGGGCGATTTTTTCCCAACCTGATTCGCACGCTGCTGCAAAAAGTACTGATTACGGGCAAGAAACCTGCGCCCTTCCAGTTCACCCGGACGTTTACGTGGAATCAGGGGCAGTGGACGGTGCGAGATGAGCTAGATGCTGCTGATTGGAACTCCGTGCAAGACGCTTGTATCGGCACCGATCAAACCTCCATCTACGTGGTCATGAGCCGCACCTATCAATCGGGTCAGCTTGAGCCTTGGACAAATCTCACAGCGCAGGTGCGGCAGCTTCAGCCGGGGGAGAAACTTGTAGTTGAGCGATCGCCTTCAAGATTAGATGAAGAATCACCCCATGCTCCTCAAGATTGACCATAATAGAAGGTGAGAAGAAGCTGTGTGCAACACTATCGTTTTAATGCGTGTTAATGCGTAAGTTTTGCGTAAATTCTGATTGACCTACTCCAATGTGTTGACTTTGGCTGAGTTGTTTCTCGCGGACTTGGCAACGTGATTGGAGAGCTGATTGGAGAGCTGATTGAACGATAGGGTCGCAAAAGGGTTGCAAGCCTTGCCCAGATAGAGAATATGGACATTTTCCCAGATCTTGAGGTTGCATCACTTTTGATCGACTTTTCTTTCAAGGCTACTGATTCATTAACTTCAAATCGCAGAGTTACATAAATAATTGCTCTCTACCTACCTCTGCTGACGAACATAGATTGAACATAGATAAATTTGAATCATACGTATCTTCTAGATTTTTACCGACAGAAATCATAGGCACAGACGGCCATCAAGCCCCCAGCATGGTCTTGCTAGCCCCACGACCGTTCATAGTCTGTCAATAGACTGTAGTTTTTGTGTGAACAACTGGAATAAAGTCTGTCGGGAACTGAACTAGCTTGTCTTAAATCTTAATGAATAGGTAGCTCTGAGAGTTCTGGAGGCTGCTATGGCGGTTAGGGCTACGCTTTGTCTTAGGCATCTTAAGGGTTGATATGCCAAATATTCCCAAAATTCTTCCAATGCAAATCGCGTGGATGCTTGATAATGTCCAAGAAGCTGTCGTGTGGATGGAGGGAAAAGGGCAAATCATTTGGTGCAACGTCGCCTTTGCAGAGCTAATTGATGCGTCTAGAGAACAGGTGTTGGGCTGTAGCCTCGTGTCGGTTTTGCCGTTGGCTAACCCAGAAGAGGCGATCAGTTCAGCCCTGCCGACACGTCACTGCTCCTGTTATCAAAATCGCCAGCCTTTTTCTGAAACTTCTTCCACCCCATGGTCTGGCTGTCGCTGCCAAGATAAGGCTCCAACGCAGCGCCATCCTGTGGCCGATGTATTGCAGACGCGCACTGCCGGAGAGCGTTTATTTACGATACAGCGGGGCGTTGGCTTGCCGTATCGCCCGCTTTGGCTATCGATGGTGTGGCAATGGATTGAGCTGCCCACCGGAGAAGAAGGCAGCGTTCTCCGGTTTCGCTCGGCTTCGCCCCGCAGTCACTGGGAGGAGTTAGACCTTAAAGCCTATACCCCTGTCGAGTCAAAACCAGGCAGTGCCCTTGAGAAGGCACCATCCTCGCTATCTGAGCGAGCATTGCAGCTTCTGCAACTCGTCCATCATGATCCGCTAACGGGGCTTTTGAACCGCTTTGGACTCTTCGCACGATTAACCCAATTGCTCCGAGTCCAGCAGCAAAGCGAGCCTCTGTCGTTTCAGCTCCTGTGCTTTGACCTCGATCGGTTCAAGCGGATAAATGATGGTCTTGGCTACAGTGTTGGCGATCGCCTGCTGATTGACATTGTGCAGCGAATTGTGGCTCAGCTTGACCCGACGATGACCCTAGCTCGGCTAGATGGCGACGAGTTTGCCATTATTCTCGAAAGCGGAGCTGATCACGATCCGGGCGGTCAGGTTCATGCCTTGGCCCAACAGCTTCAGACCCTTTTTCAAACCCCTTTTCTCATCGATCAGCAGCCTCTATTTATCACGGCCAGCCTGGGCAGCGTGATTGAGACGAGTCGCTATACCCGCGCTGAAGAGCTGATGCGCGATGCCGATACTGCCATGTATCGGGCAAAGGCGATCGGTGCAGGACTACATCAGGTCTTTGAGCCTGTGATGCATCGGCAAGTTTACGAACGGCTTCAGCTCGAAACCGATATCCACTATGCGATCGCCAGTCACGAACTGGTGGTTCACTACCAGCCCATCGTGGCGCTCAAGTCATGCAAGGTGAAAAGTTTTGAGGCGTTGTTGCGATGGCAGCATCCCCACCGAGGCTTGATTGGCCCTGACATTTTTATTCCTATTGCAGAAGAAAATGGGCAGATCGTTCCTCTCGGGATGCAGGTTTTGCGCCAAGCCTGTGAGCAGTTGCAGGCTTGGAAGCGTCAGTTTTCCCAAGCGTTACCCATCTCGATTGGGGTCAATCTGTCTGCCAAACAAATGTCTCATCCGGGGCTGGTTGGGCAGATTGAGTACATTTTGAACGATGTAGGGCTGGCTCCCCAATCTCTATGCCTAGAAATTACAGAAAGCACCGTGATGGAGAATGTTGAGAGCGGCATCAAAGTGCTCCATGAGCTGAAGGCGTTGGGCATTCAGCTTGCCCTAGATGACTTTGGCACAGGGCATTCATCGTTGGGATATCTGCATCGGTTTCCCATCGATACGATCAAGCTCGATCGCTCCTTCGTGCAAAATATTGACACCGATGCTGAAAAGATAGAGATTACCCGAATGCTAGTCACCCTAGCCTGGAATATTGGCCTAGAAGTGATTGCAGAAGGCATTGAGAAACCGACTCAGCTTGCCCAACTGCGAGCATTGCAGTGTGAGCAGGGGCAGGGCTATCATTTCGCAAGACCCCTCTCCGCTGCTGACGCACAAGATTTTTTACAGGGCAACCCTTAACGCAGTTTCAAGCGCGTCTTTTTCAAGCGCGTCTTTTTCAAGCGCGTCTTTTTCAAGCGTGTCTTTGGTCTGACTCTAGGGCAATATCGTGACAGCAATTGCGTCTAAGACCGCCAATCCTCGACACTGATAGCCTGATACGGTTATGCCTGGAGATGTCGAGGGTGAGAATCATGCGAGTGCTGAGACCAATGTTGAGACCAATGTTGAGATCAATCCAGGCTCTTTTCAGCGATGCTTCTGTTTCGGCGGTGGTCGCCGGGTTTGTGAGTGTGCTCGTGGGTTTCTCAAGCGCTGCGGTGATTGTCTTTCAGGCAGCGCAGACCCTAGGGGCTAGCGAGGCAGACATTGGCTCCTGGATGTGGGCCTTGGGAACTGGGATAGGGCTGACGAGCATTTTGCTATCGCTGCGCTATCGGGCTCCTGTCGTCACCGCATGGTCTACTCCAGGGGCGGCTCTGCTGATTACATCTGCCGCCAATGTGTCGATGGCGGAGGGCATTGGTGCGTTTTTAATATCTGCCGTGCTGATGACTTTGTGTGGTGTCACGGGCTGGTTTGAGCAGGCGATGAATCGGATTCCTTTATCGATGGCCTCAGCCCTTCTTGCTGGGGTGCTGTTGCGTTTTGGCCTAGACGTATTTGTCGCCATGGAAACCCGCTTTGGCCTCGTGTTTCCGATGTTTTGTGTGTATCTGCTCGCCTATCGGTTTTTTCCGCGCTATGCGGTGTTGGCGGCGCTGAGTTTGGGAGTGGCGATCGCAGCCCTACAGGGTTCGATCCAGGCTGAAGCCCTATCGCTGCAGCTGGCGACCCCCATTCTGACCCAGCCCCAATTTTCCCTATCGGCGCTCATTGGCGTTGCCCTCCCTCTGTTTGTCGTGACAATGGCCTCCCAAAACGTGCCGGGTGTCGCGGTGCTGCGAGCTTCGGGGTACACCAACGTCCCTATTTCGCCGCTGATTAGCTGGACGGGGATTGCAACGCTGGTGCTGGCTCCCTTGGGAGCCTTTGCGATGAATCTAGCGGCAATTACAGCGGCGATTTGTATGGGGCCAGAAGCCCACAAAGACCCCGACAAACGCTATGTCGCGGCGGTAGCAGCGGGTGGGTTTTACCTATTGGTGGGCATTTTTGGGGCAACGGTCGGGGCGCTGTTTACGGCGTTGCCCCAGGAGTTGGTGCTGGCGATCGCTGGTCTAGCGCTACTCAGCACCATCGGCAAAGGACTGGCGACAGCTTTAGGCCAAGACTCTGAACGCGAACCTGCCCTGATTACTTTTCTCGTGACCGCATCGGGGATCACCTTGTGGAGTATTGGGTCAGCCTTCTGGGGGTTAGTTGCAGGCACCATTGCCATCGGTCTCTTGAGGTTCTCCAAAGCCGATTCGCCATCCTGAGAATTGCCGGGGCAAGCTGCTAGATTAAAAGAGTTGATTCAGAATACAAGAGTGAATTTGATCTGCAAAGGCGATCGCCATGCCTAAGTTTTTTCAGCGCCCTCTCCGCCTTGCGTCTGTCTTGCTCTCTACCTATTACGCCTACATGGTGGAATATCGGGCGGAGCTGCTGTTTTGGGTGCTGTCGGGCAGTTTGCCTTTGATTTTGCTGGGCGTGTGGTCTGAAGCGGCGGCATCGGGTGACTTTGGGCTATCGTCTTTAGACTTTAGCCGCTATTTCATCGCAGTGTTTGTCGCGCGTCAGCTCAATGTGGTGTGGGTCGTGTGGGAGTTTGAAAAACAAGTCGTTGAAGGCACGCTGTCGCCTAAGCTGCTGCAACCGCTCGATCCGGGCTGGCACCACTTTAGCTCTCACTTTGCCGAGCGATTTGCGCGACTGCCGTTTGTCGTGATTTTAGTGACGCTGTTCTTTCTTCTCTATCCAGACGCCTTTTGGGTTCCGGGCTTAGCCCAAGGACTTGGGGCGATCGCCATCATGATGTTAGCCTTTGTCTTACGCTTTGTGATGCAGTACACCACAGCAATGTTGGCCTTCTGGACAGAGCGCGCAACCGCCATCGAAAACCTGTGGTATCTGCCCTATCTTTTCTTATCAGGCATGATCGCGCCCCTTGATGTGTTTCCGCCAGCCATCCAATCCGTTGTTATGTGGCTGCCCTTTCCTTACCTCATCTACTTTCCGGCAAGTTTGCTAGTGGGGTTAGAGGTTAATATTGTGCGCGGCCTTGTGACGATGCTAGCTTGGCTGGCTATTGTTTTTGGGCTCAACCGCTGGCTCTGGCGCAGGGGGCTGCGGCAGTATTCTAGCATGGGAGCGTGAGGGAAATTTTGGATGGGTGATTTTGGAGAATTGGGAAGAGGCTTATGAATCTTGCACGTGAACTTTGGCAAGCCGAACAAGACTTGGCGATCGCCAGTCTCAACCACCCGTTTGTGCAGGGCATCGGCGATGGCAGTCTGCCAAAATCTAAATTCGCTTACTACGTGGGGCAAGATGCCTTCTTTCTGGAAGCCTTTGCTCGCGCCTACAGCATTGCAGCGGCCAAAGCCCCAGATTGGCAGGGATTTGGGATATTCCACTCCCTTGCTGAGGGCGTCCTTGAAGAGCTGAAATTACACCACAGCTACGCCGCTGAATGGAATGTCGATTTGAGCCAGGTTGAAGCCGGAGCCGCAACCCGTCGCTACACCGACTTTCTATTGGCAACGGCTTGGAGTCACGAAGTCGGAATCACCACCTGCGCGATGCTGCCCTGCATGAAGCTATACGCTTTCTTGGGGCAGTCATTAGCCGAAACGACTCCGTCTCCCCATACCTATACGGATTGGATTCAGACCTACAGTAGCGATGACTTTAACGGCCTAGCCGTTCAGTTGGGCCAGCTTGCTGAGCAATATGCCCAGATCAACGACGCGTCTCATTCGGTTTATCGTTACGCCATGCAGTGCGAACTCGATTTCTTCGAAGCGGCATGGTGCGAGACTGCGCCATAGAAAGGCGGCGACCCAGTCTGCATTCCAGATGAATCAACCCAGTTCAAAATTAACGCCTAATTGAATTAGCGCTTTGGCTTCTTGCAATCCTTGAAGCACGATTGAAAGGGTGTCGGCTGTGCTGTTAGCCTGTCCGCAAATCAATTGCGGGCTACAATGGGAAGCCCACTGGAAGTGGGCTGATGACCTTGCAAAACTGTCCCAGTCCGTTTTAACGGACTTGCTGCCCATAGCCCACCATTTATTTGTGGGCGTTGTAGTGATCAAGGCGAAGCCTTTCTGTAAAATCCACTCACTTGAGGCTGAGAGTGATCTAGCCGCCAAACCCTCTACCGCGATTGGCCGTTGGCAGACAGATGCAGGCTTCAAGCTGCGATCGCAGTTCTTCATGGTCGAGATTTTGACCAATCAGCACCAGTTGATTTTTCGGCTCATCTTTCCAGGGCTCGTCATCTAGGGTGAAGCGCTTGCCGCTGAGGTGAAAAATGTGGCGCTTGGGGCTTTCGTCAAACCACATGATGCCCTTAGCACGGAACACATTTGCAGAAATCTGATTGTCAAGAAAATACTGAAACTTCCGAATTGAGAGAGGCTTATCGGTTTCAAAAGAAAGCGACGTGAACCCATCATTTTCTAAGTGGTGGGAATGGTGATCATGGTCATGGTCGTGATGGTCGTGGTCGTGATGGCCGTGACCGCAGTTTTCATCATGGACGTGATGATCGTCGTGATCATGCTCGTGAACATCAGCCGGAGCCGAGTCAGAAAAATATTGATCTGACTCAAACAACCCGACACTCAAAATCAACGGTAAAGGCACCTGAGAGTTCGTTGTGCGCATAATCCGCGCCCCCTCCTTCACCTTACGCAGACTCGACTCCAGATAATCGATGCGTTCTTGATCGACTAAATCGACCTTATTCAGCAAAATCACATCGGCGTAGGCCACCTGATTTTGCGCCGCTTCACTGTTGAACAAATCGAGGCTGTAGTTTTCTGCATCAACGACCGTCACGATGGAGTCGAGCCGCGTCATCTCTCGCAACTCCGTCCCCAAAAACGTCAGCGCCACGGGCAGAGGATCAGCTAAACCTGTAGTCTCAACCACCAGGTAATCGACTCGATCTTCGCGCTCTAGAACTCGATAGACCGCATCCATCAAATCATTATTAATCGTGCAACAAACACAGCCATTGTTGAGTTCAACCATGTCGTCGCTGGTCTTAATCAGCAGGTCATTATCGATGCCGATCTCACCAAATTCATTGACCAAGACGGCAGTTTTCAGCCCCTCCTGATTCGTCAGAATATGGTTGAGGAGCGTCGTTTTTCCACTGCCCAGGAACCCCGTAATGATCGTGACGGGCAACCCATGCTTTTCAACATCCATATTCTGGACTGGAGATTGATCTTGAGGAGAAGAAACGACTGATGACATAGCTTTCACACCAATGGACTTTGATTAAACTTGGGTTTTTAGAACGCTGGTTTTTGGAACGCTGGTTTTTAGAACGCTGGTTTTTGAACTCTAGCTCTTCAACCCTAGGCTGTAAACCCTAAAAACAGTTTGAATGCTTCAGCGGCGATCGCCCCTTACGTACGTAATATTTTAACGAGTCTGAGTACAAATCGGGATCTCCTATCAAAAATCCTCTTCCGGCCTCCCCTCAAGCAAAGCCCAACATTCACCCAACACCTCCATCCACCAACCCCCAAATCCTCCTATTCAAAACACCTTGCGGAGGGGGTCTGGGGGACGTGCCCCGTCCTCCAGTGGGGGTTTGGGGGCAAACGCCCCCAAGTCTTCTGGTTCTCAAAGCCAACCACCCAATTCACCATAAAATATCAGACTCAGCTCCCAGACCCAAGCCAGCCGCGCTAGCATAACAGACGAGATGAGACGTACCCACAAAAGTCTCGCAAAATCGACTAACCTTGGGGCCGTTTCATGTCAGCCATTTCATGCCATTCAGAGTTGAGTCTATGGTAGATATTAGTGCAGCCCTTCCAACATTTGTCGTCACCCTGAGAGAAGGAGTCGAAGCCGCCCTCGTCGTCGGCATTGTTCTTGCCTCCCTCGACAAAGCCGACCAGTCACGCCTCAACTCTTGGGTCTACGCTGGCATTGGAGTCGGCATCGGAGCCAGTGTGCTCATCGGGATGCTGCTCATCGGCATCATTACAGGACTCGATGCCTCCGACCAGACTTCAGCTCGGGTGATCAAGCAGCTCCTCGAAGGCGGGTTTAGCGTTGTGGCGATCGCCCTCCTCAGCTGGATGTTGATTTGGATGACCGGGCAAGCGCGACAGCTCAAGTCAGACGTTGAAAACTCTCTAACCGCCACCCTCACCCAAGGAGCAAACGCAGGCTGGGGCATTTTTGGACTCATCACCGTGGCAGTACTTCGAGAAGGCTTTGAAACCGTCATCTTCATCGCAGCAAAATTTCAGCAAGGGCTGATGCCTGTGCTAGGGGCGATCGCCGGATTGATTGGAGCCGTCGTGATTGGATTTTTGCTGTTTCGCCTCGGCATTCGCATCAACCTCAAACTCTTTTTTCAGGGCATGGGGCTGCTGCTGCTGCTGATTGTGTCTGGACTAGTCATCACAGCTCTACGCCATTTTGATGCAGCAGCGCTGACCCTAGCTCAAACCTCCGATACCTGGGCTACGATTTGTCCCGACGCCACTCGCGCCTGCTTCCTGGGGCCGCAAGTGTGGGATGCCAGCCAGGTTTTACCCGATCGCCAGTTTCCCGGCATTTTGTTAAAAGCCTTTTTTGGCTACACCCAACACCTCTATCTCGCCGAAGCGGTGGGATACCTGGTGTTTCTCACCAGCGTTGGTCGTCTCTACTTCCAGAGCCTGTCGATAGGTTCTTCGGGTCAAAACCCTCAAAAGACCCAGGGACAGGCGTAGATCTGAAATTGTTTTGGACAGGAATGGGCGATCGCCCATTCCCCATCTCTTAAAATCTTCCTCTAGAAGTGACTATAGGGATGGCGTAGTTCTGTATTCTTAAACAATGGTTAATGAAGAAAGGGAAATCCTATGAACCTCATATTGATGGCTGCAGCCGGAGCAGGGGGTGGCTTGCCCCTATCGTTCACACTGGTCTACGTTGTCGGGTTTATTGCTGCGGTGACGATCGGCTCGATCGCCTGGTACAACTCGAAGCGACCACCGGGCTGGGAAGCCGCAGAACGCCCTGATGTTGTTCCTAAAGTAGAGTCTGACCAAGACGGCGAAGAATCTGAGAGTTAAGTTCTCAGATTTCAGTTCTGAGAGCCTAGGTCTGAACAAAATCTCCTGATACTTCAGCTTCAGTGATATAGCCAGCAGGTGAATGCATATTTCACGCCCTGACGAATGGGCAAAGACGCATGGGGATGAGTGAAGTAAGACGGAAAGACCAGCACGGCTCCTGTCGTGGGCTTTGCCTTCACATCTTGGCGATCGAAGTAGGTTTCTCCCCCCTTGAAGTCGTCATTGAGGTAGCCAACGACACTAATGTCACGGGTCGGAAGCCCCTGCTCTATTTCTTGAAAACGACTAGCCAGCAATATGTTGTCAACGTGGCGCTTATAAAACTGCTGAGACTGATACCGCAGGATAGAGCAGGGCTCAGCGTAAGGAAACTGCACGCCATACTCTTTCAATAGAAACTGCTTAACGATCGCCAATCGACTTAGTATCAGCCGATTGGTTGAAGCCGCTAGCGAATTTTTGCCGCCCAGTCGAATAATGTCATTACTACGCACCGTGTCGTCGATCCGCTCAACCGCAATGCCCGCAGACCGAAACGTCCCTGCTTCAGCAGTTTGAACGAGCTGGTTACAGGTGTCAGCATCTAAAACATTGTGAATTAAAAAAATCTCTGAGCCGAGCCGGGTAACTGAAGAATCAGGCATAAACGTATGAGAATGTAGTTTTAGCCATGGGTAGGCAGAGATTTATATCTACATCTACGTTGCACTCAGATCAGCGACAATCATGGAGAAATGAACGACACATTCTTGTTACGGGAAATAGCAAATCACCAGCGTAGCCTCTTCGAGAAAGATTGAAACTGAACGCTTCATAATCAAGTAAGTAGGTGGACAAAAATAAACGTGAGTATGTGTAGGTTGTGGTTGAAGGATGAAACCCAACATCCGCATGGGTTACGCTGCGCTAACCTATCCGACACAAGCTGTCAAAATTTAAGGAGACCTACTTCGATAGTTGCTCAACTCAGTAGCCAATCAATCTGAGTTGAGCAATTACAAAATTGTTTACGCTGCAACGTCAGCAGGTTTGCGAGCGATCCAATACTTACTGGCAAAGTGAACCTGAGTTTCTACAACCTCAAAGCCTGCTTGCTCTAAGCGTGCAGAGATGTTGTCTTCGGTGTAGTTTTTATAAAACGGCTCATGAAACATGGCTGGGAAGTTTTCTAAAAACACATCCATGTCAGGAAAATCGCCTTGCTGAATAGAATCGCAAATGACAAACACACCACCTGGGCACGTGACTCGAAAACACTCAGAAATAATTGTTTGTCGAACTGGGGCTGGCAGTTCATGAAACAAGAAAACGCTGGTGACTCCCTGAAAATAGTTGTCTATGTAAGGAAGCGCTTCTGCATTAGCATTGACGAGCTGGGGCAACTCTCCTGGGATTTCTGATAAGCTTTGGTTTGCCTTGCGCAGGTAGGCTGGAGATAAATCAGTTCCAAATAACGACGCCTCAGACAGAGCCCCACGCAACATTCTCAAGGTACGCCCTGTGCCACAGGCGACGTCGAGCACGCGAGTCTGCGAAGCATTGGGGTGGCCTGATTTCTCTAGCTCACGCTTTAGAGGAGCCAGAATGCGTCGGCGCATCGGATCGGCGGAACCGTTAAACAAGATCTCGACCTGAAGGTCATAGAGATCGGCTGAGCGATCGCTCAGGTATCCGTCGGTTTGGTGGTGAAAGGTGCGAGCGTAATATTTGGGATAGCCTTCTGTCTTGACCTTGGGGCTGAAATCATAAAATCGATCGTTGTTTGCCCGCTCCCAGGTCAAGGGCAAATCTAGCCACACCATCGGGTAGAAGAGAAGAAAATCTTCCCAGGGGTTATCAAATAGCAGAGAACTCGGATAAATGCCTTTTTCTGCATCAGCCCAATCAGTTTCTAAAAGCTCATTTAGGCGCTCCTGATACTTTAATAATGTGCGGGTAGCGATGGGTTTGACACGCTCCTCAGGGGGAGGAGCAATGAGATGCCTCAGGCGACT
>JBARXP010000155.1:0-63038 GCA_049647405.1 Elainellaceae cyanobacterium | reverse complement strand
ATTATCTTTAGGAATCCGGTCAGGATGCCAGATAAAGACAAGATCTTTGTAAGCTTGGTTAATCTCTTCCATTGAGACACCTGGCTCTACTTCGAGAATCTGATAGTACTGTTTGAGGTCATCCATTCCATCAACACATCATCGGTTTGCTAGAAGCCAGTCTTAGAGTACGGGTGCTGCGACTCGTCTCTGTCTAATGGAAATAACTAATGGAAATAAACTACTGGGTTGCTTTGCTCCTTTGCGTTACAGGGTTGACTATGCTGCACTGATGACAATACGTCTGCGGCCTAGCGCCTCGTGTAGTGCCTCATGTAGTGCCTCGTGCTATGTGCTTGCTATAACGTGAGTAAATCCTTATGAACTCCGGTTCAACAGAGTTCTATTCATCATAGACCTCTCCGCTAAAGAACCTGCCTGTGTTCACAAGTTCTTAGGATCAGGAAAACACAAAACTTATGGTTTTTGATCAACGAGTCGTCGATGCCCAAGCCTGTCTCTGCCATTTTATCTTTCCTTCATATCTTATCTAAGCGATTGCAGCCTAAGCAATTGCAGCCTCATGCCCTGTCACCTCATGGCTTGTCAATGGTTGGAGTGCTGGGGTGGATGGCGATCGCCACTCTGCTGCGATTTCACCATCTCACGTTCAAACCCTTGTGGACAGATGAGATGTCTACGCTGGTGTTTGGCCTGGGGCATAGCTTTCGAGACATTCCCTTAGGGCAGGCGATCGCCCCTGAAACGCTGCTTGCGCCCCTGCAATACACCCCTGACACCTCGCCCCTAGACTCAGCTCAACGGTTGCTGACCGAGAGCAATCATCCGCCGCTCTATTTCATGCTGACTCACGCATGGCTGCACCTGTGGCATTCGCTCAGAGTCGGACTAGGGGGACTGGGATCGCTGCCTGCGATATCTCCTGAGTATGTGTCGGTGTGGGATGCGCGATCGCTCTCAGCCGTGGCGGGAGTTGCTGCCGTTCCTGCGACTTATGGACTGGGCTGGCTGGCGTTTCGCTCGCGTACGGTGGCCCACCTGGCGGCGGCGCTCATGGCGGTGTCGCCCTTCGGCATCTATCTGGCACAAGATGCCCGCCACTACACCCTGGCAGTGCTGTGGATGATTGGCTCGCTGGCCTGTCTGGTCGTGGCGATTCGCACTCTGCGTCACCAAAAGCCCTTGCCGCTGCCGATTGTGTTTGCGTGGATTGGCGTGAATGGGTTGGGCATGGCGACTCACTATTTTTTCTTGCTGACGCTGTTGGCAGAATTCGTGGTGCTGCTGGGGGCGATCGCCCATCACCTCCGGTTTTCTGCGGGACGATGGCACATTGGGCTAGGGCGGCTGGGATTGGCGATCGCCGGAACTGCTGCCACGGGGTTAGTATGGCTGCCGTTTTTGCTCGCGATCCGTCAAGACGATGGGCTGACCCGATGGATCTACGACGATGGCGGCGGCGGTTGGGATTGGATTTATCCTCTCGGTCAGACTCTGGCGAGTGTCGTCAGCATGATCTTTTTGCTGCCTGTGCAAAATATTGGGGATGGGCTGGCCTTCGTTTCTGGCTTCGTGATTCTGGCGATGTCGGTATGGACGGGATGGTTGCTGGTTCAGCATTTCAAAGAAGCAACGGCCAATTCTGATCTATCCCTTTCGCTCCGAATTTTGGCAGGTTTTGTTGGAGGGGCGATCGCCATCATTTTGCTGCTGACCTATGGCTTTGGCGTCGATATGGCGCAGGTGTTCCGCTATCACTTCGTCTATTTTCCGGCGGTTATTGTGACGCTGGCGGCAGGTCTGGCCCCTCTTTGGCATCCAGCGCACTCGGCACCGAATGTTCGCCCAGATTCACAAGGCTTACTGAACAAAATCCGTTTTAGGCTGACCCATCCAGGCCGCTTTTTTATTGGGCTGATGATTGTCATGGGCATGGCGGGCAGTCTCACCGTTGCCTACGACTTTGGCTATCGCAAGCTGCATCGGCCTGACTGGGTGGTGCAAGAAATGGCAGAGCGCTATGAAGTTTCTACCGTTGTGGCAATCTCTCACCAAACCCACGGCCAGACGGGGCGGCTGATGGCGATCGCCTGGGAGATGCGATCGCCCAAATATCGTGAACAATTCGAGTCGGTGGAGTTTTTCCTCGATCCGCAAACTTGCTCTGCCAACAGCGAACAAAACTGCGGCTCTCCCAGTCAGGCATTACGGGCATCTCTGACCGATCATTCCCAACCGTTTGATGTGTGGCTGATCAACTTCGAGGGCAACGCCAACCTCAAGCCGCAAGGCTGCGACTACCTCACCACCAAGCGCACCGACGGCTACAAGTTTCAGCAATACCAATGTCCGACTCGTGAAGATGTGGAGAGTAATGCAGGTTCTAGCCAGGTGACCTTACCCAATTCTCTAAGTACCCTATAGGATCAATAGAGAACATCAATCACGCAGTACCGCTCTCGATTCCAAGGAATGAAGGCTTACCAGACATTTGAAAACACGATTTATATTAATGCCAGCGCCACCGCTGTGGAGAAATGCTTCACTGACTTGGAGCTGATGCATCGCTGGCTCAACCCGGCCTTGCGCTGTGAACCTGTGGGTGAATGGAGCACAGATGTGGGTGGGCGCAGTCGCTTTTTGATTCAGATTCCGCTCTTGCAGCCCAAGCTCTACAGTCAGGTGGTTGAGCGAGATCCGGGGCTGATTGTGTGGCAGTTTGAAGGCTTTTTTCAGGGGCGCGATCGCTGGGAGTGCTATCCCGAAGATGGCGGCACCCGTCTGCTCAACCGCTTTGAGTTCAAAGCGCCCAATCCTCTGATCAAGTTTGGCTTTGAGACGTTTGCATCGAAGCTGACCCAGAAGGATATGAAAGATCAGCTTAAGCGGCTTAAACGCGTTGCCGAGGAAGTGTACTTAGTTTCTGGGCGAGTCAGGTAGCACCCATTTGAACTAGCGACAGGAGGCTTTTGCGGTAGGCCGGGTGAGAAAAATGAGCACTAACACTGGGTAAATCATTGTAAATAGTCCTCCGATGATCGCTCCAATAACAATTCCCGCTGCAACGGCAGCAGCTTCAGGCCCTGCATTTGCTGAGATCGCCGCTGACATGCCCAACCCCATCAGCGCGGCGCTGAGGATGTTAAACGCAATCGTAAAAATAGCGTAATAGATAGACCCTTTTCGTCCCCATTCGGCATATTTCAGCAGACCAATGCCCAAAACGATAGAGATGATGCCGAAGATAGGGGCAAGAAAGGTCGTGACAGTGATCCAAGTCGCCAAAAATCCTGACGCGCCTAACTGCTGTAACGTTGAACCCAAACCGACGATGCCGAGAGGAGAGGTCGAGAGGGTCAAGGCTCCAAAAACGATACTGAGAATGCCGAAGACTTTTACAGCGGTAGATTTTGAACTAGCCATTTGAAATCCTCCTTTTAGATGTTTAGGTAAATGAATGTGCTGTGGATCAATGAAGTGCGTGTTGAATGCTTGCCGTCCCAATATGTGTCCTGACTTTACCTGATCGCTCCTTGCTCAAGGCGAATTGCTAAAACAGCTTAACTAAAACACCCTAATCAGGAACTCCCTGAAATTTTCGATGGACTAGAACAGCGAAGAATCTAATATGGTGAAGGCAGGTAGGGTAAACAGAAGATAACGCTGACCTGGCCTAGCTACAGGTGCAAGCCTGACTATTCCTGACCGGAATCTTGATCTTTTTTGCTGTTTTGTTATGAAAGCCACGATCGCCACTCTGACCCAACGACTAGAATCTGCCCTGGTTTCGGCCTTTGGAGCGGATCTTGCAGGTACTGATCCCATCCTTGTGCCCGCCAGCAATCCCAAATTTGGCGACTACCAGGCCAATGTGGCGATGTCGTTGGCAAAGCCGCTGAAGAATAATCCACGGGCGATCGCCACTCAAATTGTCGAGAACTTGAATGTAAGCGACCTGTGCGAACCGCCTGAGGTGGCTGGCCCCGGCTTTATCAACCTGCGCCTCAAGACCGATTATTTAGAAGCTCAGGTGAAAGCCCTGCGACAGGATCTACGGTTGGGCGTGGCTCCTATCGATCCACCAGAGCGGGCGATCGTGGACTACCCCAGTCCTAATATTGCCAAAGAGATGCATGTGGGGCACTTGCGTCCGTCGGTGGTGGGTGACTGTTTGGCTCGCATTCTCGATTTTTTGGGCTATGACGTTCTGCGAATTAGTCATGTGGGCGACTGGGGCACACCGTTTGGAATGCTGATTGCCTATGTGCGCGAGGCGTTTCCCGATGCGCTTAAGTCAGGCGAAAATAAGTCAGGCGAAAAGCTGGATCTGGGCGATCTGGCGAGTTTCTACCGTCAGGCGAAACGGCGCTTTGATGGAGATCCAGAGTTTCAAGACCTGGCGCGGCAGTCGGTCGTGGACTTGCAGGCGGGTGACGAGGAAACCCTGACCGCGTGGAAGCTCGTCTGCGACTTGTCAAACCGGACGAACCAAAAGCTGTTTGACATGATGGGCCTGTCGCCTCTCACCATTCGCGGCGAATCTTTCTACAATCCCTTTTTGCCGGGAGTGGTGAAAGAGCTGCAAGACCAAGGGCTGGCGGTGAAAGACCAGGGAGCCATGTGTGTGTTTCTCGACGGCTTCACCAACAAAGAGGGCAAGCCGCTGCCGATGATTATCCAAAAGTCTGATGGCGGCTACAACTACGCCACCACCGATCTGGCCGCCATTCGCTATCGGGTGCAAGAAGACCAGGTGCAGCGGGTGGTGTATCCGGTGGGGGCTGAGCAGACCAATCATTTCGCCCAAATCTTTCAAATCGGCAAACGCGCCGGATGGATGACCGACGAGGTGGAGTTTGTCCATACGCCCTTTGGCAATGTGTTGGGCGAAGACGGGCGCAAGCTCAAGAGCCGATCGGGAGAGGCGGTGAAGCTGGAAGCGCTGCTCGAAGAAGCTTGGCTGCGAGCCGATCCGGATCTGTATGAGGTGGTGTCTGCTTACGACTGGGAGGGAATCGCTCCCAATTTCCTCGACGAACCCGACTGGGAAACCGCCGCCACCAAGCTCCCCGGCGATGATGATCTGGATAAAAAGATCGCGTCCCTCAAAAAGATGACGGTCGATTCCCTCCAGCGGCAGGCTCCCCTGTGGCTCCAAGCCTATGAGACAAATCCTGACTCGGTGCCGCAAGCTGTGCAGGGGGCGATCGCCACCCTTCGTAAAGAGCTGGAGCCTCGCTGGAAAGAAAAGCGAGGCTTAGGCGAAGACCGTTCCTTCTCATCAATCTTGTCAGACGTTCAGATCATCGGCATCAGCGCCATCAAATATGCGGATCTGAGCCAAAACCGCACCAGCAACTACATTTTCAGCTACGACAAAATGCTAGCCCTCCAGGGCAACACAGCTCCCTATATGCTCTACGCCTATGTGCGGGTGCAGGGCATTAGCCGCAAAGGCAATATCGACTTTGATGGCCTTGATGCTGACGCGCCTCTGATTCTTGAAGATGAGACGGAGCTGGCAGTGGCAAGGCACATTCTTCAACTGGATGAGGTGCTGTATGAGATTGACCAAGATCTGTTGCCCAATCGCCTTTGCCAGTATCTATTCGAGCTAAGCCAAAAGTTTAACCAGTTCTACGATCGCTGCCCGGTGCTGCAAGCCGAAGAGCCTACGCGCACGTCGCGGTTGCTGCTGGCGCATCTGACCGCTAAGACGATTAAGCTTGGTCTTTCCTTGCTCGGTATTCCTGTGCTAGAACGCATGTAGTTTTGGAAGCTCTGAGAGTTTTGGTCGTGCGATACGGGCTACGCCCAGACAATCCAACGCCCTTTACCTTGCCATCGATGGTGCGATCGCTCTTCTCCCGTGACAAACAGAGATCGCACCCGATATTACAGCAGCACTAGAATGGAGAACATCCTGCCTAACGACATCACAATGAACCCTAAACAAGAACTTCTCCAAGAATTAGAAACGTCTCCATCGCCTTTGATTCAAGAGGTACTAAACTTCTTGCGATTTCTCAAAACTAAGCAGCCATCAGTCGATTTTATGGAATTTGCTGGTATGGCCGCCGACGATCCTGATTTAATCAATGAGATTGTTACTCAAACAGAAATTGAGCGCGCAATGGATATCGAGAATATCTATCAATGATGAAACAGTGTCTACTTGATACAAATATCCTGTCTTATTTTTTGCGTGGTGATGAAGGCATCCTTGAAAAATTCCGAGCCTACCGTCAGCACTATTCATATTTATCCTTTTCAATTTTTACGTATTACGAAATCAAAAGCGGTTTGACGTATCGAGATGCTCACAAGAAAATGCAGCAGTTTGAGCAACTGTCGGGAGTAAGCGAAATAATTCCTTTTGATAAAGCGATCGCCAACACTGCTAGCAATGTGTACAGTTATCTCAGAAATCAAGGATTAGTAGTAGCTCCAATCGATCTTTTTATTGGAGCAACGGCATTGTGTTACGACTACACTCTTGTCACCGCTAATATCAAGCATTTTCAACACATTACAGATTTACGATACGAAAATTGGGCAGAATAGCGGGCGATACAGGCTACGTTCAGGCAATCCAACGCCCTTGTCTCGCCATCCATAGTGCGATCGCCACTATCTAGAGAGCGTGTGGCAATTGGTCAAGTTGCCGTTGTTTCCAGTTCTTCGTGAGCAAGGGCTATGAGTTGTTGGATGCGAGTCACACAGCAATACCTTCCTGATGAATGGCATTGAGGAGAGGGGTGTGTCGAGTTTGATAGTCTGATTCGGAAATGGGAATAACCGAGATTAATACGTCATGTTTGAGGTTTAGGTCTGTTTTAACCGCACTCATGCGAAAAATTTCATCCCCTGGAGATACTGGATCTCGCAAGACAATCATGACATCAATATCAGAATCATCGGTTGCTTCTTGACGGGCATGGGAACCAAAGAGAATGAGGTGGATGAGGCGATCGCCATACATCCCTTGTAGCGCTCTTCCCAAATCCTGTAATACGCGGTTGAGTTTTTCTTCACTGGAGCCTAATGCAACCATTGAGCCGTTCCTCGCTAACTCTCAGCATTTCGGGTGTTCGAGCTGGTCACTGTCACTCTTAGGATAATGCAGCTTGTGGGAAGGATGAAGAGTATTGCATGTGTCTCTTCAGAGAGTTGGCTGAGTTTTGTTAGCTCGACTTAGCCTGTAAAGGGCGATCGCCTGCCTGTGCGTAGCACGTATCGCCAAAAACCAAGTAGATACGTTGCAGATGGAGGGCGTTTGCTGAAAGGATGAAGTGGGCGATCGCTCTCCTGCTCATCTCTAAGTCTCTGCAAAATGAACCGCGTAGGTCATCGTTGTTTGCTCGCCCTGCTGATTTATTTAGATGCTTTTATAGAGCATCTTCACCTGCCTTAGTTTCAATCGCTTTTACCAATCAGTCTTTCGATTTGTCCTTCTCATAATCAGCAACAATCTGTCGGATGTCGTCGGCTGCAATATCAACCTGTTCTGATTTTGTATAAATAGTTAGCAAAATAATTTGATTGTCAAGTTTGGCATAGTAAATCAGGCGATAACCACCACTTTTACCTTTTTGAATATCACTATTGCGAACTCTTAACTTAAAGACGGGATAACTAACTCCAGAAATTCGATCACCTGGTAGTTCTCCTTGCTGTAGCTGTTGCACAACAGGCTGAATATCTTGCTTGATTCTGCGATATTTCTTCGCAAGTTTGCGTAAGTTTCGGTTAAACGTTGGTGCAGCCTCAACCTGAATATAAGGCTGCTCAGTCATTGTCTAAGCCTTCCCACAGTTGGGCGACTGGAATGGTTTGTCCGGTCATGGCTTCGTGCCATGCTTGCCGAAAATCGGTTAGGACTTCTGCCTGCGAAGGTTCACCAGGTGTTTCTACTTCGGGGATTAGGACAATGATTTCCACACGGCTGTTTTTATCTGTTGTGAGAGGTTGATCTAGGGTGAGTTGACCCTCTTCGTTTATCTTTCCAGTAACTTTTAGTGCTTTCATCTCGACTCCTTTAGCTAAGCGTTTCTGTTTAAGTCAGTGCTCATTGGTTCAAGCTGATGTTCCATCCAGTCGATCGCCATTTTCTTATCCTGCCTGGTCGCCATACATCTCTTGTAGCGCTCTTCCCAAATCCTGTAATACGCGGTTTAGTTTTTCTTCGCTGGAGCCTAATGCAACCATTGAGCCGTTCCTCGCTAACTCTCAGCATTTCAGGTGTTTAAGCTGGTCGCTGTTATCCTTAGGATAATGCAGCTTGTGGGAAGGATGAAGAGCATTGCATGTGTCTCTTCAGAGAGTTGGCTGAGTTTTGTTAGCTCGACCTAGCCTATAGTTGGCCTGCCTGTGCGTAGCACGTATCGCCAAAAACCAGGTAGATACGTTGCAGATGGAGGGCGTTTGCTGAAGGGATGGAGTGGGCGATCGCTTTATTGAATTAAAAAAATGCTGGTTTGAGGCAACGAAAACCAGCCTACAGCTTATGTTCTCCGCATCTTGCAAAGCTTGGATGATTGTCTATCACAGTTTCTCAGATAGGAATATTCTAGAAAACCCTGATTCTATAGATGGTTTAAACAAAGCATTAGATGAAAGGCTCCAACAAATCTAACTCACTCATTTAGCCAATTTGGTGAATTTTTGTGAGAATATAGCAATTGTTACCAGCATGATACTGACAGTTAACTTAATGTGAGCTAAAACTAAATGGGAGGATATTATGACTGAGCTAACTCAAGAACAACTGATCTATTTACTTTATGCTAAGGCTTATTCAAAAGCCTCGGAAGCACATACTCTTACAAAAAGTGATGTCAAATCACACATTCCTGATAAGTATAAAGAAAACATAGAAGAAATTTATAATGAGCTTAAGAAACAGAAATTAATCGAACTGAAAACTAAAAAAGGGCAAACTAGAGATGCCAAAGGGAATCCTCTCAAAAAGGGTGGACGTTTTTCAGTTACTAATGAAGGCAATCTAGCTTTAGCAACTAATTTAACTACTACAGAACACGACTTTTTACCCTCTAAAAGTTATAAAGTTCTAAGCACTATTTTAGTTTGTTTACTGCCTTATATTAAGGAATTTGCTAAAGCTCATCCTCAAGTTGTGTCATCTAAAGAGATGACTTTTGATGAGTTTCAGGAAAAATTCAAATCACTGTATTTGGCCGAAAGGAAAAACCAAGAACTAAGTGGAGTTGTTGCCATACACAAAAAAGAGATATTAGAGAATTTTCAAGCTACTTATTTAG
Source organism: Elainellaceae cyanobacterium (assembly GCA_049647405.1). Classification (GTDB taxonomy): domain Bacteria; phylum Cyanobacteriota; class Cyanobacteriia; order CAKZMO01; family CAKZMO01; genus CAKZMO01. Next base: position 53,757 of record JBARXP010000155.1, on the reverse strand, counting down.
AAATGCTTTCCTCCGAAAAGCTAAAAGAATACTTTAAAGAATTAAGGTCCAAGGGAATAGTTTTTATTTCCAAAGGTGAAAAAGATGATCTAATTCACTGGGTTGAGTAGTATGCCTGATCCTCTGAGTAATTCTAATTTTGTAGAATCTTTTTTAAGTAAAGTTGCTTCTGGTAGAGACTTTTCCCAGGACATTTGGATTGAACGTGAAGTTAAACGTCAGGGAGAAGGAGGCGAAGTTACTAAGGCTAATAGTTCTTCGTATAAAATTGTTGGAAAACAGATACGAAATATCACTGACTTACTCCAAGATGATATAGACTACTGTTTCAGCAATGGTAGATCTGTATTTAGGTTTATTACTGCTATTGCGGGCAGTGGAAAAACTACATTGCTTAGCTACTTTAAAGAGCTAATTGAACTCGAAGATAATAATTTACGACGCTCTATAGTTGTGCAGTTTGAGCTTCCAACAAAGTTAAAAGCTTCGAAAAGTTTTCAAGATTTTCATGGAAAGTTCTATTCTTATATTCTGGCCAGGACAATCTGGGAAATTCTTCATGATGAGGAAATTAAAATTGTAGGAGAGTTTTTCTTGCGAGAACTCGTACAGAATGATTCTTACAATCAACTTGTTCAAGCAAAAAATTTTGGCATAGGTTTTCTAAGTAAATTTATTGCCTCCATAAAAAGCATAGATGTTGACCTCCAGGATGTCTTTCTAAGTGTAATTAATGACGTTTCAAAACGTAGTTCTCGTCATGCTTTTGTTTATCTCATTGATGAATTAGATGATGCTATAAGAGAAGATCCTTTACAATCTCAACAAATGAGAGCTGCTTTAAAATCTCTGGTTAACAGAGTATCTAGCGAGGACTATGATGAAGGAGTTAGGCTCTTGATGTACATGGCTGGGACTTCGGACATACTAAGTAATTTTATTAACTCAGAATCAGCTAGTGAACGCCGATTTACCACTTTCAGCATTGCGCTGGGTTCTGGCTTAAAGGATGAATTTCGCAAAATCCGAGAAAAAATTGATCAGCGTATTGAGGGCGCATATCAAACCTGTGAGGGTTTTGATGAAGCATCTCATAAAATTCAAGATATAGACGACAAGCTTAAATCTAAAATTCATGAAAACATGAGAGTTTTAGGGAACTACTGTAGAGACTATGCCTCTTCAGTGCTGGAGGTATATGGAGAGTACTTTAGCGATAAGCCAGAAAATCATTTTGGAGGTACCGCAAAACAATTTAAAGATCTAATAGAAACTTTATGCAGGGCTAATTGGGAAGGTTATCTTGACCCGCCAAATTATGAAATTTCCTTTGAAAAAATTAACAATAATTCTGATGAACATATTTTTAATTGTTACGCTAGTTTGTTGAAAGATGGAGAGGTAGTGGCTAGTGCTTATGGAGGAGCAAGAAACTACGAGCTTCTGAATAACTATGTCGATAAATTCATTCAACTATTGAAAGACTCAAGTTATAAAGCAGATACTGATGAAGGTAGCCATTCAGATATTGCCTTTATTATCTCTCCCGTAGATTGCTCTCTTTTTCTTAAGAAAAAAATCAAGCGCTACAAAATTAATTTTATCAATTCATCACAAGATGTTATTGATGCTGTCAATTTAAGTTCTACGTACTCAGAGCAGAATATATGCAATTCTAGCCAAGCGCCTGTAGACATTAACTTAGCTCCTGAAAGCGTTCTATTAGATGTCTTCCAAGGAACTAGTATTCGCCAAGGTATTATTAGCAAAATAATTGAACATAGACCTTATAAAAATATCAATGAAATTAGTAATGTTCAAGGTATAGGTTCTTCTCGAATGCGAGTAATTCAAGAAAGATTTGATAGCCATGAAATATGTTGTCGAATTGGTGTATTTATTAGCTACAATTCACGAGACAAGTCAGAAGTAGACAAAATTGTAAAAAAATTAGAAGAAAACAAGATTTCCTATTGGATAGACGATCAAATTCTAGGAGGTGAAGAAATACGAAAGAAGTTAGAGGAGATAATTTGCAGTGACCAGCTCTGGGCAGCAGCTATATGCTATGGGAATTATGGTCCCGGACCTTGGCAAGATGTGGAAATTAGTAGCTTACTTCAAAAAAGTGTTAAGGATAAAAGCTTAATTATTCCTGTTATTCTTAAAAGCTGCACGGGTGATCCTGAAGTTTCACTTTTTCTGAAGAATTTAAAGATCGTCGATTTTAGAGAGAAAAAACCTAAACCAATTGATTTTTTGATTGATAGTATCAAGCGTGACAACTTGTAGATCTGAAGCTTTATATAAATACTAAAACACTAAGATTGCTTGATGTTTCAAGTCGCAACCAAAATTATCAACGTAACTAGAAGAATTACTAAGTAAGGAAAATTTGACCAAGAAATTATAGTGGCTGAGTAAACTTTTAAAGTTCGACCTCTATCTAATGGTTTCAAGGCTATAAAATTTCCCTTAATATTCTGAATATTTTCTATAGTTTCACTACTAAAACCACATAAAATCTCAGTCAACTGATTGAAATTGTCTCTGAAACGTTTTTCTAGATATAAATAGTAACTGTCAAGAAAACCTAAAAGGAGAAAGGAAGTCAGGGCTAAGAAAAATAGAGGTTTTTCATTATTTGCAAAGCCAAAGCCTACTAGAGTCGTCCATAAAGTTAATCCTAATTGCTTAATTGTCAACGAATTACTAGCCATACGGCTAATTATCGCTTGCAGCATCTCGCTTTGCTTAATTAAGAAATCCTTGTTCTCTGATGTAAATTTTTGATCACTCATAGTTTCTGTTTTATTCCGTAGAATCTTTAGTAGAGCCATGAAATCTATGTTGTTTCTTGGCTTATTTTAGCGACTACGTATAGATTTTGATTTCAGACAAAAGATAAGTATGGACTTTTAGAAGTATTTATGAAACACCCCCCCTATACATTTTTTTGATCTTAAGAATCGATGTAGTAGATGATCTTAGGCGGTTGCTCTATGTATTGGTAGAGAGGCAATACGTGCTATGCACAGACCAATCCAACGCATCATGGCTGAGGATGAGGGCGATCGCCACTCCTCCCATTCCACTACGGTTGACTTACAGCGACCGTATGCGTATGCTCTTTCATTAAGCTGTTCTCTCGGATAGCTCGCTCAGAACTCAAGAACTTGGCACCATCTGCGAGTGCTGATAACACCCACAGATGGCTAACCCACCGCGACTGATCATGCCAGTCGGGGGGCTAACGGTTCATGGTAAACCGTGGCTGCCTCGAATTGCACACCATTGCGGGGTAGTCGAGGGACTGAGTTCTGGTTTCTTCTCCCTGTAAAACTACAAAAGGAACCAGAACCTCATGTTTCAATCCCATTCGGGCGCATCTGCGTCCACAGATTCGGGTGACAATTTTCCGTCTCATTCAAAATCCAGCCCGCACAATGAACCTGTACGTCATCTGCTCTACGGTTCGCCCAAAGCAGTTCAGATCGTGATCAAAAACCTACATCACCGAGGCTACGCCGAACCCAACGAGTGGAGCCGACCCATGCCCACCGACCGACCGGGCGAGGTGATGTGCATTCTCACCAAAACCGTACAGATCGACTAACGCCAAATTCGCAGGAGGCGTTGGCTATGCACAAGCACAGCCAACGCTCTGAGGATAAGGGCGATTTTCTTACAGAGATGCGATGCAAACGCCAGATAGATACGCATCATTCGAGATGACGCATAATCTTAGAAGAAAGAGCGACATAGCAACCCATGAGACGAGAAGAGGCTTGCCAGTTAGTGCGATCGCATCAGCAAGAGCTACAACAGTTGGGGGTCAAATCTCTTGACATCTTTGGTTCAGTTGCCCGTGATCAGGCCAACCCCCAAAGTGATGTAGATATTCTAGTTGAGCTAGATATATCCATCGGCTTCTTTGAGTTTTTCCAAATTCAGCATTACCTCGAAGACCTGCTTCAATGCTCTGTTGATTTAGGCACAACCGATGCCTTGAAAGACCATCTTCGGCAGCCTATCCTAGAGGATGCTATCCATGTCTTCTAGATCATTCAAAGAAAGGATTCAAGACATCCTCAATGCAATTGATAGCATTCAGAACCGGACTGTTGACCTGAATTTTGATGAATTCTGTCAAAACGAAACGCTCATTAAAGCAGTACTCTATGACCTCATCATCATTGGTGAAGCCGCAATCAACATTCCTGCCGATATTCAAGCTTTAGCACCTGAACTGCCCTGGCGATTGATGGGTGATATGAGAAACATTGTGGCTCATGAATATTTTCAGGTAAATTTACGCGTTACCTGGTCTACAACTCAAAATAATTTGCCACCACTGGTTAACCCACTAGAGCAACTACAGGCGACATTATGAAATTGTCATTAAAGCAGACACGACACGATAGGCGATACGAGCTATGCCCAGGCAAGCCAACGCCCCTCAGCCGTGATCCAGGAGAAGGAGATCGCCCTGCACTTGCTATAAGCTATGCATAGCGACGTTCAAGTGAACAGGTCGAGTTTGCAAGCATTGGGTTCGCTTGTGAGATTTCTAATCTTTACGAGAATATTGAACAGCTCAATTAAGGGCTTTGCCTGGGCGTCAGCACGTATCGCCCACCATAGAATAGAGACTAATCCATCGAAGTCTGACCTTCTTACGTCAGAATCCTACTGTTTGCTGCTGGCAGACGGTGGTGGTCGATGTTGATAGGAAACACGCGGAGACTAAATTGGAATTTAGCATATCAACATGAAGTCGTAAAAAGAGACAGGAACATAAAGAATGCGGACTACAGTTCTACTACCCACTCATCAAATCGAAGTATTCTGCGATCGCTGGCATGTCAGCGAACTCTCCCTCTTTGGCTCTGCCCTCCGCGACGACTTCCGACCCGACAGCGACATTGACCTGCTGATCGCGTTCACCCCCTCCGCCGATTGGGGACTACTCGACCATGCCAAAATGCAGCAAGAACTGTCTCAGCTTCTGGGGCGCGATGTTGACCTAATTAGCAAACGGGCGATCGCGCAAAGCTCCAACTGGATTCGTCGTCAAGAGATTTTGTCTACTGCTCAGGTCATCTATGCCAAGCAATAAAGACGCGGCAACATTGCTCGATGTCAAACGAGCCGCACAAAAAGTCCTCCGCTACAAACAAGGACTCGATAAAGCTGCATTCATAGCAGATGATAAAACCCAGTCAGCAATTGTCTTTCAACTCCTCATTATTGGCGAAGCCGTTAAGCGACTCTCTCAAGAACTCCGTGCCCAGCATCCAGACATCCCCTGGGCGCTCATTACAGGAATGCGCGACAACCTTATTCATGGTTACGACGACATCGACTGGAACGAAGTCTGGAAAACCGCAAATTCTGATATTCCAGAGCTACTTGCCTTGCTTAATCCATTGCTTCCCCCCGAATAGACCATGAATGACGTGAACCTAGCACGTTATTCATATTCGATTGTTAGGGTAGTAGTAGACAACATCACTCGATCGCCAACATTTACACCTGACTCGGTTCATTCATGGATAGAGACCATCGAACCCGCCGCCATTTCATGTTCACTGCGCTCAGCGCGATGGGCGGAGCCTTGGGTGTGGCAGCCTGTCAAAAGACGACGGCTCAGTTTGGCGGAGGCAGCCTCGATCGCCCTTTGACCCCTGACGACGCGACAGGCCAGACTCAAGCGGTTCAGTCGATTTCTGAGAATGCCTCTGCTCAAAAAACAGCCCAAGCCCTTGACGTGTCGGCACCGATGCCAGGGCGATCGCTCGGCAATACCGACTTGGTCATGCCTGTGTTGGGCTTAGGAGGCTCGGCGTCGCCGCTTTCTCGCTCTCGTCAAGAATCTGAGGCGATCGCCATTATCGAGCGTGCCTTGGAACTGGGGGTGCGCTATTTCGATACAGCAGCGAACTATGGCCCCAGTGAAGAATTTTTGGGTCAGGTGCTGCCGCCCTATCGCTCGGAAGTGGCGATCGCCACCAAAACCAGCAGACGCACCTACGATGAGGCTTGGCGAGAACTAGAGCGATCGCTCCAGCGGCTCAATACGGATACCATCGACCTGTGGCAGTTTCACAGCCTTGCCTATGACTGGGATTTAGACACGATTTTGGAACCGCGAACGGGAGCAATCCGAGCGGCTCAGGAAGCTCAAGAGCAGGGAATTGTACGCTATGTCGGCGTGACAGGACACCACAGTCCAGAGATTATTGTGAAAGCGATTCAGCGCTACCCGTTTGATGCAGCTCTAGTGCCGATCAACGCGGCTGATAAGCACACGCCTATTCCGTTTATTACGACGCTGCTGCCCGTGGCGCAGCAGCAGAATACCGCGATCATCGCCATGAAAGTTCCGGCCTATGGGCGTTTGTTTGAGCCAGGAGTGCTGTCAGGAATGCCGGAGGCGATGGGATATGCCCTGTCTCAGCCGGGAGTTCACCTCTGTATCATCGCGGCTGAAACGGTGGAGCAGCTTGAGGAAAATGTAGCGGCAGCTCAGGCGTTTCAGCCGATGACCGACGAAACCCTGGTGGCGATCGAGCAGCGCACAGCTCCGGTTTGGCAAGAAAACAGCTTCTTCCGTCAGTGGACGTGATGATCCCCCTGTGGACAGTCGAGATTCTGTAGCCTACCTTGGAGCTGATGAATTTATGCCTAATGTAAATTAGCGTTTTGGATGCTTTTGACGTTTGAAGGACTCTCAAAGAGTCTTGGCTACGTTATTTGCTCGCCCGCGAATCAATTGCGGGCTAAGGCGGGAAGCCCACTGAAAGTGGACTGATGACCTTGCAAAAATATTGCAGTCTGTTTTAACGGACTTGCTGCTAATAGTCCGCAATTGATTTGCGGACATTGCAATGCTTGAGATGCAGCCTTTCAGAACAGAGCAATTCACATCAGACGTAATTTTAGAGTTTGGATTTTGGATTTTGGATGGTCATGAGGATGATTCTGCTAAACCTTCACTGAGCCTCATTCATGTGTGGTGTCCGGGGATGTTTGACTTCAAGGGGGGCATTCAGGTTTATTCTGGGATGCTGCTTCAGGCGCTGTTGGCGAAACGTCCTCAGCTACAGTACGAGGTTTTTCTCAAGCACGATCGCCCGTCCTCGCTGCCAAAGTCCCAACTTTCTCAGACTCAGGTTCGCTATCACGGGGCGGGTGCGCTTCCGGCCAAAGCCAGAACATTCGCTTTCTCAATCCAGGGAATGCTGACTGGGCTTCAGCAGCGGCCTGACCTGATTATTTGCACTCATCCCAACTACACCAAGGCCGCCTATTGGCTCCATCGCACCACGGGCATTCCCTACTGGGCGATCGCCCACGGCATTGACGTGTGGGATATTCAGAGTCCGTCTCTGCAACGGGGGCTGCGCCACGCCGACCGCATTTTGGCGGTGAGTGGCTATACGCGCGATCGCCTGTTGCGAGAGCAAGATTTGCAGTCATCCCAAATCGAATTGCTGCCCAACACTGTGGATGCGGAGCGGTTCCAGATCGCGGAGAAACCCGTTCATTTGCTGAAACGCTACGGTCTCCAGGCCGATCAGCCGATTATCTTAACGGTGGCGAGGTTGGCCGATGCCGATCGCCACAAGGGCTACGACCCGATTCTCAAGGCGTTGCCTGCCATGCGTGAGCAGATTCCCAATATTCGCTATGTGCTGGTGGGAAAGGGAGGCGATCGCCCCCGCATTGAGGCTCAGATTAAGGCGCTGAATTTAGAAACTAGCGTTATCCTGACGGGCTTTGTGCCTGATGAAGACCTGTGTGACCACTACAATCTTTGCGATGTGTATGCCATGCCCAGTAAGCGAGAAGGCTTTGGTATTGTGTATTTAGAAGCTCTGGCGTGCGGCAAGCCGACCCTCGGCGGCAATCAGGATGGAGCCGTTGATGCGCTCGCCCACGGAGAGCTAGGGGTGCTGGTCAATCCAGATGATGTCGATGAGATTGGGCGATCGCTCGTTCAGATTCTCCAGGGTTCTTACAAGCATCCCATCCTGTATCAGCCTGCAATTCTTCGACAGCAAGTAATTGAACGTTTTGGCTTTGGTCGCTTTCAGAATACGTTAGCCAACTACCTGTCTTCTTTCGCTACGCGCTGATGTAAAACCAATATTTTTTGGGAAGCCGTGCGCGACTTCCCAAAAAATATCTGTCCTAACTGATCCGGGCATTGCACCACAAAGTCTGACCAATGAAGTCTGACCAATGAATAGAGCTACGACGCTTAGGTTTTTCGTAGCTCTATTCTGCGTCGCTGGGTTCATCAGCTATGGAACAACCCAGGCTGCTTTGAACTATTCTTTGACTCTTGCTTGGACTATGTATTAGTGAGACGACGGGGTCAACTGACCTCGAATGGCTCCATCAGGATGCTGTGGATTATGGACATTGATGTAGAAGTCTTCAGGGTTGCTCAAAATTCGCTGGACAATGCCTGTTTCTTCAGTGGGAAACTTATTGGGCTCTCCTTCGGTCAAGCAGTCGCCAGCATTGCCATCTTCAGGGCCAGCAAGGGCTGCAACGACGGGGCCATTTTCTCCAGCTGCTCCTTCATGAATGTGGGCAGCCATCCCTTCTCCGACTGGAACCATCTGAATTCTAGAGACGACCAAGACATAACACAAGGTCGTGTCATCCCCATCGACGCCAAAAACATAGGCCGATCCCGTTCCTGTTGAATCTCCCACCATTTGACTGCTCATCGCAGCGCTGTCTACTTCTGCACTACCGTCTAACTCGGCTCTAAGCACCGCATTGGTATGACCTGCGAGAGCAGAATTAGATAGCACCGTTCCTAGCGCCATAGCGACAGTGCCAAATACAAAACTTAGGCGTTGAGCGTTCCTGTTCATAGATTTTTCCTGACTAAATAGAAGATTGTGTTTCTCAGAATTTGCGTGGGTTGAGCTACATGGCGAACATCGCACAATTGCATCTCCCGCTGGTTCTGGTTGATAGTACGTCTAAGACATGAGGTTGGATGCATAACGCTAAAGAGTATGAACGGAGTTAAGCCAAAGACCTGTTTCGCATCGCCCTTGATTTTCTCCTCCAGATTGCTCGCAATTCCATGACTGCAATTCCATGACTTCCGACGATGCCTATTCTCTGGTCGTCACTCCGGTTTTTGTCTTGTCCCTGGCTAATTTTTTATCCTGGTTTGATTATTCGGGTGCTGCATAATACCCTTGGAGAAAACGACTCCCTAAGCCTTGAGAGAAGATCAGCGAGAGAAACCCGTTAACTAGGTCAGCAACTATGTCAGCGAAAAGCTTCTCAGGTGCGCGCTCCGAAATGCTCTCTCCAAAATGCTTGTAGGGTTCTTGTAGGGGTGTCAATCTAGAGTTTGGTCTGACGTTGTCTTGTTTGTTTCTCTAATGCTGACCGATCAAGCCTGACTGAACAATTTTGACTGGACAATTTTGACCGACCCATCTTGACTGACTGCCGATTTAGAGGTTAGTTCGTGCATTACGAAATTCGGTTTAAGCCTGCTTTTTCTAGCCTGGTGCTGACCTTACGCCCCGGAGAGCGGATTTTGGCGGAGGCAGGTGCGATGGCGAGCCGTTCCGCAGCCTTGACTCAGACGACCCAATTGTTTGGGGGGCTAGTTCCGGCCTTACTGAAACACTGGTTTGGCGGTGAGTCGCTGTTTGTTAATCAGTTTGTCAATCCGAGCCAATCTCCTCAAGAGCTGGTGCTGACTCAATCGACCTTAGGTGATATGCAGGTGCTGCACCTAGAAGGCAACGCCATTTGTCTTCAGCCCGGAGCCTACATTGCCCATACGTCTGGTGTGTCGGTCGATCTAGACTGGGCCGGATTTTCGAGCTGGTTCTCAGGAGAGGGGCTGTTTAAGCTGAAGCTGAGCGGCAAAGGACTGGTGTTTTTTGGAGCCTATGGCGGCATCTCGACCATCACTGTTCGCGATGAGTTTGTGGTCGATACGGGGCATCTGGTGGCTTATGAACCGAGCATCTCTATGAAAATCGGCCTCGCGGGGGGGCTGTTGGGTTCGATGAAGTCGGGGGAAGGCTTCATCAACCGCCTCTCGGGCAGCGGCACCATCTATCTGCAATCTCGCAGCGTTGACGGACTCGCGCGATTTTTAAAGCCCAAACTCAGGTAAGCTGCCGATTTGCCCTGCACGCTTCGAACGTCTACGCTAAAAATCCATGAAGCCAGCCCATGAACATTGACATTTTGCACCAGCCCGATAGCGCGATCGCCAAACTTGACTTAGCTCCGGGGGAGTCGATCACGGCGGAGGCCGGAGCCATGGTGGCGATGTCAGGCTCGATGCAGGTTGACACGACCCTGCGCCAGGGGGGCGGCGGCTTGATGGGCGGGCTAAAGCGGATGATGACCGGAGAATCGCTCTTTCTCAGCGTGTTTCAAGCGGGCGATCGCCCCGCTGAGCTGTTTTTGGCTCCCAAGCTGATGGGCGATATCTGTCTCTATCCGCTTCAGGGCAACACATTGGTCGTGCAGTCTACGGGCTATCTGGCCAATACGCCTGGGGTAAATGTCGATATCGGCTTTCCGGGACTGAAAACTTTCTTTTCGGGCGAATCGCTATTTTGGCTGTCGATCAGCGGTTCGGGTACGGTGCTGCTCAGTTCCTTTGGCGGCATCTATGACGTAGATGTAGACGGAGAATACATCGTCGATACGGGGCACATCGTTGCGTTTGAGAAGACCCTCGACTTTTCCGTCACCAAAGCCGGAGCCGGGTGGATTGGCTCGATTCTCGGCGGCGAAGGGCTAGTCTGCCGATTTCGCGGACGCGGCAAAGTCTACTGCCAAACTCACAATCCCGGAGCCTTCGGCCATCTCATCGGGCCACGATTACCCGCCCGTTAAACGACTCAAAACTCTAAACTCCACACTCTAAACTCTAAACTCCAAACTCTAAACTCCAAACGGCTCATGCTGACCCACCAGATTCACCACCGTCCGGCCTATGCCCAGCTCGAACTGACCCTACCCGCCCGTGAAAGCTTGCTGGTCGAATCAGGCTCTATGGCTGCCATGGACTCTAGCATCACCATGAAGTCGCGGATGCGAGGGGGCGCGATGGGTGGCCTTCAGCGGATGCTCAGCGGCGAGTCGTTTTTCGTCAGCGAATTCACGGCGGGCGATCGCCCCGGACGCCTCTACATTTCCCCGTCGATCCCCGGCGATATTCAGCATTACCAAATGCGGGGCGATCGCGCTCTGATGGTGCAGTCGTCGGGCTTTGTGGCGTCGAGTCCTACCGTTGAACTTGACACCCAGTTTCAGGGATTTAAGGGCTTCTTCAGCGGCGAAGCGCTGTTTTTGCTGCGAGCAACAGGCCGGGGAGATCTTTGGTTTAGCTCCTACGGCGCAGTTCTTGAAGTTCCGGTCGATGGTGATTACATCGTTGATACGGGCTACGTAGTCGCCTTCGAAGACAGCCTCAACTACAGCGTCGAAATGCTGGGTGGGCTTTCCTTTCGAGGGCTTCGCACGGGCATTTTGGGAGGCGAGGGGCTGGTCTGCCGCTTTCGCGGTCAGGGGCGACTGTGGATTCAGTCGCGCAATCTCTACAATCTGGTTAATTTTCTCAATCCGTTTCGCCCGACTAAGAGCGACTAAGGTTGCAAAGGATTTTCTGAAGGAAAGCCTAAGCTTCTAGCCCCCTTCGTCCCGCCACTATGAAGCACGCGGTAAGCTAGAAAGTGATTGCTCTGCTTTATTTACCCGCCTCATGCAAACGAAGCCCGATCGTTCCGATTTTCACATTGACTCTTCACAGCAAGATGCTCAGGCCGACGGTCAGGCAAAGACTCCTGCCGCAGAACCCGCGACGTTAACCCTACAGGTCGGCGGCATGAAGTGTGCGGGCTGTGTGAAAGCCGTTGAGAAAAATCTGACCCAGAATTCTGACGTGGTGTCTGCCTCGGTGAATTTGGTGACGGAAAAAGCGACGGTCGAATATCACGTGTCCTTTAAAGAGGCGCAAAGCCTCGCAGAGACGCTGGTGAGTAAGCTCACGGATCTGGGTTTTCCTAGCGAAGTGGAGCAGATTGAGCGATCGCCTTCATCTCAGGCCGATTCGATTCATGACGATCAAACCTTACAGTCTCAAGGGTCGTCTCAACGGCTCAGCATGGCAGAGCGGCAGCGGCAAGCGTCGCGGCAGCAGGTAAAGCAGTTGGCGATCGCCACCACGCTGTTAGCGCTATCGCTGATCGGCCATCTCAAACATTTTGGCTGGGTCGAAATCCCCGTTCTCAGCAGCATCTGGTTTCACTGCGGCCTCGCGACGCTGGCGCTGATGTTGCCGGGACGCAGCATTCTTGTCGATGGCTGGAAGGGGCTTCGCCACGGCATTCCTAATATGAATACCCTGGTGGGGCTGGGCATGATCGCCTCCTACAGTGCCAGTCTGGTGGCGTTGCTGGTTCCGGGCTTGGGCTGGGAGTGCTTTTTTGATGAGCCTGTGATGCTGGTCGGGTTCATTTTGCTGGGGCGCACCCTAGAACAGCGAGCCCGCATTCGTGCTGCCTCCGCCCTCGAATCGCTGCTTCAGCTTCAGCCCGACACGGCTCGACTGTTGCCCCAAAATCAGGCTCAAAATCAGGCTCCAGACCAGGCAGCTTCAGATTCAAACTCTCACTCCGCCCCTTCAGAACAATTTCCGGCTGAGAACCTGTCTGAGGTGCAGCCGATTGAGATTCCGGTTCACCAAGTACAGCTCGGACAGTGGCTGCGGGTGTTGCCGGGAGAAAAAATTCCGGTCGATGGTGAAGTGATCTCCGGTAAAACCAGTGTGAATGAATCGATGCTGACCGGGGAATCGATGCCCGTGACGAAGCAACCGGGCGATCGCGTCAGTGCAGGCAGCTTCAACCAGTCAGGTGCGATCGCCATCCAAGCGACGCGCATTGGTCAAGAGACGACCCTGTCTCAAATTATTCGCCTCGTCGAAAACGCCCAAGCTCGCAAAGCTCCGGTGCAAAATCTGGTTGATACGGTGGCGGGCTATTTCACCTACGGCGTCATGGTGGCCGCGACTCTCACCTTCCTGTTCTGGTTTTTTATTGGCACTGACCTGTGGGGCGCTGACTTGGCTAGCCAAGCCAGTTCGATGGGCATGGCCGGAATGGCTGGAATGCAAGCTGCATCAACGGAACCCTCGCCGCTGCTGCTGAGCCTGAAACTGGCGATCGCCGTTCTCGTGGTGGCCTGTCCTTGTGCCCTTGGCCTCGCAACTCCGACCGCGATTCTAGTAGGGTCGGGCATCGGCGCAGAACGGGGACTGCTGATTCGCGGCGGCGATGTGCTAGAGCGTATTCACAAGCTCGATGTGCTCGTCTTCGACAAAACCGGAACCCTGACCACGGGCAAGCCTGCCATCAGCGAAGTCAAAGTTTTTGAGGACGAGTGCTCCGAGTCAGACCTGTTACGAATCGCTGCCTCTGCCGAACAGGGAACTCGTCACCCCATCGCCAATGCCTTGCAGTCTGCTGCCAAAGCTCAAACTCTAGCCCTATTGCCAACTCACTCTGTGCAAACCGAAGTGGGATCGGGCATTACCGCCACAGTAGACGATGCATCGGTCGTCATCGGCACTGCCGACTGGCTGCACCAGCACGACATCACCTGGAGCGATGAGACACAGTTGACGTTAGATCATCTAGCCGTAGGCAGCAAAACCCTGGTCTATGTCGCCCGCGCTCAGACGCTACTGGGCGTCTTGTCGGTCGAAGATGAACTGCGTCCCGATGCTCGCGATACGCTGATTCGTCTGGGCAAAATGGGCTTTGCCGTGCGGATTTTGACGGGCGATCGCCAAGAAGTCGCGGCGGCCATTGCCGAAAAACTGGGGATCGGTGCCGACCAGTTCATTGCTAACGTGCAGCCCCAGCAAAAATCAGAGGCGATCGCCAATCTCCAACAGCAACACCAGCATGTCGCCATGGTCGGAGACGGCATCAATGATGCTCCAGCCTTGGCTCAAGCCGATGTCGGCATTGCGCTTCACTCGGGTACAGATGTTGCCATGGAAACCGCCGATATCGTGTTAATGCGCGATCGCCTTTCAGATGTAGTCGAAGCCATCCAACTGGGTCGAGGCGTATTCACCAAAATTCGCCAAAATCTCTTCTGGGCACTGGCCTACAACACCCTCGGCATTCCCATCGCCGCCGGGGCCTTGCTGCCTGCCTTTGGCTTTATTCTCAATCCCGCTGCGGCTGGAGGACTGATGGCCTTTAGCTCCGTTAGCGTCGTCACCAACGCCCTTCTGCTCCGCCGCCGATTCTCCAATTCTTAGTAGGGGCGCACCGATGTGCGGTTTGTGTTTAGCGCAGGTGTATGATCCCCCTAAATCCCCCTTTTTAAGGGGGATTTAGGGGGCTGGTTCAAAGTCCCCCTTAATCAAGGGGAATTTAGGGAGATCTAGCAGAGCATCACGCTAAATAAGTACGCTGTGCGCCCCTACCGTCGCCAAAATCGAAAATCCCCAATCCAAAATCCCTACAGGGGTCGATACACCCGATAGTTGACATTGGGGAAAATATTATCGATCGCCTCGACTTTTTCGAGCCAGCCAGAGTCAATCTTGCCGTCAATAATATCGTCTCGCAGCTTCGTAAATCGCATCAGGTGCGACTGCGTTCGTCGCACTGCATAGGGCACCATCGTTCCCGTCCGCATAATAAAGGCCCAGTCTGACGATTGCGCTAGCAGCAGCTCCCGTGCCGCTTGGTTGAGCGCCCGCCACTCTAGATCGTCAGCGGGCTCCCGTTTGGCCAAGTTGATCATCCGCTCTGCGGCTTTGTGCAAGTGAGGATAAAGCCACGTATTGGTCTCATTCAGCCAATATTCATGAAAGCCCTTGTAGCCCCAGCTCGATTGAGACGGACGACACACCTGCTGATTGGGGTTGTCTTGCAGGTAGTCGGCTAGGTGCGTCATCTCAAAGGTGTCTTGGTCATGCCACGCCTTGCGGAAAAAGTAGTCAATAAACCACGGCCCTTCATACCACCAGTGGCCAAACAGTTCGGCGTCATAGGGCGATACCACAATGGGCTTACGCTGCATAACGCCGTGGAGATGAGAGACCTGCTTCTCGCGGTTGTACATGAAGTTGCCCGCATGTTCAGCCGCTTTTTCCCTGGCCCAGTAGGGGTCATATAAGTCTTTGTCGCTGAGACCTAACCCTTTGCCCGTAATCTTGTGGTACTTGATGCCCGTGTTTTTTCGCTGACCGTTGGGCATGATATAGGGCTTGATGTATTCATATTCAGCATCCCAGCCCAGGTCTCGATAAAACTCTCGGTATTCAGGCGAGCCCGGATAACCGACTTCCGATGACCACACCTGCTGCGATGATTCGTGATCTCGGCCAAAGGCTGCCACGCCTGTTTCGGTATAGATGGGGGCGTAAGTGCCAAACCGAGGACGAGGCCGTGCGTAGAGAATGCCGTGGCCATCGGTCAAGAAGTAGCGCAGACCCGCGTCTGCCAGCATTCGCTCGACCCCTTCGTAGTAGGCACATTCGGGCAGCCAAATGCCGTTGGGGGGACGCCCAAAGTTTTCGGTGTAGTGCTCACAGGCCACCTGAACCTGTGCCCAGACGGCTTCTGGATACATCTTCATGAGAGGAAAGTAGCCGTGGGTTGCGCCGCAGGTGATGATTTCTAGGTTGTTGGAGTCTTGAAACTTCTTAAATGCCGACACTAAATCGTGGTCGTAGCGCTCCCACAAATCTCGGACGCGGTTGAACTCTTGGGCATAGTGTTCGGCTAAGTAGCGCAAGTGACCGTTTTTGGCATTGCGCTCGATCTCCAGTTCGGTTAGCTCTTCTAGCTGGGCGAGATGGTCGTCGTAGCGCTCTTGTAGAAGCGGATCGCGCAACATCGCCACGAGGGGAGGGGTCATGCTCATGGTGAGCTTAAACTCCACGCCATCACGCTTCATGCCTTCGAAGGCGAGCAGAAGAGGCACATACGTCTCGGTAATAGCTTCGTAAAGCCACTCTTCTTCAAGCACGTAATCACTTTCCGGATGGCGGACGAAGGGAAGATGAGCGTGCAAGACGAGAGCAACGTATCCAATAGTCATGTGGGAGAGACCTAATGAGAGAGACCTGAACGGTTTACGGGTGAACGGTGTGCTAGTAAGCGCTGTATTGCTGAACGGGGTATTGCTGAACGGTGTGTTATTAAACTGAATCAGCTGTAAAAATGAGCTAAAAGACTAGCAGATGCTTAAGACTGGCTCAACTGTCGCTAGTTAAAGCTACAAAATCGAGAAACGCTTAAACTCAAAATGCTTAAACTCAAAGTAAAGATTAAAATTTGACTGGGTTGATGGAATGATTGTAAGTCACCAGTGCAGCAGATCTGGCATTCTCATCCACGGAAAATTTTTGTTCATTGCTCGAACTGTGGGTGCTAGAGGGATAGAGCGATCGCCCATCGACTAATCCGTGTATCCCTGTTTTGGGTTTAGCCCCTGTTTCGAGTTCAGCTTATCTGTGCTTTTTTATCCGTGCTTTTTTATCTGTGCTTTTGTCCAGCACATGCCTTTGCTGAGCAAGGTTAGGCAAGGTCGAGCCAGACAGATTTGAACAGATTCAAACAGATTCAACAAGACAGATGTTTTATTGTTCAGCATCCTGGTTAATATAAGCATAGCCAGCAAATGTCAGGTTATTCGTGTGTGGCGGTGATTGAATGACTAAGCCCAACCTTCTTCAACAGGCTAAGGAGGGTGATCCGACTGCTGTTGCTGCTTTGATGAACCAGTCGTTGAATCCGAAGGGAATTCAGGCAAAAGCGGCAGCACGGGGCGATCGCCTATTCATTCGCCTTGAATCTCAAACTCCTCCCGACCAAGCGCTACTGACTCAGTTTGTGCAGAGCGGCATTCGGAGTCTCAGTCCGGCACAGTATAAAGCCGTTGAAGTTTCTGGAAAGGCCGCAGATGGCGATCGCCCAGCTTGGAAATCGGTGATTGACCTGGCCCAGCAATCGATCTCATCCCCATCGTCTCAACCTGGGTCAACTGTAGCGGCACGCCCTGCGCCGCCACCCCCGCCTGCGCCGCCACCCCCGCCGCCTCTAGCCAAACCCGCCGCTGCTCCAGAACCTGCGCTACAGGAGAGTCAAGCTTCAGCGGAAGTCAAAGCCGAGCCTGAACTCGCAAGAACTCGTCTCCAGCGAGATACCCTCATTCCCGACAAGCAACATAGCGATTCACTGGGTGACGATTCACTCGATAGCGATTCAAATGACAGCGCCGACTGGAGCGACGATGAATCTGAAGTTTATGATGCTGATCCGGAAGACGACGATCTTCAGGACGAGTCTTTCGATGCTGAATTAGAGGCACAAAGACAAGCGCGCAGCCTAATTCCCACTGAACTTCCTGACTCTATCGATTTTTCTGCTCCACCCTCATCCAAAACTTCTGCTGTTGGCAACATCTTACTGGTCTGTGCGCTGCTGGTCGTACTCGGAGCCACAGGCGGTTTGATTGGTTACTCCCTCTGGTCATACATTAAAGCTGGCGGTTCTCTCAATGATCCAGGCTTAACTCTGCCTCCAGTCGAGAGTGCAGACGAGGGTGCGTCAGAAGAGACGAGTGAGGAGCCAGACGAAGCTGAGTTGCCGACATCTGCTGAGCTGCTGCAAGAAGCTAGCGAAAAGGCCGATAGTGCAGCTACTCTGGCTCAGACGGCTCAATCTGGAGATGACTGGAATTTGGTTGCGAGCCAGTGGCAGCGAGCCTTGACTTCTTTGGAGTCTATTCCTGAAGGGAGCGCCGAATATGGTGAAGCTCAACAGCGAATGGCTACCTATCAGAGTCAGTTGGCGAGTGCTCAACAGCAAGCAAGTAGCTTGTCTAATGCGGCGAGTGCTCCCCTACCTTCGACCGTTGTTGCAACAAATCGACCGACCGAGTGTGAGGCGATCGCCCCTGGCAACAATATTCAGCCGCTACAGCTCTCTGATGTGCGCTTTGCCGAAAGCGGAGGTGACGGGGCGCGACCCATTGCCGGGTGCTTGACTAATAACAGCGAACAGGCGATCGCCAATGCCACGATAGAGTACGCCAACCCCGCTGCATCGGCTTCAGAAGAAGCACCTGAAGGTGAATCTCCGACTCCTGCTACAGTCAGCACCGCCATTCAGTTTTCTAACTTAGAACCGGGTGCTACGGTTCCTTTTACGGCCAGCTTGCAGGTTCCAGACGATGTGACTGGATTGCAGATTACGACCATCACCTGGACTCCAACTGGTGCCTCAGAGCCACAGAGTCTCGATGTTTCGATTCCTTTATCAGCAGAGTAGGGTGGTGTCGAATTTGGGGGGCGCTAGACGATGCGCTGTGGACTCAACCCAAGCCCTAGATAAAATCTGCATTGGACAGATCAGTTGCGTCAACGTTTCTGAGCACCGCTAGAGTTTGATTGCGGAGTTCTATTTCGGTAGAACGACCCACTTGAGTGATCTCCAATGCCCCAAGTCGAACAGAGCCGGGTAACTCGATGCGATCGCCTGAGTCTTGATAATCTCGAATGATGCTGGTGCCGCGACGGTGGAGCACAAAGACATCGCGTCCGGCTTGTCCACTCAGCACATTGCTCCCCTTGCCGCCCGCAATGATGTCGTTGCCACGGCCTCCCAAGAGCGTGTCGTCACCGTTTTTGCCAAGCAGTTGGTCACTGCCTTTGCCGCCTATCAACCTGTCGTCTCCGGCTGACCCTTTGAGCCAGTCGTTGCCACGGGCTCCGACTAGGCGATCATTTCCACGTCCGCCGACTATCTGGTCGTCGCCTGCACGGCCCAAGAGCTTGTCGTTTCCGCCTCTCGCTCGAATCTGATCGGCATTGGCTGTGCCTGAGAGGCGATCGCCCGATTGACTCCCCACAATAGAGTTGGGTTCTCCTGCCTCAAGGCCATCTTGAGGATTAACAACAATGGTGCCTGGTTCTGATGGAATAAAGGGAGTAGGCGCATTTTCCTCTGGTGCCTCAGAGGTCTCATCACCGATCTCGCCAGAGCCAGGTAAATCTGAACTAGGAGGGTCTGACTCAGGCTGAGCGGTCGGGGTATCTTCAGGATTAATCGATAAGTCAGGCTCAGGCATTGATGATGGTGACACTTCAGATTGCTGAAATGAGTTATCCAGCATCTGGGGCTGATTGTTCAAAGAACTCAGCGTTCTAAACGATGAGGATAAAGTCATGACGTGCTCCCAATAACGGACTCATTTTCTGTGGCTGTGTGAGATCCGCACCCTTAGATTTGTTCCTGTTAATACAAAATATCTGCAATTCACTGGATTTGGCGGAACCTCGACCTGACCTTCACTGTTCCTTTGTCGGAAACTTCTGAGGCTTTATCGAAGTAACATAATTCAGGCTTTATCCGTCTCTGTATATCTACAGCTTCTGTATATCTACAGCTTCTGTACGGGCGAGCACTGATCGAGCACTGGTGGCGTAGATGGGCTTTGTTGCTCGATCCCCTAAAGGCGTCATACCGTTTTGTAGAGTCACGTCTTACCCTTGAAGAGTCAGAGCGAACTTAGATTTTGCCTTCTCATCCGATTGAGTGATGGTCAATCAGATGTAAATTCAGCTTTTATGGACATAGTCTTCACGCTTAACGCTGAGGTGAAGACGAGCCTTCCAATCCCATTCCCTTGCACGCCCATTCCCTTACACGTTAGTCTTCAAAATTAGGCGATTATTTCCTATGCCAGCACCCTCTTCATTCAAGTTTTGGAATCCGTCTGAAATTGTATGTTCTGTTCAACAGTTCATTGTTTCCCTTAAAAGCGGCGATCGCCACTATCAGGAGAGACGGTTTTCAGAAAAGAGCAGTGAGCGCAGCCTCCAAGGAATGCTGAAGCCTGTAGCCGGAGTTGGCATCACGGCCTTGGGGTTGACGGCTGGATGGGTCGGGCTGACTCCTCAACGGGCGATCGCTGCATCTTATTCCGTTCAGTCAACGACTTCTGCGGGCGTTGTTCGAGCTGAATATTCTGATGATGAGGATGAATTTTGCAGTGTCAATCCTCGGCTCCGCATTATTCGAGATGGAGAGGTCGCCTTTGATCAAGAGTTGACAACAGAGGTTGGCTTTTGCAGGCAAGACTCGGAGAAGTTTGAAATTCGAGATTTAGATGGCGATGACGAACCCGAGGTGATCCTGGACTTTTATAGCGGTGGGGCGCACTGCTGCTGGTTTAGCCAAATTTTCGACTACGACCCAGCTCAAGGTCAATATGTCAGCGTCGAGCATTTTTGGGGCAATATGGGCGGTTTTCAGCTCGACGACCTAGATGATGACGGGGTTCCAGAGTTTACTAGCGCTGACGATCGCTTTGCCTATGCCTTTACTAGCTTTGCTGGGTCAGCGTTTCCGCCCCAGTTTTGGCAATATCGCGATGGCGAAATGGTCGATGTGACGCGAGAGTTTCCCGATGAAGTCTATGCCGAGGCGGTGCGGCTGTGGAATCGCTACACCTCCATTCAAGATGAGGCCAGCAACGGCGATTTGAAAGGAGTGCTGGCGGCCTATCTGGCGACCAAATATTTGCTGGATCAGTCGGCTGAAGGCTGGAATCTGGTGCGGCAGATCTATCAGGCGGGCGATCGCGATCAATATTTCGCGGATCTGCAAGAGTTTTTGCAAACCAATGGCTATGCCCTGGCTCAGCAGGTGCCTGCTTTTTCGCCCGCGATTGGGTCAACGTCGGTGCTGTTAGAGGCAGACGGAGCATTGGAATCGGGAGATTCTGTCTTACCTAGCGACGGCAGTCTATATGATGAGCACCCCTTCAACGGACGCCAGGGACAACCCGTGGTGATTACTCTCGAAAGCGCTGAGTTTGACACCTATCTTGTGCTGGTGAGTCCCAGCGGCAGCTTGATTAGCCAGAACGATGACATTAGCGATGAAAATCGTAACTCGTCGATAACGGTGATCTTGCCCGAGACCGGAACTTACCTGGCGATCGCCAACGCCTATGACTCGACAGGCCAGGGCACCTATCGTCTGACGATACGAGAGATTGTGGAGTCGGCGCAGCGGGTAGCACCTTAGTTTCTTGTGTTACTCGGTACTGAGACTATTCAGTACTGAGACTATTCGGTACTGAGACGAGCGATCGCCCCTCCGTCTATAACCAGGTGCTGCCCGGTCATAAACGCCGATCGCTGGTTGTCTGCTAGAAACAAGATGCTCTCAGCGATTTCTTGGGGTTGCCCGACGCGACCCATAACCGTTTTGTCGCCCAAATCAGAGAGTAATTCATCGACGCGATCGCCCGTCAGGTGTCCCCGTTGGAGGCCATCTCGCAGCATCGAGGTGTCTACGGCTCCCGGCAACACGGCATTGACCCGAATCTGATCAGCCGCAAACTCAATAGCCAGAGCACGAGTCATCGCCAATAGCGCTCCTTTGCTGGTGGCGTAGGCTGCAATATTGGCAGAGGTGGCGATCGCGTGAACGGAGCTGACATTGACGATGCTGCCGTGAGCCGCAGTGAGCGCTGGATGCAGACCCTGCGCTAAAAAAAACGCAGCCCGCACGTTGACGGCCATGACCAAATCCCATTCGGCCAGGGTCATCTCCAGGGCAGGCTTACACACCTGGTAGGCGGCGTTGTTTATCAGGGCATGAACGTTGGGATAGGTCTGCTGAAGTTGGGCGATCGCCTCTTGAATCGCATCTGCGTCTGCCAAATCGACCTTCAGGTAGCGATCAACACCGTCGATGTCTGGTGTGGACTGGCGATCGAGTCCGACAACAGCCCAGCCCTGCCGCTGAAAGCACAGAGCCGTGGCGTGGCCGATGCCTCCGGCCACGCCCGTAATCACGACCACTCGACTCATGGGGTTTCTCCTGCCACGGCTCGGTTGAGGTCGCGCACG
Organism: Elainellaceae cyanobacterium; assembly: GCA_049647405.1. GTDB lineage: Bacteria > Cyanobacteriota > Cyanobacteriia > CAKZMO01 > CAKZMO01 > CAKZMO01. The sequence continues at coordinate 31,793 of JBARXP010000155.1, read as the reverse complement.
AGATTATCAATCGCGAGTTGATTGACCCGCAACACGGCCTCTCGCGTATTGGAGCTGTTGTGGCTGCCACAAATCACCTGGTCAAACTGCGTTAGAGGATGACTTGCCGCCAAAGGTTCTTGCTCGAATACGTCGAGCGCGGCGGCTCCGACTTTGCCTGACTTGAGCGCCTCGATCAAGGCTGATTCGTCAATGATTGGCCCTCGCGCAACATTCACCAGCCAAACGCCGTCTTTCATTTGGTTGAAGGCACTGGCGTTAAGCAAATGGCGATTTTCGGGAGTTAGGTTGCAGGCCAGGGTGATGCAGTCTGAGTGTTGAAACAGGGTTTGCAGGTCTACCGTTTTCACTCCAGTTTCTTCACAGAAAGCCGAATCAATCGGAAACACGTCATAGCCCAGCACCTCCATGCCCAGCACGCGATAGCGGCGGGCGATCGCCTTGCCAATGCTGCCGACCCCGATCACACCAGCTGTTCTTCCTCGGAGGGATGTGCCTTGAACTTTGAGCCACTCGCCTCGACGCACAGCCGCATCCATGCGATGGAGTTGACGGGCGATCAAAATCGTATAGCCTAGGGCCACATCGGCAACCTCATCCCCAAAAACATTGGGCGTGTTGGAGGTAAAAATGCCCAGCTCTTTCGCCGCATCGAGGGCGATCGCATCGACGCCAATGCCCCATTTTGCCAGGGCTTTTAGCTTATTTTGCTGCCCAATTTTTAGCACCTTAGCCGTGAACGGATCATCGCCAGCAATGACCCCGTCAAACTCGGCGATGAGATCACACAGGTCGGCTTCGCTCATCTGTTGTTCAAACTGGGGCACATGCACATCAAACCCCTCTTGCCGAAAACGCTCCTCACATTCACTTAGGGTCATGATCATGGGGGGACAGGTTACTAAAACTCGCCAACTCATAGATTTACCAAAGGTTTACCAAAGGACTAATTAATAAACTTATCATCTAAAGCAGGCGCTAAATTTTGGAGAGACTAGAGATATGAAGACGACCTAATCAACATAGATTGAAACAAGTTTGATCTTTTCACCCATTTTTATTTCACTCATCTCAGAAAATTTGATCTTGAAAACATTTTCTGCCGTATTCAAAATAGGAAGGGCGATCGCTCATTCTACAACAGAGTAAATAGCTTTCTCATAGCAGTTGAACTATTCAATTCATCAACTTTTAATATGAATATTCATCATATTGAGGCTCTTTACTCCACAAGCCATTTTCTTATAACTCATTGCTTACCTTGTGATGATCTCTCCTCAATTATCAATATTCAACGTGCAAATCGATTCACTGCTCTAGCGTTTATCGCTTTACGTCTAATTTGTGAAAGTAAATTTTTGAAAAAGTTTGAACGTACTCTGGGCTATTGAAATTGATTCGCTAGAGTTAACTGTGTCAAGCTTATTTATTTTCATATAGACAGGTATTTCTAAGTCAGGGCGATCGCTTTTTTCACTGACCTGGGAATTCTTGAAGAATGTCGTCTTACAATGACTAAGGATTTAAAGATATGCTGCGCGATCGTGCTGGAAATACAAGAGCTAACGCCCGCAAAATCAACTTTAAATCAGGGAAAGGAACGCTGAAAGACTGGGTTGGCCAGTCAGATACCGATGACTATTATTCATTTCGGGTGAAGAGTAGTAGCAAGCTGAAACTGAAGCTGCAAGGCTTGAAAGCAGATGCTAATCTAGAATTTCTTGACCGCAAGGGTCGTCTGATTGCGAGTTCAAGTCGGCGAGGGCGTCGCAATGAAAAGCTTAAAGTCAATGAGCTAGACTCAGGCAAATACTTTATTCGTGTGACCCGAGAACGGGGCAATACAACGTATAAGCTTCGGTTTGTGTCGAAAGAACTCTCTACAGGTGGCTCTATTGGCGGATCTACTAATGGATCTACAGGCGGCTCGACTGGCGGATCTACTAATGGATCTAACAATGAAGCTGATCCATTCATTCAAGAGGTTCTTGATCTAACAAACCAAGAACGCGCCACGGCAGGCTTGCAACCATTAACGTTAGATATCCAACTCAATCGAGCCGCCCAGGAGCATTCTGAAAGCATGGCCGTAGACGATTTCTTTGACCATACAGGGGTGGATGGGTCGAGCCCGTTTGACCGCATTAACGCTGAAGGATATGACTATCAGAGGGCCGCAGAAAACGTTGCCGCAGGCTATGCAACCCCTGAAGCTGTTGTTGAAGGTTGGATGAGCAGCCCCGGTCACCGTGCCAATATTTTGAATGCGAATCTGGCAGAGTTGGGGGTTGGCTACTACTATCTTGCTAATGACACTGGGAGTGTCAATTACAATCACTACTGGACTCAGGTTTTTGCGACGCCACTCAGCTAAATCGCAATGAGAATCAAATCGCAATGAGAATCAAATCGCAATGAGAACTAATGGATCAGGGGGCGATCGCCCCCGTTCCAGACTTATTTTGTGAGCCAGACTTATCTTGTGAGATAGAGGTGTGGTCAGAGTCTGGTTGATTCAAGCGACTACGAAGCTGAGACAAACGATCGCGACTATCAACGGGCGATCGCGGCCTGGGAATCTCTTCGTTAGGCCAGGTAGGAACGTCGTGACATGGACATGCAAGAGGGCTTACACCTACAGAAACCATGGGAACGGGCATCTCGCACCTGGCACAGGATGCCACATCCCATGAAGGAGAAAGTAGCTCTCGGATGGTCTGATCAGTGCCCTCTAGAAAGCAATCGCCCGAGTTTTCACTCAGCACATCATTCCAGCATTTCTGGAACTCATCACTGTAGCGATCGCCCTGAATCACCGTGGATGGGCGATAGGCTTCACGGCCACCCTTTAACATGATGCGTTTTCCGGCCTGAAACCAGTAGGCCAAATATTGCTGTACATCTTTTGCTTCTGCCATAAGTACTGCCAAGACCCAATAATTAGTATCTGAAGTCCAAAATCTATGTCGCAAAAATCCATGTCGCAAAGGTCATGTTGATGATGTGCGGAAGCTCACCTCACTGCTCCACTGGCAACAAAACCCTGTTTGCTTTGGGCATTTAATCTGATATGACACCCTTAGCTTTATGCTTTGAATCTATCGTTCTGTAGAAGCAAGAGTCCTCTTTGTTTATGAACTCTTAAGCTTAGAAGAATCCAGGTATTGATGGGAGCATGTCAGGTTTGCAACTATCCCGAAATCCCCTCATCTCCTAGTCCCTTCTCCCAACAGGGAGAAGGGGAGCAAGAGGTTCAAAGTCCCTCTCCGCTGGGAGAGGGATTTAGGGTGAGGGTGAAAAAGTGACATGCTCCCGGTATTGATAGACCATTGGCATAAACATCAAGATGTAATTTTTTAAATTGACTGTAGATCTTTTGAGATCACAGTAGGGTTAGTCACCAAGAGCGACAAAGTGATAGGGAGGTAGAGCTTCACTCAGGCTCAACTCCCAGCAGGTACAGATCTCACTCCAGGTTTGGTAGCGGTTTCTCAGCAATACTTCGTCATGGCGATCGCACAACAGATTGATTCTGCGGATGTCTGAATCAAGACTGTTGCCAGATTCAACAGAATATTGCTCTTCAATGAGCTGAAGTAACTGGTCAAACTCGTCTTGTTGTCGCTGCTGGAAAGACGTTTGTGCCTGATACTGTCGCTTTTTTTGCAGGAGATATTCTTTGCCTTTCGCTTGGGTCACCTCAGGTTCGACCGGAGGGTCAACGGGAGAAACTTTAAGGGTATATTCTGCTTTTCCTGCAAAATCAAACAAAAATTTTTCGTAGGCGGGCGATCGCTGCTCCAGATGCTCAAGCAACCGATCGGCACTCGTAAAACAGGTGCCAAACCTGAGGGGAAGGACTACTGTTTGCTCAAAGACACTCTGAATGACGCGATCGTGGGCAATCACAGCTTGAATCAGTTGTTCATCATTCGCCTGCAACCGCTCAATATCTAACTCTGGTTCTACCACTGCTAACAGCTGACCTGCGCTAAGGAACTGAGGTTGCTGCTGAATTCCTACAGGTAACGAGAGCGGGTCTTCAGACTGGCGAACAAACGCATAGGTGTAGAGTGCCATACAAATAAATCAAGAAAAATGATTCGCTCCCATCACCCTAACGCAGAAATCTAGCCGCCGACACTTGAAAAACACTTATTCAAAGACACTTCTATGGCGATCCTAAATCGCTTGTGAATTGTGAAATCCATTAGAACCTGCGGGATAGAGAAAAACCTCTGCCCCGCAGGTTCTAAGAGTAAACTCATACTCAGATATGAGGTGCCGCCAAAAGAAGCATTGCAGCTCTAATCTGAGATATCCCACTGCTCAAAAATATTTGGGCTTGGGAATTGGAAGAGAACTATGCCTTGACGTATTCTGACGATTCAGTATGACCGTTTTGGGCAATCTCTCCTAGTTTGCCGTTGACATGACCATTGCCATTACGCGGTTGGATAACTCCAAACCCTCCATGATTTCTTTCGTAAATGACGTTAATTTCTCCCGTTGCAGCATTGCGAAACATATAGAAATCGTGATCGACGAGATCGAGCTGCTCAAGAGCCTCCTCAACCGTCATTGGAGGCATTGCAAAATACTTCGCTCGCACGACTTCATGGGGTAGCTCTGGTGTTTGATTTTGTACTAAGTCACCAGCGATCGCACTAGGCTTCAAAAAGTCAGCGGTCTTCACATGCAGATGCTTCCGATCACGCTGTTTTTCTTTGTACTTTCGCAGTTGACGAGCAATTTTATTTGCAACGAGGTCAATGCTGGCGTAGAGGTTTTCGCTACTCTCTTCGGCTCTAACAACCGCACCATTCACATAAATTGTGACCTCGGCAATTTGCTTTGGATTTATCCGGGGGTTACGAGCCACTGAAAGCGTAATATCGACTTCGGTTATAAAACTCTGAAAATGGCTCACTGCTTTTTCAATCTTCTGATGCACATATTCATGCATTGCATCAGTGATTTCAATATTTTTGCCCTGGATAACAAGCTTCATAAAGCTTCCTCCCATTGAGAACTTGGCTTATAAATACACCGTATCACCTTGTATTGGGCATAACAGTCACCTTCAAAATGCTTTGCATCCCTTGATAATTCTTGATTTCATTAGTGCAGAGAGTTTAAAGAAATCGGTTGACAGGGCTGGATTTTTCTATCAAGTTTCGTCCCACAATGATGATCAGGACAGATGATCAGGACAGCAAGAGGCTCTCAATAATGCAGAAACGACAATGCCAGGTCTATTGTCCAGGTCTCGTTGATTATGAGACGGCTTGGGCATGGCAGCGATCGCTAGTTGCGGCTCGCCGTACTCAACCTGACTTAAAAGATATGTTGCTGTTGCTGGAGCATCCGCCTGTCTATACCCTTGGACAAGGAGCTAGCCTAGACTTTGTAAAGGTTGCTCCGTCTGAGTGCAATATCCCCATTCATCGCATTGAGCGAGGCGGAGAAGTGACCCATCATGCTCCGGGGCAGATTGTCGGTTACCCTATCTTAAATTTGCGCTACTATCGGCAAGATTTGCACTGGTACCTGCGTCAGCTTGAAGACATTATCATTCAAGTGCTGGCTGACTATGGTTTGCAGGGAGAACGTATTGAGGGGTTGACGGGGGTATGGGTGAAGGGTCATAAGGTTGCAGCCATTGGCATTAAGGTTAGCCGTTGGATCACGATGCATGGGTTTGCCCTCAACGTATGCCCTGATATGACAGGCTTTCAAAACATCGTGCCCTGTGGAATTGGCGATCGCCCGGTCGGTCGCCTGGTCGATTTTGCCCCTGACATAGATCTGCTGCGGGTACAAGCAGCACTACTAAAAGCCTTCGCAGAAATTTTTAATTTAGAGATGTCTCTGGTGACTCATTTAAATCTATAGCGATCTCAAATGATTCGTGAACTTGAACCGTGAATGGTGGGCGGGCGCAGCCCGCCCACCATTCACAAATCATTTCGGATCGCTATAGACTCCAATGAATAGACAACGATAGGAGTCATCCACTCGGAGGAAGTCGTTCAACGTAAAATCAGCCACTGTGAAGTTAACGATAACTGTGAAGCTAACAATAACTGCATCGATCTCAATTTGGGAAAACCCGATTTCGGAAAAGACATTGGACAGGACTTGCGCAGTTTGTTGAAATGGTGGGCGCGTCACGCCCACCATTTCAACGAGTTTATGCAGGCTGAGTCGAGTTGTGCGTAAGCCCTGATTGGATTGAGATCATGCTCTCAGAGCCTTGCCCGAAATTTATAAGAACTCGAAACTGCTAAGCATCAGACTTGTGCATCCTTTCTCTACTTTTATATTCTCGTTTAGCTGTCGGCTCACTTGGTTAGCTGCTTTCTATGTCCATGAGGTCAACTCACTCTAATCATCCCGATAAAAAAGTAAATCAGAAATCAGATTCCAGAACACCGATTCTGATTCATGGGCCAATTTCTTATCTGGGCTCAATTTTAATGATTGCGGTCACCTATTTTTTGACTGCCGAGTTTATTCTTTCGGTTCCTGATTTCTCGGGTCAAGCCTCTCCCGTGTGGCCTCCCGCAGGCATTGCCTTAGCTGCCTTGATGGTGCTGGGTCGAAAAGTGTGGCCCGGTGTGATGGTTGGTGCTTTTTTAGTGGACTATACCCACCAAAGTTCGTTATTTGAGGCACTTGTCTCAGCCTTAGGCAGCACTCTTCAGGCGATCGCCGGAGTGAGCTTACTGCATGGGATGGGGGTACGGTCGAGTTTAGAGCGATTGCGAGATGTGATTGGGCTGATTGTTATCGGTGGGTTAGTCACCACCTTAATTGGCAGCAGCTTTTCGATTGGAGTGTTGCGCCTCACCGGGAGTCTTGCCGCTGAAGAGTTTTGGCCCATGTGGAGCACGTTTTGGGTGGGAGACAGCATGGGTGTTTTGATTGTGACACCATTGCTGCTTCTACTGGTTCAAGCCTATGTAGCGCCATCTCACCCGTCACACCCATATTCTCATCGGGCATTGCTTGAGCGCATGATTTGGTTCATGGCGCTGATCACCCTGACCGCTTTAATTTTTTGCTCGAATATCTCCCACGATCTCGCCCAATATCCGATTGAGTATGCGCCTTTTCCGCTTCTGATTTGGGCTGCCTTGAGATTTAGCCCTCTCATGGCCGTGTTGGGTAGTAGCCTTGTTTCGGCTATTGCAATATGGGGTTCTCTGCATGAACTAGGGCCGTTTCTAGTGCATGGTTTTGAAGCAGGAACTGGGATCATCTCTGCCCCTATTTTTCTTTTACAGGCATTTATGAGAATGATCTCAGCTACGACGCTGGTATTGGCGACGGCGGTACGCCAGCAACGAGTCACACAGCATCTGTTGCGTCGAAGCGAGTCAAGCCTCTCCAATGCCCAGCGGATTGCTCGTATTGGGCATTGGGATTATCAGTTTTCAACGGAAGAGTGGTATGGGTCGGCGGAGCTTTATCATTTACTGGGCTTTGACCCTTGCCAGGGCGTACATCAGAGCGTGGGCGATCGCCCTGGGTACGAGCTGATTTTGGATGTGGTGCATCCCAGCGATCGCGATCGCATTCAGCAGTTGTTGGAACGAGCCATTGAGCATCAGCAGCCATACACGGCCACCTATCGACTGCGGCTGGCCGACGATCAAGAACGGCACGTAACCGAACAGGTGGAGGTGAACGATGCTCTGATCACAGGCACGATTCAAGATGTCACCATCCAGCGTCAGGCAGAGCAAGCGTTGCGAGAATCAGAGGAAAAATTTTCTAAGGCGTTTGGCTTTAGCCCTGATGCGATTACCATCAGCACCCTCGACCACGGCTTAATTATTGATGTCAACGATAGCTTCTTGCAGTTGTCGGGCTATCAGCGCGACGAAGTGCTGGGTAAAACCGTCACCGACCTCAATCTCTGGGCCAATCTAGGCGATCGCCAACGGTTGATTGAGCAAGTTCGCAACCAGCATCAGGTTCGCAACCAGGAATTTGAGTTTCGCAGCAAATCTGGGCAGTCGCTCTTTGCCCTAGTCTCAGTGGAACTCATTCTCCTCCAGGGCGAGCACTATATGCTGTTAGTCGCCCGCGATATCACCGAGAAAAAACGTGCCGATGAACGACTGCGGCTAGCCAATGAGCGCGATCGCCTCCTCGCAGAAATGGCGCTTCATATTCGCCAGACGCTGAATTTGCAAGATATGTTGAACACGACGGTGAGCGAAGTGCGACGACTTTTGCAAACTGGACGCGTCTTTATTTGCCGATTTGACGACACCCACAAGGGAACCGTGGTGGCAGAATCTGTATTGCCCAACCTGGCTTCACTGATTGGAGAACACATGGATGAATCAGTTCACGCTGAGATCTATCGTGTCTTTGAGCAAACTCCGGTTGTCGCAATTGAAAATATGGAGAAACTGGATGATTTTCCCTGCCTTTCTTTTCTCCGGGAATGTGTGCAGCCTTATCAGGTCAAAGCTGCTTTAGGGGTTCCGATTAAGGTCAACGACCGTCTCTATGGGGTTCTCGTTGCCCATCAGTGTGATACTCCACGCCATTGGCAACGGTTTGAGAAAGAGCTGCTCGAACGACTGGCGACTCAAGTGGCGATCGCCATTCAACAGGGGCAACTTTACAACCAGGTGCAGCAGCTTAATGCGGGGCTAGAAGCACAGGTCAAAGAGCGAACCCAGCAGCTTGAGCAAAAAATGATCGAGCTACAGGAGATGAACCAGCTGCGCGATAAGTTTCTTCATGCGGTTTCCCATGATATGCGTACGACTGTGATGGGAAACTTGATCATGCTGCGCACCCTTGAAGGCCAACCTCAAGATCCGGTGCATCTGGCGCGCCCTATTTTAGAACGGATGATTCAGGCAGGCGATTGTCAGCTCAGTAAGCTCAATTCTCTGCAAGAAGCCTACCAGATGAAAACTGAGGGAGTCTCAATCGAGCCTGCTTCCGTTAATTTATATCGGCTAATCGAAGAGGCGATCGCCGATCTTGCCCCCTTAATTGACAAAAATCGGGCGATGGTTTCCTTCTCTTCAAGCCATACTGTCCCTAACGTGTGGGCCGATAGTGCGTATATCAGGCGCGTCATTCACCAGCTGCTTAAAAATGCTGTGATTCACAACCCACCCCAGGTGCAGTTAGACATCACTCTCACCTCTGAGCCTGATTGGGTGAACTGCACCGTCACAGACAATGGAGTCGGCATGGCGCAAGATCGGTGCGATCGCTTGTTTCAACTCTGCACCCAATCTTCTAAACAGCCTCAACTGACCGGAATTAGCCTGGGTTTATATCTGTGTCGGCAAATCATCTCGGCTCATAATGGTGAGATCTCTGTGTCAAGCAAGCCTCACCAGGGCACTGCGGTCTCTTTTTCTCTACATCAGGCATCGGCGAAGTAGGTCAGTACTTGGTTAAAACTAAAGTAAACGATGCTGTATCACTGATAACTGTATGAACACCCATCTCATTTGGTGTTTGAATGGGGTAAGCTATGGTCGAGTGCTGAAGCCGTGAAGTCAACTCAAGCAATCAACGCGTAGGCAATCAACGCGTAGGCAATCAACGCGTAAGCAATCAACGCGAACAGAGAGCAGCACCTCAAGGAGCGATAAATGCAGCTCGTCCTCAATGTTCTTTTTGACACCACTTGTCTCGTTGGCGGTTCCTATGTGAGCGTAGGATTTGTCATGGGGCTGGTTAACCTTTGGCACAAGAGTCATCCTGATGTGAAAGCGACCCAAGCTGAAGTGCTGACGGCGTTGCCAGCGGCCACTGCGACCGAACTCGGCGAAAAGCTGGAAATGCCGAATCTAGAGCAAATCCGAGAGCATGAGGCGATCGCCCTAGAAAACTTTTCTCAAAACGAATAGGCTGCGGATCGCAGATTAGTAATGGGCGATCGCCTGACTCAGGCTTGATTCGAGGCTATAAATGCATCGAGTTCAGCAATTTGCTGCTTTTTCTGAGACTCCTGAAGAAAAGACGCCTGAAACGAATTGAGCGCAAGGGTGTAGATTTCTTGCGAACTCAGTCCTATAGCAGTTTCAAGAGCCTCAAAGTTTTCGTTGACGTAGCCGCCAAAGTAAGCCGGATCGTCAGAATTTACCGTAACGCACAGTCCTTGAGCGAGGAGAGCCTTGAGGTTGTGCTGCTGCATTGAGTCAAAAACGCAAAGCTTGATATTCGATAACGGGCAGACCGTCAGCGGAACTTGGTGCTCGACCAAATAATCGACCAGAGCCGGATCGTCTACACAACGAACTCCGTGGTCGATGCGGGATACGCCCAACAGCTTAATCGCTTCCCAGATGTATTCCACAGGGCCTTCTTCTCCCGCATGGGCAACTGTGAGAAAACCTTCGGCACGGGCGGCGTCAAAAACGGCTCTAAACTTTGAGGGCGGATGCCCCATCTCCGACGAATCTAGTCCTACAGCGGGAATCATCGACTTGAATGGCAGCGCTTGCTTCAGCGTTTGGTGAGCGGCTTCGGCGCTGAGATGCCGCAAAAAGCAGAGAATTAAGTAAGACGATACGCCAAGCTGAGCTTTGCCGTCTTCGAGGGCACGATAAATACCCAAAAACACAATCTCAAGGTCAATGCCGCGCTGAGTATGAGTTTGCGGGTCAAAAAAGATTTCCGTATGGCGGATATTTTGAGCGGCACAGCGCTGAAGATATGCCCAGGTCAAGTCGTAAAAGTCTTGCTCTGTTTGAAGTACGCCTGCACCTGCATAGTAAAGGTCTAAAAACGACTGGAGATCTTCAAACTCGTAGGCCGCTCGAACGGCATCCACTGATTCATAGGGAAGCGTCAGGTCATTCCGCTGGGCAAGCGCAAACATCAGCTCCGGCTCCAGCGACCCCTCAATGTGAATGTGAAGCTCTGCTTTCGGAATGTGTTGAATAAACGCAGACATAGACGTTATCAAGACGTTATCGAGCTGACAGATTAGGTTGCTTCATGGCATCGAGCAACAGACTGAGAGCCTTGTCTTCAGACGGGTTCACCTGCCGATCGAGTAGGGCTAAGTTCACCGCCTTAGAGAGGGCGATCGCCGCCACATCGGGGTCGAGATTTTCCATCAGCGCCTCAATAGACTGAGGCACCTTGAGGGCAGAACGAATGCCCGCCAGGGTTTCTTCGTTAAACCCTAAGGTTTGAATTTGAGGCTTGAGTTCTTCCCACGTGGGTACGTTGTCGGGGTATCCGACCTGTAGCACATAGGCGAGCAGTCGGTAGAACTTACTCTGCTGCTGAGGGGTCATTTGGGCTGGGTCAGCGAGGGGGGGGTGATCGTCGCTCTGGCCCATGTTGAGATTTTTGAGAATTTGTTTCCAGTCGTGGTCGTCGCACGCTTCGGGCTTACCCACAATAAGCGACAGCTGGATTTGATTAGAAACCGTGTCTAAATGATTGACCTTTGCCTGCACTCCAAGAAACCCCAACCATTGGGCAATGGTTGTCACAAGGGTGGAACGCGTCGCTTGACTATTCGCTAGGAGTCGAATTTGCGTGCGAACCATAGGGCGCACAATTTGTGAAAGCATAGGGGTAACTGTAGTGAGAATGGATGTGTAGCTATCCGATATGTTCGATATGTCCGATACGTAACTATCCTAAGAGCGTGGTGCTCATCATCCATCATACAAAACTTGTCAGAAGCGTACCTGTTTGGGGTGAACCATTCACTCAGCCCAAACACTGCGATAGGCAAGGGTGATGGCGATTTTGCCAAACCCCTCTTTAGGTTGACGTATTTGGAAGATTTTCAAAAGATTTAGCGAAAGACTCACCCAGTATCTGATCTTTAGGCTGAAACCAACCCCGATGACGCCGTTTGCTGTTGAACCACCCACTCGATAATTTGATGCCCGATCTGGGCATCGGCCAGCCGATCGATTTCTCGAATGCCTGTCGGGCTGGTGACATTGACTTCTGTGAGGTAGCCCCCAATCACGTCGAGTCCTGCGAAAAAGAGGCCATCGCGCCGCAGAGCCGGAGCAAGAACATTGCAGATATGGCGATCGCGCTCGGTAATCTCCACACCAGCCACCCGTCCCCCAACGGCCATATTGCCGCGAAAGTCAGTGCCAGAAGGAATGCGGTTGACGGCTCCAATCGGCTCACCATTGAGCACGATGATGCGCTTGTCTCCCTCTTTGGCGGCGGGCAGATATTGCTGCACCATGATCGGGAGCTGGTTGTTTTGGGTGCTGATTTCGACTAGAGAATTGAAGTTGCGATCGCCCGCTTCAATAAAGAGAATCCCTTCGCCGCCTTTGCCGCCTAGGGGTTTGAGCACCGCTGCCCCATGCTCTTCGACAAACTGACGAATCACCTGCTTACTCTGACTCACTAGCGTCTTAGGAATCACCTCCAAAAACTGGAGCGCATACATTTTTTCATTGGCCAGACGCAGCCCGTTAGGATGATTGACGACCAGCGTCGTGGCGGGATTGATGTAGTCGAGAATGAACGTGGCGTAGAGATAGGCAGTATTGACTGGAGGATCAATCCGCATGAACACGGCATCCATGTCGTTGAGGCAACGGGAGGCGCGATCGCCCAACTGATACCAAGGGGAAGCTGCAACCCAGTGTCCGTCTTCTAACCGCACAGGCTGAAGCTGCACGGGAGTCAGATGAGCCCAGGCGTTGCCAGTTTCGACCCAGAGCTGATTGGCCTCGGCAATCCACACCTCATGGCCGAGGGCTTGTGCAGCTTCCATCAGCGCGACGCTGCTGTCGTGGCTGGGATCAAGCTTTGAAATGGGGTCAATGATGAATGCAAATTTCACCCTGAAAATAGCTCCTCTTGACTCATTAAGTGATGCCTAACTGATGTTTTCACCTATCACGCGATCGCAGGGCAAATCCTGTGATGTGGCGTGGTTTGTGAATAGACCCGATAAACGATTGACACGATGAACAAATATTGCAGGATGCTCCTGTCTTGTGGGGCACCCCTTCTGCCAAGCTTTTATCATACCGATGATACTGGTGATACGGTCAGAGGCAAGGCTCTGAACAACCAAGCGTGAGCCTAGAGCTGAGCAAAAGCTGGCGCGATCGCCCCATTCCTCACAAGTGTTTTGGTGATTTCTGATCCAGAAACCCTATGGTCGGCTGCTCTTAGGGAAGCCGCACGTACCGCTAGCGAACGTAACCCCAGCCTGCACCTCATTCAGCCTGCACTTAACAACGGGTCGAGCTGTTTCTGTCGTTCGAGAGCATGGATCTCATCACAGCCCCCAATCGGCTCATCATTGATAAAAATTTGCGGCAGCGATCGCCGCCCCTGTGCCCGTTTTGTCATGACATCGCGAGCTTCTGCATCGCCATCGATGCAATATTCTGTGAAGTCAACGCCCTTCTTATCTAAAAGCGACTTTGCACGAATGCAGAAAGGGCACGTGCTCCATGTATAGATTTCCACTTTAGCCGCCATTCGGATACGCCTCCATCCGCAACAATTCTTAATTGTGTTTAGTATAGCTCTCTCATTCCTTGTCTTAGCATGTCTTGAGCTTGGTCGTAGGTGAGTGCTGACCTACCACGACTCGATCTGCTGCGCCCGCAGCGGTAGCCGAGCCTGCCGTTGACCCTGGCTGCGAGCCGCAATACACATGAGGCTGATGGGGGTAGCTAGAAGATCGGCGCGATCGCTCTTCCCCTGCATCATCCCGAGGCCATGTCGGGGCACTTCCTTCAGCAGCCAGCGACCGATGCGGTAGCCATAGTCTTTCCAGGTCAGCTCTGGGGTGAGCGCAATGCCGTGCAGGTCATGGAGGTAGCGGTTAGAACGGCCATATCTGTGCCACTGGCGACGCAGCTCCGCCAGGGTCGAGCGGTGGCGATGCTGCACGACCGCTTTTTGTGCCCAGTGCATTTGCCAGCCCGTTGACCGCAAAATTCGCCAGCACAAATCCGCATCGCCGCCCGTGGTGAGATAGGGTCGAAAGAGGCCGACTGAGGTCAGGGCCGCGCGTCGAACAGCCAAGTTTGCGGTCTGACCGTAGGGGCTGAAGGGATGGTTCAGGGTGTGCTTTTGCGACAAGGTGCCTTGGCGCTCAGCAAAGATTTCGAGCAGGGTCTGGCCGGGGAGTCCGATAATTTCTCCGGCAACGAGGCCAACGTGATCTTGAGCAAAGGGCTTGACCAACTCTACTAACCAATTTGCAGCCGGACGACAGTCTGCATCGGTAAACACCAGAATGTCGCCTTTGGCTGCCTTAATGCCGACATTTCGGGCTGCATAGGAGCTTTGGATGCGGTCAGATCGGAGAGGGATTAGGGTGATTGGGCGATCGCCACTGTCTTGAGTTAACGAGCCTTGGGCTAACGGGGCTTGGGCGAATTGGTGCAATAATTCAGACGTGCGATCGCGACTCTGATTATCGACGAGCAGATATTCCACCCGTTCAGCAGCATAGGTCTGCGCCCTCAGATGATGCACCAGAGCAGGCAAGTCGGCCTCGCCGTTATAAATCGGCACAATGACGGAGACTAAAGGCTCACGAGCTAGTCTTCCTTGATCCCAGAGTTCATCATGCAAGTCTGCGTCTAGCTCCGCATCGTGTGGAGGCGAACCGCCTAAAGCAGGTTTTGCATCAGGGTTTGTATCGTTTAAGTGGGGTTCAGAGTAAGACGAATCGAGTGTCATCTGCCTCTAAAAAGAACAGGAGTGTTTCGCGCCTGCCACGAGTATGGAAATGCCAGTATGGGAATGTCAGTATGGGGATGGTTTAAGCCCAGAGTGCCCAATGATGTTGAGCCGGGATCAGAAGCGATGGAAGACCGCAGCTTCCCAGCAATTCTCATTATGGTTACGCCTCAACACCCGCAAATAAATTGCGGGCTACAGACGATCAAGTCCCTTCAGGACTGATAGCTGATAGTTCTTAGCCCCAACGGGGCTTTCACTCATTAGCCCGCAATTGATTCGCGGGCGAGTCGGAAGCGTAGTCAGATAGCCAATTCGCCAAACTGAGAATTGCTGGCAGCCTCCTGACTAGCCTACTGACTCAGAGCCTTGAGAAACTGCTGCAAGCCTGACAGCAGACCTTTTCTTGGCTGGCGAGCTTGACCCTGGGTTGGGTTAGACCCTGATTCAGATTCCTCGTCTGATTCGCCCCACAACGCCCGCTCCATCTGCTCCGAATTAGGACGGGAGGAAAACTCACGGACTAGCTCATAGGTCTCTTCTTTTTCTCGCCAGAGCTGCCAGGGCGATGGATAACAGCGAAATAACGCCGCCCCTTCCATCGAACGAATGTAGTAGCACGAGTCAAACAGGCTGATAAATCGCTCCCGCAATTGCCGCCCCGCGTAGCCAATGCCAATGGTGGCGATGTCTTCTAAACGCGGATTGAGAAAAATTATGGGGCGATCGCCAATCTCATCGCACAGCGCCTCTACTTCCTTCACCTCAACAGACGACGGCTCGATGAAAATAAAGAGAGTTTCGTCGGGCTGCACCTTGGCCTTTAGCTCACCAATGCCTCGAATTTCGTAGGGCTTTTCTCCCCAATCTCGCCGTGCCAGCGCTGCTGCCCCCGCATCGGGGAAAAAGAGCCGCAGCTTTGATCCCAGAGATTCAAACGCAGGCAAAAGGCCTTCCGCGACAGGCATCACCTTTAATTCAGGAATCACTAGCTCGACCCAAAGCCGCTGATAGCCATCATCAACCGCAGCTTGAGCCGCTTGCTTTGCTTGGGCGATCGCCTCATCTAAACTTGTGGGAATCTGGGGCATGGGTTGGGTCGTAGATTCAGACATGAACGTCAAAGAACCAGTAAATTTGGTAGGTCGGGTTGAGGGCACCTTCGTCCGATAGACGGGCTTCGCCAACGCGCAGCGTCTCTAAGGGAGAAAACCCAACAATACCAACTTTTTCGCTGGGTTCGCTATCGCTTAACCCAACCTAAACGGTATCTACCCCATTTTCTACCAAGTTTACTGTGGCGCACCAGTAGGGTGGCGATCGCCCCTTCACTGATCACGAAACTTAGAGTGAAACTTCATAGTGAAAACAATGGGATGGACTGCATCAGGCTTCTTCTAGCTGGCAAACTCTCCAAAACGCCAAGTCGCCATTTGATGTTCTCAGCTCAGCCCATTCTTCTTCCCAACCCTCATCTCCTACATTTTCTGTGAAGGTTTGCACTACAGAATAAACCCAGTGAGGAGCGTCTTTAATTCTGACTAACATTCCAGGCATTAGCCTTGAGGCTTGACATCTGCCCGTGTATGTTTGGCAATTCTTCATGTTGTCAAGATCCATAGCAGACAATACATGCTGGACATCAATATCGCTCTCAGCGCACCTTCTAAACATTGGTTTTGTCATGATGTGTCTCTGTCGATAGTCGGCAACGTTCAGTAAAAGCACACCCTGAGCGATCCATAGAGTTCAGCAAAACCTGCGGCTTAACTGCTGAATTTGTTGTAGGTACGTACCATCATCTCCTTTAGATGAAAAGCTGTGATGAAGATACAGGTATTTTTGATGAAGGTTTTGTTAAGTAAGCCTGTTCCTTTAGATGTCAATGGCTGAGTCGAGTCAATCGCCACCGGAAAAAAACTGACCGCTTCTTATTTGTGCCGACATGCGATCGCCACTCCTCAAAAATTTGCGCACGAATACCTACAGAACGCCTGAAGCATGATTCTGCATCGGGCGATCGCTCACAATTGAGCAAAGAATCCATAAAGATAAATGAGAAAAATTATGGAATCCCTGATTTTTGACCCTAGGCAAGAATAACGAAGTAGCACAAACGCCTCACTTCTCGTTCTCTCCAGCCATGATCATCAGAAACTCCATTGCCCTGACTATTGCTGTTGCCGCCGGGATTACGTCGCCGCTGCTGGTGACCAGTTTTGCCCTGTTGCTCAACCCGTTTGCGGGAGCTGCTGCATTCACAACTGCTCTTTGTGCAATCGGAGGCAGTCTCATGGGCGGCCTCTTAGGGCTCGTCGTTTTGGGCGTTTTGATGGCGATCGCCACCTACATCTTTATCCAAATCCAGCTTGCTTGGATGCCTGTTTAACCCACCATGAAAGAACTCTATTCGCTGCTCTCATTTGCCAACCGTGAACAACGAGCCAACCTCTCAAAGCTCATCAATGCAGGGTTTGGAGACTCACCTCAATCGCTGTGTGATCATCTTAAATTTCTGCGCGCAGGGGCGATCGGTCAGGTCTGCGCCGACCCGTCTTGGAAGCAGATCGTGACAGATGTTGCCGATCATATCCGCATTGACTGGCAAGCGACCCTTGAAGGCAGATCGTGGCGCGAGCTGCCGACTCAAGATATCGAGAATGCTGTGGTTAAGGCGCTGTTTAGCGATCTGATGGCTCACCTTTCACCCCAACAGCAGCGACAAGTGGTGCTACAGATGAAGGGCAGCACTCAAAATACTCAGCTTGATGCCCTGCTGTCTACAGGCGGAGTCATGGCCGCAGCCCGCATGAGTGGCTTTGGCGTTTACATCATGGCCAGCACGGTCTTAGGCGGGCTAACCCATGCTGTCGGCATGACGCTTCCGTTTTCGAGCTATCTGGGCATGAGTCAGGCGATCGCCCTTGTGTTGGGGCCTGTGGGATGGGTTGCCCTCGCCGGAGGGATGCTGCACTCGCATCAGTCTCATTGGGAAAAGTTGACGAGGGCGGTGGCCTATGTGGCGGTGATACGTGCGTCTCAGGAGCCGTCGTGCCAACTGTTTATCAAGGGTGACTGGGATCAGGCGATCGCCTTCACCATAAACGGGCGATCGCCAACCGTTAGGGCTAACTCAATGAGCCGCTGATGCGATGTTCGACCCACTGGCGCATGTCGTCTTCAGAGACGTTGTAAAGCGATTGGCCAGTTCTGCGATCAACGGCATGCCAGAGCAGTTGACCGCTGTAGTTTTTAGTCGTCCAGACCTTAAACTCCTCAACATCGTGGGTCAGCCATTGCCAGATGCTTGCTAAAGGACGACGAAACGCATCGAGACGAAACGAGTTTGCCAAATAGACTCGATCTATCAGCGATAGTGATTGAATGCTGGGGCGACGGGCAGTGTCGATATTCCGAATGTTCATGGTTCACTCCATTGAAAATGATTGAGCGTTCGCCTCTAATTCATCACTGGAGAAGAATAATCAGTCCCAGACTTCAGAAGGGTTCAGGTTGATTTAGAGTTCAGCTTGATGGATGGGCGATATATTGAATCTAGCCGCTACCTTATTGAAAGAACAAAACAAGAAGTAGATGTCTTCCATCAGTAAAATCGATGGAAACACCCACTCGATGTTAGACTCTGCTTGTTTATCCATTGCTGCTGTTGCCGGAGTTAGTCTATGCCGCGCAAGCGCCCCTTTCAGCTCAGCCTCTCCCATCTCCATACCCTGATCGCCGTTGCTGAAACAGGCAGTTTTAGCGATGCGGCGTTGCAGTTGGAGCTGTCTCAATCTGCCGTCAGTAATGCGATCGCCACCCTTGAATCAGATTTAGGCGTGTCTTTGTTTCTGCGGGGTCGCCACGGAGCAACTTTGACGCCCATTGGCGATCGCATTTTGACCCATGCTCGCCACATGATGCTGATTCAATCAGACCTGATCAAAGACGCGAATCGGGCTCGCAGTCTAGAAGGTGGCCAAGTGCGCATTACCTCGTTTCGCAGCATCTCAACCCAAGTCTTGCCTGAGGTGTTAGCAGAGTTTCAGCGGCGATTTCCTGACATTAGTGTGGATCTGCGCGAAAGCACCAACACCCGATCAATCGCGGATGATTTGCGAAAAGGACTTTCTGATATTGGATTTATCGACGAGGCGATAGACGATGAGTTTGAAACCTGGGAATTTATGCGCGACGAGTTTGTGGTGCTGCTCTCTCAGGGCTATGCAAAAGACGCTGAACCCCATGAAGAGCGATCGCGAGACAGCATCACGTGGGATGAACTCACGCGCTATCCGCTGATCATGGCAACGGAAGGAGATAACTGCGATCGCAAGGTCTATGCTTATTGCAATCAATTTAACCAGCAGTTGCGCGTGTCTTATCACGTCAAAAATGACTCGACGATTGTCGGCATGGTTGCCCGAGGGTTGGGCGGCACTATCATTCCTCGACTGGCAGCAGAGCCTCTCCCGGCTAATTTGAAGGTGTTTAGCCTCCCTGTTCCTCTATTTCGCACCATTGAGGTTGCGACCTTAGCCAAGGCGTTGCATCCCCCTCCGGTCTTTGCGTTTCTTGAGCTTTTGAAGGAAGCAAGAGGATAACGTTTAATGGAAGTACGTTATTGATATGCCAGCAATTCTCATTATGGTTACGCCACAACACTCGCAAATAAATTGCGGGCTACAAATGATCAAGTCCCTTCGGGACTGATAGCCGACGGATCTTAGCCCCAACGGGGCTTTCACTGATTAGCCCGCAATTTATTCGCGGGTGGGTCGGAAGCGTAGCCAACTCGCCAAACTGAGAATTGCTGTTGATATGCATTGAGAACCACGTGTATCGAGATTCCATGCATTGGGAGCGATCGCCCCAGTGCGAGCTGCAAACCCTGTTGGAGTCGCTTGTTGGAGTTATTAGATAGCTCAGATTCACTCGATTTTCTAGATGTGTTGGATTCGACAGTTGGGAGCGCTAATCGATGCTTGCTCAGACATACAGATTGCCCTATCGCCTCATCTTTCTGGGACTGGTTGGCCTCCTGCTACTGGGCTGTGGCAGTGCCCCTGAGGTTGAGCTACCTGCGTCTTCCCAACCGATGCAGCTGCAAAGCTCGGCCTTTGACCCTGAAGAGACGATTCCTCAGACCTATACGTGCGATGGGCAAGACCTGTCGCCACCGCTCAGTTGGGATGCCCCGCCGGAGGGAACTCAAAGTCTGGCTCTCATTGCAGATGATCCTGATGCTCCATCTGGAACGTTCGTTCACTGGATTATATTCAACCTGGCCGCCGATGTGCGATCGCTCCCCGAAGCGGTGCCCCCAGACAATACGCTTCCTTCAGGTGGCATCCAGGGGAAAAATGGCTTTGGCAATATAGGCTTTGGTGGCCCTTGCCCCCCGAGCGGTACCCATCGCTATTTCTTTAAGCTTTACGCCCTCGATACTGAACTGGATCTCGGCTCAGGAGCCTCTAAACCCGATGTGGTGAAGGCGATCGACGGCCATATTCTGGGACATGCCGAACTGATGGGCACATACAGTCGCTAAGAGTTTAACTTTGCTCTAGCTAGAAAAGTCTGAATAGGAGTATGAGTTTTCTTATTCTCTTCTTCTACTATTTATTCCATAAAAAGCTGTTGCAACGGAAGCTGCAATTCCTAATAGAATAGTTCCTGCATCAAAAGTGATTTCTGTCTGAGTTTTTTCAGCCAAGTCAAATTTCCCTAACAGAACAAATGAGAGACTTAATGCAAACAAGATAAAAAGAGTTAAAGAGGCTTGCAGGAACGCACGCCTTCGAGGTTCTTTAAACTTTTCTTGGTCTTCTTGTTCTAAGCGTCTCGCTTCCAGTGCTTCTATTTCTTTTCTTCTCTCTTCCAGTCTTTCTCCCAACTTTTCTTCAAGCTCTGTTTCGAATTCCTTTTTTAGTTTCTCCTTCAAGTTTTTTGAATCTTGGTTAAATTCTTTAACTTGTTGAAGTTGTACTACAAGCTCCAAAAGGTCATTGTCAGGATTGCATAAAAAAGACTGTAATATTCTGACTTGCTCTTCTAAAGTTTGTATACGGTTTAAGAGTTTGCCAATGTCAATGTTATTAGACATGATTTGCTGCCTAGTCATTTTAAGTCTGTTATAACTTAGATGCAAAAACTTTTTCTTACTTTAAAAGTTCGTCATCTAGATAAATTCTGAGTTTGAAATACTTTTCTAAATAAACCTCTTGAGAGCAAATAATGTGGCTGCGGCTTATTATTTGCAAGGAATATATTGTAAAATATTGTTCATGAGCGACTGGAATCTTTTTGAAATTCCTTTGAAATAGAAACTGAGTGTTTTTTTGATTCTTGTGAAGTCTGACAGGTCAGCATGAAAAATGATTGGCTCAAGCTTTAGAGCCGACGCTGATCTGCATCTCGGCTTAGGCGCACATCTTGCCACGCCGAACCGATGCCTTTAATCACCCCCCTCACAATCAGGCCAATTCCTCGTCCGAGCACGTCAGTCAGCACATAAATAAACCCACTGCCGACCCAAGAAACTACAGCCCGCAGCTGAGGCGCAATGGCATCACGAAGTTCTAGGGCTAGGGTGACTAAAAAGGGAAAGCCTTCGAGGCGTTCTAACTCAGCCCGACGGGGTGCATAGATGGAGACGGGGCGAATGCCGCCGCCATTGATCGTAAAAAGACGGTATTTGCTTTCAAAAATCAGCATAGGAGTCTGCACCAATTCATCGGTGCGATAGCGCCACGACAGCGCATTGCGAAATCGGGTAATCTCTCGACTTGAGATCAGACTGCGATCATAAAACGTTTGCTTCATCTCCTCTACATCGCCGAGCTGGTTGAGGAGTGGCTGCACAATGCTATTGCCGACCTGGACAATCAAATGGTCGAGCAACTGCTCCGCTCGCATCATGGCTTCGGGAGTTCCGGGTAGGTAAGCCACACTGTCAGCCTGCAACGGCTCACGAAACAGCAGATGAGCCAAGAGTTCGATGCTGTAGGGAATGTCATCTAGAATTCTGCTCTGGGCGGTGTCAGCGCCTTCGCTAATCAGACCCACCACTTCAATCTCCGACGATTGCATTGGGATGGTGTAGTAGCGACCAAAGAACTCTTCGACGACCCGCTGCCACAAATCACGTAAAACTAGCGATCGCCGCTCAAACAACTGCTGTGAGGTAATCTGAGCCAGCTTTAGATCGTCTAGCAGTTCCATGATCTGGCGCACCACCACATAGAGCAACTGTCGCTTCTTGGAGGGACTCAAAATATCGATTTCTAGCACGATGCCCGACTGATTCGTGAGGTTGCCGTTGATTTTGGTCATCGCCCCGTTAAACAGGGTGGCCTCGATGCCTGCGCCGACTAGAGCGCCTCCAGGGTCTGGGCGATCGCCCTCTGTAGATGAGCCGGGGCGATTAGCCATCGAATCGCGAGACAGCCGCTGGGCCTCCGCCTCCGCTGAACTCCCACGAGAAGACACCTCTGATGATGTCGATTCAGTCTCCTGGGTTTCTTGCAGGCGAGGCGTTGCTAGCAAATGACTAACAATCCACCGAGCCGTGCGCAGCTCGCGGCACTGCCCTTCAATAATCAGCCGATCGAGTCTCTCAAGGTTGGGATGGTCGAGTTGAGCCAGCACGGTTGCCAAATCGGCTTCGATCTGTCGAATGCCAGACTGTCTCAGATTGCGCCGCAATAGCGCAAATGGACGGGCGATCGCCCTTTCTGACGCAGGTGAGGTCGCCGGGGCAGTCGGGCTTGAACTCAACGGCACGGTAAGAGACGCCGCATCGGGTAAGACCGTTTCGCCAGCGACAACGCGTTTCAGGCTGCGCAGCCACTCATCAGGCGGAGCCGATTTATGAACAAACCCATTCACCTGAATGCGGTGCAGTTGGTCGAGAGTGGCAGCGTCTAGCGATGCCGCAAACATGACAATGGGCAGCGAGGGATAGCGCTGTCTCAGAGTGTCGGCGAGCAGTACCCCAAAGGCTGGAGCGGCTGGAGTCGAGGCTTGCCCCAGCGATAGGCTAACAACCGCCACAGAGACGACCTCGGGTTGCCCATCGTCGTCTGTTTGGGATGGAAGCTCGGCATTGGATGCATCGGGGCGATCGCCATTGAGGGCTTGCTCGATCAGGGTCAGAGCCGTGCGTTCTCGGTCAGCTTCGCCCTCAACGGTCACATTTGCTTGCTGGGTCAGCCAGACCCTCAGCCCCGTGCGAAAGATGAAATCATCATCGACTAGGACGACAGCAATGGCAGGTTGGGGTTGAGCTTGGGCGGTCATAGAGCCTTTCAACGAATGAAATGTCGGAACTGTCGTCTCGACTAGAGCTAAGATTCGCGAGACTTTCTTAACGTGAAAGTCGCCGTCAAGCTCTTAATCGTTCTCCTAGAAGATACTTACATGAAAGACATGAGGAATTGCCATTAGGGCTTATTGATTGTAATAGCGCGAGTCAAAATACCCTTCATAGTTGCCGCCAGCGGGCGGAGTAGACGGTTGCTGCGGTGCAGGAGCAGGAGCAGCAGGCGAACGGGTAGGCGATGGCGGCGTTGGTGAAGGCTCAGGAGTTTGTTGCGCCCGAATGGCCTCACGCTCTTCGACCCACTGGCTAATTTCGGCTTGAGCCTCACTGTAAAGCGGCTGGCTGGGCTGAATTTGGCTTGCGATGCCAATGGCGTTGGTGAGTCGTCGTCGCTGGGCCAGCGATCGCGCTTCAACCAGCCACTGCTGATCGATTTCGAGCTGTAGTTTACTGCGCCATTCTGCCACATTCCCTTGGGCAATCTCGTGCAGCGCCCGATCGGCACCAATGGTTTCAGCCTTGGCGATCGCGTCTCGCCATTGGCCTTCGGTGGCAAGCTGTCGGGCTTCTTCTAAAATTGGCCCGTCTTCAATCGCCTGAATTTCTTGATTCCATTGGGCAATCGCCTGCTCCACTTGGGGAAAGATAGCGCGGCTAGAGTCGATCGATTGAACGGCGGCGATCGCAGTTCGAAAGCTCTCCAGGGTTCCGGCCTCGGCAATGGTCACAGCTTGAACCAGAAATGGGCGATCGAGAATGCGCTGGGTTTCCTGTCGCCAGTGGGCGATCAGGGTTTGCGCCTGCACTCGACGGGGGCGTCTGGGGGCAACTGCTTCCGCTTGCCGCTTGGCTAAATCGAAGGCATAGCGATTCCCAAAACTTGCGATCCACTGAGCCATCTGAAGCTGTGTCAAATCTTCGCGTTCGCCTTGCCACTGGGCGATGGCTGTCTGCGCCTCGTCGTAGAGCAAACTATCAGGCTCAATGGCCTGGGCTGCGGCGATCGCCTCCATCAGCCGCCACAAACCGACCGGGTTTGACTGCCAGTGAGATGGCTCTAGCTCGGCAAGCTGCTTGGCCTGACTCAGCCGCACCAAATCTAGCGCCATCGGTTCATCAATCAGCTCCAAGGGAACGGATTGCACAAAGTCTAAGGCTTGGCTTAGATCACCAGCATCGAGCGCTTCCATGCCTTTGGCAATCAAAATATCTCCCCATTGCTGCATTAAGGCTTGGGCCTCGTCTGACACCAACTTTCCTGAAGCAATCTCCTGTAAATCGGCCAGCGCTGTCGCAATCTGGCTGGGGTCGTCTTCTACCTTCTGCTGGGCGGCTTGTAGCACTTGGTAGGCTTCCTGCTCGTGCAAAATTCGCCGCGACAACTCGTCGGCACGGGTTTGTTTCCAATAGGGAAAGTCAAGCTGGCCCAAAGCTCTGACCTGGTTAGAGGCAATGCCCCAAGATTGCTCTGACATGGCGGCGATCGCCTTCGCATACATTTCTTCGCCCTGTTGCCATTCCTGTTGCCAGGTGTTGATGCGGTCTTGAGCCTCTTCATATAAAGGGCTGCTGGGAGGCACCTGAGTCGCAATCTCTACGGCAGGCTCTAGCCCCTCTTCTTGTAAGACCAGTTTGGCTTCATTGAGCAGAGCGGCTGACCACTCGGTCATCGAAACCTGAGCCTTGCGATACATGGGATGACTCGGCTTCCAGTTTTCGATGAGCTGAATACCCGCGATCAAATCGGCGCGATCGCCCGACTGGGCAGCGACCTGAGCACAATAAAGACGCTCACCATCTGAGGTCAGTGGCGACAAGCCTTCGCAGTCTGTGGCTGGGGGCAACTGAGTCAAGAGGCTATATGCAATGCCGCCCATACTGCTCAGTGCGACAATGCCCAAAATCCAGACCAGCGACCAAAGGCGCGATCGCGCCTGCCGTTGACGCCGCTCTTCTAGTAGGGCTGCGATTTCTTCTGGAGTCAGAGGTGGGGGAGCAACAGGTTCAGGCTTGGGAGGAGTCTGAACCTGCCTCGACGTTGACTTAGAAGATTTGAGCTGACCGCTAGATTTCGCCTGCCCTAGGGCGGGCTTGAGAGACGGTCGCAGCATCCAGAGCTGGTGGAGCCAACTTCGTCGCGATTGGTTGCGCCGTTTGCGCAGCGCCCGACGCCGCTGCCGACCCTGCGGCTGGAAGCCTCGCAGCTTAGACTTCTGGGGAGAAGAGGGAGAATCAATCCGTGACGACGGAGCCGAGAGTGTAGAGGTCGCTGCTGTAGAGGTCGCTGCTGTCGCCGCTGCTGCTACCGTCTGATTTTGAGCCCCGTGCTCCTGATGCGGTGATTGTTTGAAGCTGGGTAAGCTGGGAGCATCAGGCTTGAGAGCATCTTTGAGTAAGGCGATCGCCGGGTTCCGGTTTTCAAGGGGCAGTGCGGTGCGCTTAAACACTCCATCTGGCCTTACCTTATCTGGCCTTACTGCATCTGGCCTTGTCGTTGCACCCACAAGAGGCGCATCCCTATGATGCACAACTCCACTGGGCGTGCTCGTATTCGCCGCACTTATATTGGGCGATCGCTCCTGGCCTTTGGCCTGAATCTGAAAACTATAGGCATTAGCCACTGATGATGAGTCTTGAGAACCCGATGAGTCTCCAAAACCGCTCTCAGAATCTGCGGCATAGGTGCCAATATCAGACGGAGACCCTTGGCGTGATGCCGAGTGAAAGTTTGGCAGACTAATTTGGTGTAGATGCTTTTTCGTCACCATAGTACGCTTTTGCCCATCCGCCCTTGCTGACGTAAAAATTTAGAGTCTTGATTTAGAGTCTTGAAAATTTAGAATTTTGAGAACTTGTACAGTCTGGCCTGTTGCTTGCTTGTTGCTTCGGCTATTTTTTGGATTGTACCTAGATTAGTTCAGATAGCGGGAGTCATTTGTGCATTTCACCGCAATTTTGTAGATTTAGGCGCTAAATCTGCAACACTTTGTTGCATTACTTTTGTTGCATTTTATGGCCCAGATATTTCTCAGATTGTTGGGCGATCGCAGCAACACTCGCTTGAGAGTCTTTTTGCGCGGCAAAATGGGTGTAGGATACTTGGGTAAATTCGCGATTGCCCCAGTACGAGCTTTTACCCGCCATGACTCAATCCGTCCCCCCCGATCCGCAAAACCGGAATGAGCGCCACGATGAACTCATCGCAGCAGTTTTGGCGATCGCTGCCGTCGGCGGAATTTTATTTTGGGGCCTGACGCGAGGCGGCGATCGCCCTTCAATCGCCAGTTTAGGAAACGATGTAGTCTCATCTGTTACAGGTGCTGATGAGACAGACGCTGCATTAGACTCCACAGGCGCTAGATCATCAATGGTAGGGCGCGACAGCGATTCAGACTCTGAAGAGGTGTCTGGAGATGATCTGGGATCGCGCTTTAATGCATTGTTGGGCGGAGCTTTCTCAGGCGGAGGAGAACCCCCAACCCAGAGAACGAGTAGCCGTGATGGAGGGAGTCGTGATGCGGCACGACAGGCACGAGACGCTGAAGTTGATCGACTCACAGGCAATGCCGGGGCGATCGCTCTGCCCAATACACCACAGGCAGCATCGCCTGAGTCAGAGTTAGGCGAAGAGACGGAACTGGGCGCAGAAACAGATGGGTCAGACTCCTCAGTCGAGACTCCGGCAGGCTCGACTGAGGCCAACGGGGAGGCCAACGGAGAAAGCGACACCCTGCCTCCTCCGACCGATTTTACTGATATTGGGGCAGACTACTGGGCCAAGTCATACATTGACAAAATGAGTCAGCTTGGAGTCTTAGAAGGTTTTCCGGAGGGTGATTTTCGCCCAGATGCCAATGTCACCCGTGCTGAATTTGCCTCAAGCCTGCGGCGAGCCTTTGCTGATGCAGGTGATGCCGCGTCGATCGAATATTCCGATATCACCCCAGACTATTGGGCAAAAGACGCGATCGATCACGCCGCACAGCTCAATTTCATGTCGGGCTACCCCGACGAATCATTTCAACCGAACAGCCCAGTAACGCGACTAGAAGTTATCATCGCTCTGTCTACGGGGCTTGGCCTTGATCTTCCCGATAACCCAGACGCCATCTTAGACACCTATAGCGATCGCGACCAAATTCCTAACTGGGCGGTTGAAAAAATCGCTGCGGCAACCGCCTCAGGTCTCGTTATCAGCCATCCTGATGTCAATCGCTTTGAGCCCAATGTTCCGGCGACTCGAGCCGAATCAGCAGCCATGATTTATCTTGCGTTAGCCAATCAAAACAATCTTGCAGATATTCCTTCGTACTATCGAGTCGATCCCTAACGCGTTTAGGTGCAGCGTGACAATTTGTTAATCTTGAAAGGCTTGGTGTAGGTTAGCTTGCCTTTGCTGTTGGGAACCCTAGAACCTAGGGCAACAAGAGAAGATGAATATGGTGCAATAAAATCAGACAGGCTGTAGCTTGGGAAGAAGAATCAAGACGATGGAAGACATTGGAAACTCCAATGCACGTCATAGGGCGATCGCAACCTAACGTTCAAGCAAAGTCAGGAGACGTTGGGTAAGCTAGTACAGAGTGAAATGAGACTATCTGTGGGAGATACGTGCTGATCACAGTGATGAGCCTGTTCAACGTCTACAAATTTGTTCAACACGGGAAGATTTTGAACAGGTTCGTGACTTTTTGGCCGACGAACACTGCGGATGTATCTTGCCAAGTCTCACCGGAGCATTTTTTTGTGCGTACGACCTGTAGGAATATCTAGTCATGCCGACGGCCTCATCTGATCCAAATATGGGTCGAAAACTTGCAAATCGCTATGAACTTGTGGAGCGTCTGGGTCAGGGCTCAATGGGCAATGTTTATGGAGCAAGAGATCATCTGTTGGGTGGGGTGTCAGTTGCGATCAAGTTTTTGTCTCAGGCCCTGCTCAATGACAGAATGCGTGAGCGGTTTGAGCATGAAGCAACGATTTGCGCCATGCTCGGACAACGCAGCATTCATATCATTCGAGTCACAGACTATGGCATCGACGAGCACGAAATTCCTTTCTACGTGATGGAATACCTGAAGGGAGATAGTCTGGCAGGGCTGATTCAGCAAGAGGGAGCCATGCCTATTCCTCGTTTTTTGTTGCTTGTCCGTCAAATCTGTCTGGGGCTGCAATGTGCTCACAAGGGCATTAACATTGAGGGCCAAGCCTACCCCGTTATTCATCGAGATATTAAGCCGAGCAATATCTTCATCACGAAAGATGACTCTCTGGGTGAATTAGTCAAAGTTCTAGATTTTGGCATTGCTAAGATGATGCAAGGTGGCGATGCTGACCAAACGCGCACCTTCATGGGGACGCTAGCCTATGCATCACCAGAACAAATGGAAGGTCGGGAACTCGACATTCACTCAGATCTGTACAGCCTGGGTGTGCTGATGTTTCAGATGTTGACCGGGCGAATGCCGATTCATGCTGATACTCACACCTTCGGAGGATGGTACAAAGCTCACCAAGAGCAAGTTCCACGAGCGTTTAGGGCTGTCCGTCCTGACGTTCAAATTCCGAAGCTAGTCGAAAAAGTGGTCATGAGCTGTCTGTCAAAAGACCCAAGCGCTCGACCCAAGAAAGCCTCCGACATCATCGAAGCACTCAAACCACTTGACGATCGCTACAGTCCTGGTATTAGTCTTTATAGACGATTAGAAGGAATTGTTAACAACAAGCCTGTTCGACCTCGGCCTAAAGATACACTCTCGGCTGACGAGTTTTGTCGAGCCCAGACCTGGCCCAACAACAAGCCCATCGCAGAGATTGTCTTTCCTACTATTCTACGAACGAGCGATGAACAGCTTGCGACTCTCTGGATTATGCTACCGAAAGAGGCCATTGATGGACTGGCCTTTAGCATTGCCTACAACAAGTTCATGTTTATGCCAACTCCGCACCCAGTCATGCTGTGGGTGACTGTCCTTTATAACCAAGAGTATGGCGCTCGGTGGTTTCCCTGCTACCTCAATTTGAAAAATTCGTCGGGGCAGCGCACCGTTCGACTCCTCGCAGAGGCGAAGCATTATCGCCTCCTGTTTTTTGCCAAAGAAAATCCTCAAGTGTGTACTCGGGTGATGTCATTGACGATTACTGAGCCTGCAACACTCGTCAGAAGTGACCTGGTAGAAAAGCAGTCGCATCATTTGCTTAAATGTATAAACTTGGCTCAAACTGCGCCCTCTACACAGGTGAATCTGAGCAAGCCTCATCTCAAAGCAGAGCTAGAAAAAATGAAGCCTGGTATTCTCCGAAAGCTGGAAGATATTCTTTAGGCTATGAGTGGCAACGGACTCAGAAGGGGCGCAAGAACTGACGACGGATACGCATTCTCAACTCAGCGATTAGGAAGCTGATTGACTCATACAGCTAAACTCACACAACGAACAAGGTGGCGATCGCCATACATGGTCAAAACTAAAGCGAACGGTGTGTGCCCCCCGCCGGGGCGCACACATTCAGATAGCATCATTTAATAATGACGGCTCCCTCCTTAAAGCAAACCTGGTTCGCTAGAGTTTCTGATTAAATCGAGCCTTTAAATCGCTGAGTGATGATGACGATTGAGCCTCAGATGGCTGTTTTTTTCGACCTACTTTGTTAGGGTTGCTGCTAGATTTTGCTGAAGCGCTGGGTGTTTTGCCTCGCTTTTCGGCTGCGCCTGTGCCTGCTGACGATCGCATGGATAGGCTGATCCGCTTCAGCTTTTCGTTGACCTCCAGCACCTTGACCTTTACGACCTGGCCTACTTTTACAATGTCTTTCGGGTCAGAGACGAAGCGATCGGCGAGTTGGGAAATGTGAACCAGCCCGTCTTGATGAACACCGATGTCTACAAATGCGCCAAAGTTTGCCACATTGGTGACCACTCCTTCTAGCTCCATGCCGTCTGATAGATGCGAGATTTCACTGATTCCTTCTTTGAATTCAGCATAGGTAAACACGTCACGGGGGTCGCGTCCTGGCTTTTCCAGCTCTTGAAAAATGTCATGTAGAGTAGGTAGGCCCACAGTGTCGGTGGCGTATTTCTCTAGATTGGTGGTTTTGAGTTTGGCCGCGACTTGCGTGGGCTGGTCGAGGGTGACGCCGACATCTTTGGCGATCGCCATCACGACGCTATAGCTCTCGGGGTGCACTGCCGTGTTGTCTAAGGGATTTTTGCCCTCGCGAATGCGCAGAAATCCGGCACATTGCTCGAAGGCTTTGGGGCCGAGCTTGGTGACCTTGAGCAGTTGCTTGCGATCGCCAAAGGCTCCATTCTGATTTCGAAATGCCACGATGTTGTTGGCGACAGTTGCGGAGAGTCCCGAAACAAACGTCAGCAATTCTTTAGAGGCGGTGTTGAGGTCTACGCCGACGTAGTTGACGCAGCTTTCGACGGTTTCTTCTAGCTTTTTCTTGAGCAGCTTCTGATCGACATCGTGCTGATATTGGCCGACGCCGATAGATTTGGGGTCGATCTTGACCAGTTCGGCCAAGGGATCTTGGAGGCGACGACCGATGCTGATGGCTCCTCGCACGGTTACATCTAGCTCCGGGAATTCTTCGAGGGCTACTTCGCTGGCGGAGTAGATCGAGGCTCCTGACTCATTCACCATGACTTTGATCGGCTTTTGCCCCAGGTCTTGCATCACCTCGCTGACAAAGGCATCGGTTTCGCGACTGGCGGTGCCGTTGCCAATGGCGATGAGACCAATGTTGTATTGCTGAATCAGCCGAGCCAGAGTGCGAACTGCATCGGCCCGCTTTCCGGCTCCCGTGTGGGGAAAGACGGCCTGATATTCCAAAAACTTGCCCGTTTCGTCGAGCACCGCCACTTTGCATCCCGTACGAAAGCCAGGATCAACGCCCAGAGTTGGCTTCATGCCCGCAGGGCTGGCCAGCAGCAGATTTCGCAAATTCACCTCAAAGGTGCGGATCGATTCGATATCGGCTTCTTGCTTTTTGATCCCCAGGATTTCGCTAGTAACGGAGTTTTTGATCAGGCGATCAAACGAGTCCGCCAGCATCGTGCGATAGAAGGTCTTGACCTCAGGAATCTTGCTGTGGAGTTCGCGCTCTTCCAAATATCCCAGCACATTTTCTCGCTCAAAGGCGATCTCAAAGCTGAGTACTCCCTCCGCTTCTCCCCGAAACAGAGCCAGTAGGTTGTGGGGGGCGATCGCCTTGACAGAATTCTGATATTCCCGATACATCTCATACTTGGTGCTGCCTTCAGGAAAGTCTTTCTTCACCTGAGACTTAAACACGCCCTTTTTCAGCAAGTGCTCGCGAAACCAAGCTCGAATTTCAGCCGTATCAGCCACCTCTTCCGCCAAAATATCAGAGGCTCCCTTGAGGGCATCTGCCGCACTTTTCACCCCTTGCTCCTCATTCAAATACTTCGCTGCTTCTGCTGAAAGAGGTTGGGGCTTTGCCTGGGGCGTATTCAGGGCTTTGATAAATTCTGCCAGCGGTTCTAGCCCTCGTTCTCTCGCCATAGTGGCGCGGGTACGGCGTTTGGGTCGATAGGGCAGATATAAGTCTTCCAGTTCGTTTTTTTGGAGAGTGGCCTCGATCTTTTGGCGCAGCTCATCGGTGAGCTTGCCCTGCTCTTCGATGGACTTGAGAATGGCCTGCTTGCGGTCTACGAGTTCTGTCAGGTAGCTGTGGCGATCGCTCAGATCTCGCAACTGCACCTCGTTCATTTCTCCGGTGCGCTCTTTTCGATAGCGGGAGATGAAAGGAATTG
>JBARXP010000154.1:0-4392 GCA_049647405.1 Elainellaceae cyanobacterium | reverse complement strand
GCATCAGCGTCGATGCCCCCACGTTAGCTCCGTATCGAGCGGATTGGCATCCATCAGATACTCTCCCCCACTGGGCGATCACGATTGGCTCCTCTTGATTGGTAGCTTATTTAGACGCAAGCTCCTTATGGGCTGAAATGAAACTGGGATGCACCCACGGGCATCGCGTCAGCCTTTGATCAGCGTGTCGTCTTGATTGAGGGTCGCGCTAGACGGGGCAGAAGAGGGAGGAGGCTTTGGTCGTTGGCGTGGGTCAGCGTCTTGTGGCTCAAGGGATACCGTTGGCAATACAACCTGTCGCGTTTGCTCAGCCTTGCGCAGACCTGGATTACCCTCCGCCGATCGCTGGGGGAGCCGTTCGGGATGGTGCTTTGCCATTAGGGTCTTGACCGCACGGACGATCGCACTGGCCACAGGGGTCGATCGCTCCTCGTCTTGACTCAGCCGAGCCGATCGGTGTAGCCCCTCTTCCAGCATGGTCAGGGTGGGATATTGCTTCAGCGTTCCCTCAATCAAGTCATCTAGATCTCGCTTTTTTAGTCCAGCCCAGGTTTCTGAATCTGTAGCCATCTCGGCCACTTCTACCTCGCTGTTATATTCCACGGGGGCGTAGAGGGTGAGAAACAGCAATTGCTTCGCTAACAGCGGCACCGTATATTTCATAATTTCTAGCCGCAAGTCAAACAGTTCTCCTTGGGTGAAGGTGGGAATGGTGGCTGAGACAGCGGCGGCAGTTGAGCTAGAAGCCTGGGAAGCAATCGGTTCTGATGCGGCTTCAGACTGCGATCGCTCGTTATCCGATCGAGCCATTGCCGGATCAGACACTTCAGCAGGGGCAGATTCGTCTTGCTCTACAGAAGAGGCTGGGGAATCGACCCAGTAGATGCCTGTCGTCGGAGCGCGGTTCGCATTTCCAGATGCCGCCTTAGGGTTGGGGGGCAACGGCGGAGGGGGTGAACTCCTGGCATTTGAACCGTTAGCCTTTGAACCATTAGCCTGTAAGCCGTTGGCCTGAAAACGATGAGATGGGGAACTGCCAACCAGTGGAGTGATCGGTGGAGATGCTTCAACGCCAGGAGCAGATAGGCGAAGTTCGGTTTGACTATTTTGATGAGAATCACTCTGCTGGGCAGAATAAAGAATCTGGCAAGCTGCGATGATGCGGGTGGCGATCGCCCCATATTGCACAGGTTTACTCGTATTCTGCACAATGCTGTCGAACACCGCTTGCAGATTGTCCATCGACTGGGTGAGCTGATGAAGCTCGCATACCAAATCGGGCAAACTCTCTGCCAGCAAGCGATTGGTGTCGAGTTCCCAATGGTTGCGGCAGAGCAGAATCAGCAATTTCCGCATTCGCAAGTGTTCGGGATCTTCTTCCAGTACCTGAGCTACCTGCCAATAGAGATGAGGATTGCTGTGAATCGCTGGCACAACTCCTGTCCCCACATAAAGCTTGCGCAGACCTTGGACAATGGCGTTGGCAATCAGCAAATATTCAGCGGGCTTGCTGAGAGATTGGGTGACCTGATCGAGATACGTCTTCAGCTGTTCGAGGGTTGGTGCAATCTGCATCAACGTTTCAATCAGCGTGTGTAGATTTTGCTGCGCGAGACGATCGGGGTCAGATTCCCACTGTTGCGTACAGGCGTAGACGAGGAGCTTTTTGAGACGCGGCAAATATTCAGCCTGGGCAAAATCACGAATGACCTCGTCAAAGGGGGAAAGTAGGGCCATGAAATCCTCAGTGCGCGTCACTCTTTGCGCTAAATCTGTAATGGTGAACGCCCCTAGAAACTATTTTCCAAGAGGCATTGCAGAAAAATACAAGGTTCTTTGACGATTTTCGTAATGGCGAAGAATTTTTCCATTGCTGGATTGCTGCGCCACTGGTGCTCATAGATTGCTCATAGATTTTCCAGGAATCGTAACCGCTTCACTGCGCTAACGGAATTTTAGCTGATGCACCCCCAATATACTTAATATCCAGACAGACTTCTTGTGGAAATCATGACGAAGCGAGGCGTAGTTGCGATGAGGTTACGGTGAGATTAGCGAGGATATTGCTCCATCAGCGATCGCACTTGTTCTGCATGGTAGGAGCTGCGCGTCAGCGGTGACGAGACGACCTGTAAAAATCCTATCGCCTCTCCCGCAATGCGCCACTGGTCAAACTGCTCAGGCGTCACAAAGTCTTGAACGGCGAGGTGCTTAGGGGTGGGCTGAAGATATTGACCAATGGTGAGAATGTCGCAATCGACCTGCCGCAGATCCTGCATCACTTGGCGCACCTCTTCATCGGTTTCACCAAGGCCCACCATGATGCCCGACTTTGAGTAAACAGAAGGGGACAGATCGCGCGATCGCCGCAGCACTTCTAACGTCCGAGCATAATCTCCTTGAGGCCGCACCCGCCGATAGAGCCGAGGGATGGTTTCGGTGTTGTGATTTAAAACTTCTGGCTTGGCCGCTAGGATCAGCTCCAGCGCCCCCCAGTTGCCGCATAGATCGGGAATCAGAACTTCGATGGTGGTTTTGGGCGATCGCACCCGAATGGCGTCGATGCATTTCACAAACTGTTCTGCGCCGCCATCAGGCAAATCGTCTCGATTGACTGAGGTAATCACCACATGATTCAGGTTCATGCGCCCGACCGCTTCCGCCAGTCGCAACGGCTCTGTAGGGTCGAGGGCTTGCGGCTTTTTCTCAAAGTCGATGTCGCAATAGGGGCAGGCACGGGTGCAGGCTGGCCCCATGATCAAAAAGGTTGCCGTGCCGTGGCTGAAGCATTCGCCAATGTTGGGACAGGAAGCTTCCTCACAGACAGTGTTGAGTTCTAAGTCACGCAAAATGTCTTTGACATTGCCGACTCGCTCCCATTGAGGGGCTTTGACTCTCAACCACTCTGGTTTTGCTGTATTGACCATCGCGCCTGCTTTCTCCGCTTGCTGTAATGCTGCTTGCTGTAACGCTATTTAAACGCTATGTGTATGACCCGTTTCCACAGTTTAACAATCCCCAGGGGTGGCGATAAACGGTGTTTTCCAAAATCGCCAGTTTTCTTTGTTAAACGGCGACTTCCAGCGGGAAATCAGGGCAGATTCGAGCTGTTGGCGGGGGCGCATCTCTGCGGGAGTTTCCCACCAGAAAGTGGTGTTGATGGCCGTGGGGATCTGGTGCTTGAAGTGAGCCGCCTGATAGTTGAGCACATATTGTTTGCAGTCGTGGACGCCCCGCCATCGCTGATTGGCTTTGCAGGTTTCGCCCACATACAAGAGCAGGGGTAGCTTCGTATCGATGACGAAATAGATGCAGGGCTGACTCGGATGGCGATCGGCAGGCCACTGAAAGAAGAAGAAATTTTGTAGCTCCAGCCCAAAGGGATCGATGGTGTCGGCGCTGATATGGGATGATGCGACTTCGAACAGACTTCCCTGCTGCGCGATCGCCGTTTCAATCACCTGACGCTGATGCTGATAGATGCTGTTCTTCCAAGTCTGGAGCGCCTCGGCGCTGATGTCTACCGTGGGCGATCGCCTAGGGCCAGGGGGCGAAAAGGTACGCTGCTCGGCGGCGGTGAAGAGAGACTGTTGGCCGGGTGGGTCGGTGTGCGATCGCTTTGACGATTTAGCCATTCGTTCTAGTTCCTAGCTCATTTAGCGTTGCCGTCTTTGGAACCGTGTGGGTAACGCTACAGGTAGAGTCTACTCTACATCCTCAACTTCTTAGAGAAGTCTCAGCTCTGTGGGTTCTTTTTAAGAACCCAAAAACCAGATTTTATGTGAGGTTTGAGCTGAGGATTTGTTACGCTTCAGGGGTGGTTTCCCAATGAGGACTCCACCAGAGAATTTTGCCCCCATCGTTTTGGAGTAGGTTTCGGCATGTCGCAGCCTCCAGATTCCAATGGTTCTAACGGTTCACACAAGGCATACGAAACCAACGGCTCAAAAGGGGGACACGACAAGCGTCTGCCGCGCGATCGCCCCTACGTTCCTGTCGCGAAGCCTGCACCGCCAGAAGACGCCGCGCATAAGCTCCCTGCCGATGCTCCCAATCGACCGATCCAGAGCCACATTCCAGACAATGTACCCGAATTAGATGCAGAACGGGCTCGACGGGCTCGCCAAACGGCAAAGCGCTTTTACCTCATTTTGCTGGCGCTTGGGTTGGCGATTGGAGCCGTTGTCTCGGTGGCGATCGTGGTACTGCTCAATCGGTTTGGCTTAACCGAACCGCCTGAACGACCTCTACTAGAGCAGTTTCAGCCCGACCCTGTCCCTTCTGACTCTAGCTTTTCTCCCACTCCGCTCCAAACGATTAACGATGGGCAAATCTCCTTTGCTCCCCATATATAGCTACAGCCAGTAGCATTAGGACAGTTTTGTGGGGGGG
>JBARXP010000153.1:0-5180 GCA_049647405.1 Elainellaceae cyanobacterium | reverse complement strand
GCATTCTGACCGGAAAATACAGCATGGACAAGCTGCCATCAGGGCTGCGGGGGCTTGCGTTTAGACAAATTTTGCCCGGAGTGGAGGGACTGTTGAGCTGTTTGCAGGCGATCGCCCAAGAACGCCAAAAAACCCCTGCTCAGGTTGCGATTAACTGGTGTATGTGCAAAGGAACAATCCCGATTCCAGGGGCGAAAACACTGCATCAAGCCGAGCAAAATATTGGTGCCCTCGGCTGGCAACTGAGCGATGGCGAAGTCAACGAACTCGATCACGCAGCCAGCCGCACCGATAAAAAGATGGTGCAAAATATCTTCCAGACCCGTTAAGGTAGCCTTGAGGGAATGTCTGTGCTCAACGCTTGAGGCTCGGGTGAGTCTGTCACCCCATTCGTTTTCTGAAGCGACGTTCCACACCTGCGGCAAAACTCGGCATCGCCGCTGTGAAATTCAGTTCCGCAGGCTGGGCAAGGAGCTTTGACCTGCTTCATGCCCCTGACCACGTGTTTGATCAAGTCACCCACCTGCCAGGGAATCACCACGATCCCCGTCCAGATCATCAAGATCGTCAGAAATCGCCCCACTTCAGACCGGGGAGTAATATCGCCAAACCCTACGGTTGTCATGGTGGCGACCGCAAAGTAAAGCGCATCCAAAAACGTGTGAAATTCTGCTCCATTGTTGGGATGCTCGACCTGGTAAATCAACCCAGAATAGACAAACACAATGGCAAATAGAGAAAACAAAATGCGCGTCAAAATAACGCTATCTTCACTGCTGATATAGCCGATGATGGTATGGCCTTGAATAAACCGCAGCAGCTTTAAGATGCGCACCCAGCGTAAAATCAGAACAAAACTGATGTCGATCGCACCTAAGAAAAACGGCACGATCGCCACTAAATCGATCAGCGAATAAGGACTGAAGACATACTGCAATTTTTCATCGGCACACCACAGTCGCAGCAGGTACTCCACCGAAAAAATGACTAAAATACCGATGTTAACGGCACGCAACACCCCCCCTACCGACGGAGGCAGAGGATAAGTTTCGGCCACAAAAATAAGCGATGATAGCAGCACCAGCGCCGCAATCACGCCGTTTAAGATTTGACCCGGCATTTTGTCCAAATCTTCTAAGTAATGAGATAGGTGCGATCGCGCGGTGTAGACCACTGACATCATCTTCCAAATTTTAGGACATCCCTCATTCTCAGCCCTCTCTCTTGCTCAGCCATCCTCAAAAACTTCTCTCCAATTCTGGCAAAACTCGATGTGGAATGGCTGAAATGGTTTAGTCTGAGAGATAACTTTTCTTGCACTGATATATCTAAGACAACGTATATCCCAGAGAAGGTATATCCAAGACAAAGTAAGTAAGTGGACACAATTAAAGATAAAACTCTTAAATCCTGTGCTGCTCGCGCTGCGCGTACCATAGGGTTCAGAAGCTAGTTTTAATGATGCCTCGCTACTTATATCGAAGGAAAGCTAAGCTTTTCCTGAACAACACTTAAATTAGGTCATCGATTAAAGTCGCCATGGAATGGCATATCTCCGACGCCCAAAGCCTCAGAATTATCGACAAAGAGATTGGTGAACACACCTTCTCCCCTTCAGAGTACGAAATCGTGCGTCGCGTCATCTACGCAACTGCCGATTTTGACTATTTGAATCTTATTCGATTCTCAGATCAGGCTCTTCAGTCTGGTGCTGCTGCCCTTGCCGCCCGCAGCACGATTGTGGTCGATGTGCCGATGGTGCAAGTTGGCATTGCACCGATTATTCAGAGTACATTTGCCAATCCTGTCTATTGCAGTATGGATGCCATCACCCGTCCGCAACGGGAGAGAACCCGAGCAGCCTGGGGCATGGAAACCCTGGCTCGGCGCTACCCTGAAGCCATTTTTGTTGTCGGACAAGCTCAGACAGCATTAACAGCCTTAGTTGACCTGATTGATTCAGAAGAAATTCGCCCTGCGCTGATTGTCGGAACCCCAGCCGGATTTATCGGCACAGAAACCATTGAAGATCGCCTGAAAAACTCTCTCATTCCCCATATTCGCATTGAGGGGCGAAAGGGTAGCGCGGTTGTCGCCTCAGCCGTGATGGGGGGCTTAATTGATCTCGCGTGGCAAGCCTACGGTCGTGAGAGCAACGGAATCAATTAGCGGCTTTTAGTTCTGTTTCTAGTTCTCACTATTTTTCATTGCCCTGCAAGACTTTTGGATAGGTTGACATTGTATGGCTGAAAAAGTTTGGTACTATAGGGCAATGTGCGGCGACATAGCCAAGTGGTAAGGCAGAGGTCTGCAAAACCTCCATCCCCCGGTTCGAATCCGGGTGTCGCCTTTTTAATTGTTAATCTCTCACAATTGGCATTGGATTACTGAATTGCCAACAACCCGATACCATTCAGTTTTGAAAAAACATTGACCACTCGGTCTAAGTTGTGTTAGATTGGCATCATGGTTGAGCAGCAGGTAAGTCGTGCATGACTCGCGGTCCTGATAAGCAATTTGACACTGAAATCGTCTTAGGCAAGGCTATGGAAGTGTTTTGGGCTCATGGCTATGAAGCCACAAGTCTCTCTGAATTGCTAAAGAATATGGGAATTGGCAAAAAGAGCTTATATGACACCTTTGGCAACAAGCAGTCGCTCTTTCTCAAAGCGCTAGAACATTATGCCAATGTGACCCTGCGAGACATTCGCGATCGCCTTGCGGTCGAGGGTTCTCCCTTGGCTAACCTAAAACGCTTGTTGAGGGAATGGCAGGAGATGCACAGTCAACCCGGTAGCTGCGGCTGTATGCTCGGCACTAACATTGCCGACTTCAATACCAATGATGAGGCGATCGCCAAGATCATGCGAGCCTATCTGCAACAGCTCGAAGATGCGTTTGCGGCAAACCTCAGCCGCGCCCAGGCAGCAGGAGAAATCAGCCCTGAAGCCAACCCGCGTAATCTAGCTTGCCTATTGCTTTGTGCCACTCAGGGCCTAGCCTTGCTAGGTCGCGTCATGAATGACGGCAAGACATTAGGAGGGGCGGTGACTGCCGCAGTTTCTCTTCTAGATCAAAGCTAACGTTAGACAAATTCAGACATTGGCAACGCAAGCAAGATGCTCACACTACATCCCCACCAATCCCTATCAATGAACTTGCATCTATAAAGATGTTCCTGCTCATTCGGGGTTGGTGAAAAGCCAATTTTTTTTGGTCAAACCTAGACCAAATGTTCAAGGTTTTCAATTCACTGCTAACTCAAAGGAGAAATCTTCATGGCTTACGACATCAGCAACAAAACGATTCTGGTTACAGGTGCTAATCGCGGCATTGGCAAGGTGCTGGTTGAGTCTTTTATTGAGCATGGTGCGGCTAAGGTCTATGCAGCTGTTCGCAAGATTGAGAGTGCTACGCCGTTGGTAGAGCAATATGGCGACAAAGTAGTCCCGATCAAGATTGATTTGGCTGATCCTCAATCGATCGCAACTGCCGCTCAAACCGCAACAGATGTTGAGGTCGTGATCAACAATGCCGGAACATTTCAGGGGGCAACTCCTTTAGCCGAAGATGCGATCGCCACCCTCGACTTTCAGATGAACATTAATGTGTATGGGTTAATTTATATGGCCCAGGCTTTTGCCCCCGTGCTCAAAGCCAATGGTGGTGGTGTCTTTGCCCAGCTCAACTCAGTGGTTTCGATGAAAACCTTCGCAAACTTTGCCACTTACTCAGCTTCCAAGGCAGCAGCCTATTCCATCACCCAGGCTTTACGGGAATTGTTGGGCGAACAAGGTACAACCGTGCTGAGTGTTCACCCTGGCCCGATCGCCACCGATATGGGAGATGCCGCTGGCCTGACCGAAATCGCTGAGCCGCCAACTCTTGTCGCAGAAGGTATCATCGCCGCGCTAAACGCCGGAGAATTCCACGTCTTTCCTGACTCTATGGCGAAGCAGATTGGCGGGGCTTACCAGAGCTTTGCGACCCATGTGGTCGAAGCAAATATGACTGAGGGTTAACCGTTTGTGGTTGCGTCTGGGAAGACATGGGTAGCTCGTCCAATGATCTTTCACTGTCTTGGATACCTATCTATTTCTGGGGTAAAACTAAAGGCATCACCTGCCGATGAGTTCTCATGTCGCCCCAGCCACCTGATTACACGCCGACGAATCTCGAAAAGTTCTTTGAGCTACTCGACAAAAAGCTCGTGACCCTTGGAATTCCGGGGGCGCTGAGTGTTGTCGGCATCAACAAAGTTCGTGAGAGCGAGTTTGCCGATGCGGCCTGGTGTTTTGCGGGCGCTGCTGCTGTTTG
This sequence comes from Elainellaceae cyanobacterium, assembly GCA_049647405.1. Taxonomy (GTDB): domain Bacteria; phylum Cyanobacteriota; class Cyanobacteriia; order CAKZMO01; family CAKZMO01; genus CAKZMO01. Next base: position 863 of record JBARXP010000153.1, on the reverse strand, counting down.
GATCGTGATCAAGGCAGGCAAAGCCCTCTCGCCAAAAATCGATGAGCTGTTTAACGGCCTTATCAATGCGGGAGAGCGATCGCTTCTCAACAGCATCTCTACTCTCCGCTCAGACTTTGAAGGCCAATATCTCAAGCGGCAGGCTCAACTCTACGAAGAACTGAATATCGAAGGCTTTAACCCCGATCGCACGACGATTCCGTTATTAGAAGACGTGTTTGTGCCGCTAGATTTGAGCGGAGCCATTAGCAGCGGTGCGTTTGGCGCATTTGATGAGAAGCAGCACCGAGAACTGCACTTTCGATCTTGAAATAACTCTGATAGGACAATTTCCCGTTGGGTTCCATTTCCTATCTCGGTCTTTTGTCCAAATTTGTCTTGCGTCTTTCTCGGTCTTTTCTTCTCTTCTCTCGCGCAAAGACTTGTACCCTCTAGTAAATAGGTACTTTCAGCTCGACTTCTGTGTAAAGGCGATCGCCCTGACTGAAGCCGTAAGCTTGAGCCAGAAGAGCACTACTCTGACGATAGACCACTGGCTTGGATAAACTCACTATCTCTACTCAACCTGCTCCCTTACCCAATCGCGAATGGCTCTCCTCAATGCCAACCGCCCTTCAGAGCGATGGGCTTTAATCAGTTGGGGCAATTCACGAATCTTGAGCCTCGGGAAAACCGCACTGCCCTCCGTTTCGATATAGCCATTCTCTTGAAGCTGATAAATCTTAAGAGCGCTGTTTTCGTAGCACCAAAGCTCAGGAATGCCCAGCCGCTGGTAAATCGGCAAACGGTCGAGGGATTTACTCGTCAGGTCGATTTCGAGGGCAAGGTCAGGCGGCGGATCAACATTGAGGTCAAACTCTAGC
>JBARXP010000152.1:0-27640 GCA_049647405.1 Elainellaceae cyanobacterium | reverse complement strand
ATCCATCTCGAACTCAGTGGTGAAACGCTGTAGCGGCGAAGATACTTTGGGGGTTGCCCCACGGGAAAATAGCTCGGTGCCAGGTCATCTATAAAAGCTCTCCGCATAACGGAGAGCTTTTGTCTTTCTGGGGTTTACAAATTAAAACTGAGCTGGGTATGGGCTTATGTCTGGGAGTCTGGAACAATCTGGAGATTTGGAAGGTAAGGTAGCTGTTGTAACAGGCGCTTCAAGAGGCATCGGCAGGTCGATAGCCTTGGCACTGGCACTTCAGGGCGCAAGTGTTGTCGTTAACTATGCAAGCTCAAGTCAAGCAGCGGAAGAAGTTGTTAATGCGATTTCAAACATAGGGCGAGAGGCTATATCGTTTAAGTCAGATGTCTCTAATGCCGAAGAAGTCGAGCGCTTATTTCAGAGTGTTTTAGATAGATGGGGTCGGATAGATGTTTTAGTCAATAACGCTGGTATCACTCGCGACACCCTTCTCATGCGTATGAAGCTAGATGACTGGCAAAGTGTTATTGATTTAAATCTAACAGGTGTTTTTCTTTGTACTCGTCATGCTGCCAAGGTTATGTTGAAGCAAAAATCGGGTCGCATTATTAATATTGCTTCGGTTTCGGGTTTGATGGGCAATCCTGGGCAGGCTAACTATAGTGCCGCCAAGGCAGGAGTTATTGGCTTAACAAAAACTGTAGCGAAAGAGCTTGCAAGTCGAGGAATTACAGCTAATGCTGTAGCGCCTGGTTTTATCGCTACAGATATGACTGAAGGACTAAAATCTGACGAAATACTGAAATATATTCCGTTGGGGCGTTATGGAACTGTTGATGAAGTTGCAGGACTCGTAAGATTTCTTGCTGCTGATCCTGCTGCTGCATATATTACTGGTCAAACTTTTAATGTTGACGGTGGCATGGTCATGCATTGAAACTACTGAAAGCACTCATGTACTACATGTACAAGCTTGATTAAGTACGTGATTAAATACGTGCTCAAAACTAAAACGAACAGAGTGTGATTCTTGTCAAGGGGCATACTCTTAGATAGCACCGTTTAATTATGGCTATCTACTTACTAGCCACGACGAAAGTTAGTCTGTGGAATTTGGAACTGTCAATTGAATTTAGCACCCTGGCCACAGGAGTGCTAAATTCAGTGTTAGATTACCTAATGGAGAATTGAAAGCGGTAAATTTATGGCTAAACTCGTCATCTTTGATGAAGAATCTCGGCAAGCTTTGGAACGTGGAGTCAACGCGATTGCTGATGCTGTTCGCATTACTTTAGGCCCAAAAGGACGCAACGTTGTTTTGGAAAAGCAGTATGGTGCTCCAGAAATTGTAAATGATGGCATTACGATTGCGAAAGAAATCGAATTAGAGAATCCCTTAGAGAATACTGGAGCGCAACTGATTCGAGAAGTTGCTTCCAAGACTAAAGATCTTGCTGGCGATGGAACAACGACAGCAACCGTTTTGGCGCAGGCTATGATCCGAGAGGGTCTTAAAAATGTTGCAGCTGGGAGTAATCCCGTTAGTCTGAGACGAGGTATTGAAAAAACAGTGGCCAATATCGTTGGCTACATCTCTTCGATGGCTAAGCCAATTGAAGGAAATGCGATCGCCCAAGTCGCTACCGTTTCGTCTGGAAACGATGAAGAAGTGGGTCAAATGATCTCTGAAGCCATGGATCGCGTTAGTAAGGATGGCGTGATAACGGTTGAAGAATCTAAATCTCTTACGACTGAGCTAGAAGTTGTAGAAGGTATGCAATTTGATCGGGGCTATATTTCACCGTACTTTGTCACCGATCAAGAACGAATGATTTGTGAATTTGAGAACGCTTTAGTTCTCATTACAGATAAGAAAATTGGCAATATTCAAGAATTAGTCCCTGTTCTTGAAAAGATTGCCCGTGAAAGTCTCCCTCTTGTGATCATTGCAGAAGATATTGAAGGCGAAGCGTTAGCCACTTTAGTCGTCAATCGCTTAAGAGGTGTTTTGAATGTTGTAGCTGTCAAGGCTCCTAGCTTTGGTGAACGGCGCAAGGCCATGTTGCAAGATATAGCTGTTTTGACGGGTGGCCAAATGATCTCTGAAGAGATCGGCTTAAGCCTAGACACCGCTTCAATTGATATGCTGGGTCGCGCTAGAAAAATCAGCATCACTAAAGACACAACGACGATTGTCTCTGAAGCTGGGAATAAAGCAGACATTGAAAAGCGCATCGCTCAGATTCGTACATCTCTTGGAGAGACTGACTCTGACTACGACCGAGAAAAATTGCAAGAGCGGCTAGCCAAGCTTGCAGGTGGAGTTGCTGTTATTAAGGTAGGTGCTGCAACTGAAACTGAGTTAAAAGATAGGAAACTTAGGATCGAAGATGCCCTAAACGCTACTCGTGCTGCCATTGAAGAAGGCATCGTACCAGGAGGTGGCACGACGCTTATTCGGCTTGCTGCAAAAGCAAACGAACTTAAAGAAGGATTATCTACAGATGAAAAAATTGGTGCTGATATTGTGATCAAGGCACTAGAAGCACCTTTACGCCAGATTGCAGACAATGCTGGAGCTGAGGGTTCTGTTATTGTCGAAAAAGTACGTGCTCTAGAAGGGAACATGGGGTACAACGCGCTGACAGGGATGTTGGAAGATATGATTGCTGCTGGCATCATTGATCCCGCCAAGGTAACGCGCTCTGCTCTTCAGGATGCCGGATCGATTGCAGGCATGGTTTTGACAACTGAAGTGTTGGTTGTTGAAAAACCTGAACCTGCTAAAGCTGCACCTGCTGATCCTGGAATGGGCGGCATGGGTGGCATGCCTGGAATGGGTGGCATGGGCGGCATGGGTGGTATGCCTGGAATGGGTATGATGTAAATCAAGCGTCTTTTGCATAACTCAGCCATACCGCTCTCAAGGCTAAAAAATTAGTGTATTTCTCGGAGTCTAAACATTGTTTAGGCTCCGTTTTTTTGTCGAGGGCAGCTAGGCCAGCAAAAAAGTACGACTTTTTCCTAGAGTAAGGAAGAATAGAGATAAATTCGTCAAAAACAAAAGAGGAAAGAGCATAACTCTTTCCTCTGCATTACTGGGTTCAAAATGTCTGAATCAGCTTTGCTTAAGCCGATATCGCAAGGAAGACTCAAGTCTTACATAATACCAAGCTGAGATAGAATTCCTTGACCAGTCAAGTACTCAGTTGCGACTCCAATGACGAAGCCTAGCATTGCCAAGCGGCCATTCCAACTTTCAGCAAACTGAGTGAATCCAACTTTACTGTCTTGATTTTCCATGAAGCATTAATCCTCTTTAGCGTCAACACTTGTTAGTAAATTTAACACAAGCAGCTCAAGATCTGCAACAAAACGATACAAGTTTTCGCGAAATATGCCTAGCGGCATACAAGTCTTTTCTGTTGATTGGCATCTAGGCCATAGCTGGAGCTAAATGCATGGCTTTACATTAGCACCCAGTTTACTAAAGTTCGGACGGCAAACCCTGTTGCACCGGGGGCGTTGTATCCGCTTTCTTTGTCTGTCCAAACGGGGCCTGCGACATCCAAGTGTGCCCAGGATGTTTTTTCAATATATTGGTTTAGAAATAGAGCAGCAGTGATCGCTCCTCCTGCTCTTGGCCCCGTATTTTTCATGTCAGCCACAACGGATTTCAGGCCCTCAAAGTATTTTTCTTCTAGGGGCATTCGCCAAAATTTTTCTCCGGATTGCTCTGCTGCAGTGAGCAGTTCTTCTGCTAAGGGATCATTCTCAGTCCATAATCCTGAGATTCCTTCTCCTAGGGCAACGATGCAGGCTCCGGTTAGGGTCGCCAAATCAACAATGGCATCGACCTCTAGCTTATCGGCAAATACTAATGCATCGGCTAAGGTGAGGCGACCTTCTGCATCGGTATTATTGACTTCGATGGTCTTGCCATTCGATGCCGTGAGGATGTCGCCGGGATGCATGGCTCGACCGCTCACCATATTTTCTGTGGCTGCACTAATGAAGTGAACTTCTACATCTGGCCTCAGTTGGGCGATCGCCTTGGCCGCACCAAAGGTTGCTGCAGCGCCGCCCATATCGGTTTTCATCATCTCGATGCCGCTACCAGATGGCTTGAGATTCAGACCGCCACTGTCGAAGGTGAGTCCTTTTCCGACGATCGCCAGTTTGCGGCGAGGAGTGCCCGGTGGACGATAGGTGAGATGAATAAATTTGGGAGGTAAGTCAGACGCTTGAGCGACAGCGAGAAAGGCACCCATTCCTAATTTTTCGCAATCGTCGCGCTCCAGAATTTCTAGATCTAAGTCGTATTCTTGAGCGATCGCCTCTGCTGTCTCGGCCAATACTTCAGGAGTGACGACGTTAGCAGGAGCTGAGACGAGTTCTCGGGCTAAGATGACCCCAAGACAAATTTGTCTGGCTCTTGTAACAGCGCTTTTTTGCCCAAGATAACCCAGCAAATCTACAGTCTCTATGGAATGCTCTAAGTTTTCAATGTCAGACTTGAAGCGATTGTCTTGGTTGAGCGCTAGTTCCATCCCTTCGACGATGGCTTGAACAACTGATGCTTCACCTAAGGTGAGTTGAGGTAAGCTAATGCCGATGGATTTGCACTTTTCATTCTTTGCGACTTTGGCGATCGCTGCGGCTGCTTGGCGCACCGTTTCCATCGTGAGGCTATCTGCTTTGCCCAAGCCCACAATTGCAATCTTTCGAATGGGATTTCCCCCGCCCACCCGAGTTGCTGCACTACTCCCTAATTTGCCCTTAAATTCTGACTCTTCAATCAGTTCTGTTAAGGTGCCAGTGAGTGCTTGGTCGAGTTCTAACAAGTCACCTGTTAATTCAATGACGTCTTCAAAGAAAGCAATTGCTAAGCAGTCGCCAGACCACTGAACTCTCGGCGCGTCTGTCCCTCGAAATTCCATTCCTTTTTAATCCTGAATACTGTGCTAACGATACTGTTAACCATCAGTATGGCGCAATTTTTCAGATTTTTGAGAGGCGACTTTAGTGTCATCTGAGTTATGGGAGCCAGTGAAGTCTGGATTCACCGTAACGACCTTCCACTGACCTGTTTCGGGGTCACGATAGGTATGAAAAGGGTTCGCTTTGAGGGATTTTTTAGGCGGACAGGTCATGGCCAGTCATTCCTGAGGGCATTGATAGTTAAGGACACATACAGTCGAACAGGTAGATAAACACCAAACTCGCGATAATTTGTTGCACTGCTCGATCGTCGCTGAACGGTCGTTGATGGTTTTTACATCGATATAAGGATCTGATACAAGGATCTGATCGAAGAAACGCACGCTTCAAGTTCAAGAGTTTTGGTGACGTAACCCCCACATCAAATCTTGTAAGCCTATGGGTTAATTTAGTTTTTTAAAGGAGAGCCCGTCTTTTCACGCACCTACGGCGCAGCTTTATCGTGCTAATTTACTCAGTGCAACATTGGGTAAGTTTAAGCTGGATCTCTTCGTTCATATCATAACAATGGCTCTTCCCTCAAAGGGGTATGACCCCAACATAAGTCATTGTTGAGTTTTGTTCTTCCGAGTCATTACGGCTGTTTGCTGGTTCAAAATCACTTTGAGCGTCACGAGAGCGCCATCCTACGTAAAGTGCATAGGTGTCTGATGTGACTTTTGCGGGAATATTGAGCACGTGAGCATCACGCATGGACGTTTCAGGCTTGATCCGGTGAGCAGGAAATAAGCCTCCCCATAGGTTATCTTGCGTGCTGTAAACGACTCGACCTTGCCGATCGCGCAGCTCAATCATCAGTCGGGTTCTCCGGGGCAGTAATTGCCGAGTGCGCCAGTACAGCGTCAGCAGAGGTTTTTCATTGGCGATGCCACTTGTCGTGGTAAGGGCATAGCCTAGTAATTGGATGCGATCGCCATAATCAATTTCAACAGGGTAGGGAATCTGCTCGACTTCCTGTTGCAGCAGTTGTGGGCCGGGATAGATTTTGGCGTAGTTGATGCCGTCTTGCTGCACCTCAAATTCATAGGGTTGAGTCGTGAAATAGTCGGTGAATTCGGTGTTGGGTAACTGACGCTGGAGCTGGCTGATGTAGAACATCACGCGGTGAGCCTGTTGCCAAAATTCTGGATTATTGGTCTCTTCTGGGCGCATCGGCAGATGGTTAATGGCCGCAGTCTGAGAGTGATTCCAATAGCCAAACATAACCGCAGGATAGACCGTCGAGATCGTGAAGGTGGCGGCAGAAGCCTCGTCGGTCATGTGCTGGGCTTCTTGCGATAGCCAATGGGCTTCTTGCGATAGCCAATGGGCTGCTTGATCAATCCCTTCACCTTGGCCGATCATGAGCGTATCTTGTGCAGCTCGGGGGCCGCCCAGGAGAGGATTGTAGTAGGTCAGATAATAGGGAATGTGGGGGAGGAAAATGGCGAGCTGGGCGATCGCCAGTGCCCCCGCAAGCAGGATCGTGGCCCCTGATTTGAGTGGAGGAAGCCTTTGATCTGGAAGCGATGCCTCTACTCTGGCCTGGAAAATGTGCAGCAGCAGCAGCCACCCCATCGCGGCCAAAATGACCAGAAGAGGAATAACAGGAGAAAGATAGCGGTCTATTTTGGTCGTTGCTAGGGACAAGACCCCCACATAGCTGAAAATCACCAGCCACAGGGCAATTTGTTCTGTGGCAAAAGGAGTGCGGCGTCGCCCAGATGGAAAGCAAAGAGCGATCGCTCCGATCAACGTTCCAACCAGCACCGTAGGCGACAGTCGATACAGCAGATTAATCGGGTAGAAATCTAGCCCTGGAGAGTCAACTAGGTCTCCCTTAAAAAAGAAAAAGCCTCGCTGGGCTTCTTCTAGTAGCCCTTCTGCCATGCGGTTGAGCGTAAACCCTGGGGTCAGCCATAGGGCAGGCCAAGTGATGAACAGCGTCACTAGCGCTGTAGCCCCCCAGAGCCCCAGAGCCTTGGCCCGAGCGCCATATCTGATGGCAGGAAAGGGCGGAGAGCCGATCTGAAGTTCTGTCCAGAGCATCAGCCCCAACACCCCTGGAATGATGAACGCGCTAATGACTTTTGAGCCGATCGCCAGCCCTAGGCAAACGCCTGACCCAATGAGCCATCTGCGCGACCGCCGTACTGATGGTTCTTGAGAACGCAGGTAGAGCAGCAGCAGCAGCACCGCCAGCACGGTGAAATTAGATTGCAGTGCATCGGTGGTGAGAAAGCGCTGATAGGCTAGAAAAAATGGCTCCAACAGCAGCAGCACAGAAGATACGAGGGCGATCGCCCATCCAAACAGGCGGCGCGTCAGCAGATAAATGCCTCCTATGCACAGAGAGGTGATCAGCCCATGAAGGAGGCGAGGCAGCCGATACATCTCTATGGGGAAATCGCGGGTATCAACGAATTGCCCGATGGTGGAGGGGGCATCTGCTCCAACCCAATCGGGGTTGATGCCTGAGATAAGACTATTGAGCGCCATGCCCAGGCCCGTCACCCACATCGTCGAAACGCCAGGATGGGGACTGGTGTAAGTGTCTGCCCAGTTGCCTGTGATTAAGCTGTGGAAAAACTCGTCTCCACGCGACAGCCACTTGGCCTCGTCGGTATTTAGGGGCAGATCAAGATCCCATAACCGCACGACGAGTGATACAAACACCACTCCCAGCATGACGCCATATTCTTTGATGCCATGCTCTAAGTGCTCGATGAAGCGAGGGGCGATCGCATGGGTCGAATGATTGCTGGGGTTATCTAGCTGCACCTTATTCAATTACACCGCTCCTCAACAGCATGAATGCCTAGGGTTTAGGATATAGCGTTTAGACCCAGTTATCGCGATCGACCCTGCTGAAAATCGGGTGACCTGAGATGTCATTTCGATTCGTCTGTCGGAAACTGAATGACGGTGCCAACGTGAAGCCCTTCAGGATCTTGGCCGTAAGTACTCATGAGCAGCGATCGCACAGAATCCAAAAGCGGATCGCTCCACTCAATCAACAGTCCTAAAGTCGGAAATGCTTCGGCTAGTCGGGGCTTCGCCAAATCCCAGTCGATTAGCACATATCCATCATTGCTTTCTTCTAGAGAAGCGAATGCCTGCTGCATTGAGTTAGATTCGGCCACGGAGTAGCGGTTGGGAAATAGGGCTTTACCGAGGGTGTTGACTGAGGTTGCCAGCAATTCGTGATCTTCCACAACAGTATGAATCCCTTTGACATCAGTGCGCAAACTCACCGGAGCTGCTGGGTTATCGGGTGTTAGCTCGATCCGCAGTTGTGACCAAAGCTGCGCTGCTTGGTCTTGAATCGGCAACGTGCCTACCGTCAACCCTTTGTCTGTGGCGATCGCATCGAGATGCTGAATGCCTTCAGAGGCTTCTTCAGAAGAGTCGGTGACAAAGAGCCAATCTGGTTCTGGGTTCGCCTTCTCAGGTGCCGAAGTTTCTGGAATGGCGGCAGAATGCATTTGGGCTAGAGCAAATTCTCCAGTTGACCAAGGAATGACCTGGTCAGCAAAGGAAAAGCCCCACACCTCGTCTTGGACTTGAAAAGGCTGGATTAGCTGCTGAGCGGTGCGATCGCCTGCTTTGGCAGCGGCCAGCCACCGTTTCCACAGGGCAGGCAGGTCTGACCCCGCAATCATCAGGGCACTATCGGCGGGCACCTGACGTAAAACTTGAAGCGGTTGATTCAGTCGAGGCTCACGGGTTGTCCAGGGCTGCCCGTCTGGGGGCAGCACCACGGTATCGGCGACCAGACCAGCGGGAGAGATGGCGATACTCGACAGCCAGCCGCTGATGTTGTTTAGCTTGATTGACCCGCTATTTGAGATCGCCCCAGCCCCTAGGTCTTCTTCTGAGCCGGGTTGAGACGAGCGAAGTTGAGGCTGAAGGGCATTTGCGTTGACCCACAGCATCCCGACTCGCTCATCGGGTAGCGTGGCGATCGCCCGTTGATAGACCTCGCTGCTGCCAAGATTGAGGCTCGACACCTGGACATTGCTGACCGCGTTTCGTAAAACACCCGCATCATTAGAAAACAAAACATAGGCATCACTGACCTGAGCCGTTGCAATGACGGGCGTGTTTGGGTCGTCTTCCCGAGCTGCGGGCGTGATATCAGGATAGACAAGCTTGACCCCAGAGTAATCTTCAATCGTGAGATCGCCCCAGCGAGAGGTTTGCGTTTGCCAAATCGATTGCAGTGCAGACTGCGATCGCTCAGTGTCACCTACGGCGATCGCCAATAGATAACCCCACTCTTCTCCATTGCTGGCATCGCGATCGACATCCCTCGTCGTCAGAGCAAATGACAGCTCACTGCCAACCCAAGGAAAAATATCTGCTTCGTAGTCAATGCCGATTTGTGTCTTCATGCGCTGCCGCAGCTGACTGAAGTTGGCACGAGCATCGCGGCGAGCCTCTGGAGGCAACTGATCAAGGCCGTAGGCTTGAAGCTGTTTTGCATCTGCTAAAAGAGACACCATCAGCGGCGCTTGCTTGGGCACAAAAAGCGATGTTTCTGGTGCAGCCTCAACATTGCGAACAACCCACACGGGGCTACTCACAACTTTTGTCCAGAAAACGCCAATTGTGCCCACAAGTAAGATGGCAATGCCAACAGCAACCAGTATCTTGCGAACCATATCAAACTTCATCAAGCTAAACCTCAAAGGGCGATCGCACGTCAATGCATTATCCAGATAAGACGACCTCAGAAGCGTTATCTGCCTGGGATTGTAGGCTATCAACTGCGATCTCATCTGGTAGCACGCCCATTATTACAGGCAAGGTGTCTTCCTATCACCTTTCTCAAGACGCTCTTTTTTGCAAATCCAAGGGCTGCACAGCCTTTGAATTGTGTAGTCCTTCAATTAAGGTTTTAGATAGGCTTTAGATCTCGGTACTCTATTAGCCTGTGGTTCCAAGCTTGTCTTGGGTTTGAGTCTCAAAATCGCTAGCAGCGTGCCGCTCGTGGAGTTGCTCTTCGGGTGGCCCCCAGGTACGGTTAACCATTCGTCCGCGCTGCACAGCGGGTCGAGCATCAATCTCTTCTGCCCACCTGACAAGATGCTTGTAGGACGACGCATCTAAAAATTCAGCCGCGTCGTAAAGGCGGTTTAAGACTAGAGAACCATACCAAGGCCAGATTGCAATATCGGCAATAGTGTAGGCATCGCCGCAGATATATGGATGGTCTGCCAACTGTTGATTGAGAACGTCAAGCTGCCGCTTGGTTTCCATCGTGAAGCGATTGATGCAGTATTCGATTTTGGTGGGAGCATAGCTATAGAAATGTCCAAACCCACCTCCAACATAGGGAGCCGAGCCCATCTGCCAAAAGAGCCACGATAGGCATTCTGTTCTCTTGGCTGGCTCAGTGGGGAGAAAAGCGCCAAATTTTTCTGCTAAATAAAGCAAGATAGAGCCTGATTCGAATACGCGAGTGGGGGGTGTCGCGCTTTGGTCTACCAATGCAGGAATCTTGGAGTTTGGATTTACTGCAACGAAGCCACTACTAAACTGATCGCCAGCGTTGATTTTAATCGGATAAGCATCGTACTCAGCGTCAGTGATGCCAAGAGCCAAGAGTTCCTCCAGCATGATTACGACCTTTTGACCATTGGGGGTCGCCAGTGAATAAAGCTGGAGAGAATGCTGCCCGACTGAGAGTTCCTTCTCATGAGTGGAGCCAGCAATAGGGCGATTGATACTGGCCCAGGTACCTCCATTGTCGGTGTCCCATTGCCAGACTTTAGGCGGTGTGTAGTTTGATGGTGTTTCCATGGGTTGGCTTTGCTATTCAGGTGTTAACGATCGACAGGATAACGTAGACCGAAGTGCTTCGGTGGGTTCATAAACCAGGAGCCAAGTTTTGAGATTGACCCGCTGGCATAGCTGTCTCAGAGAGACGTTTTTGAGAGATGCTGTAGCTTTGTTGCATGACTCACATGGTGCACGCCCATCAGCACTGCGGCTTCTGCTCGAGACGTTGGAAGACTTCTTAATTGGATTTTGGGAAGGCTTTTTCTTAAAGAAAGACGCGAATAATTTATTGGCCATGTTGTGGACATGGCAAAACGGAAATATTGGTAATACTCCAGGATTTGACGGTGACTTTGAGAAAGCCTTAGCCTCGATCAGAGCCAAAGCGGTCGTGATGCCGGGGCAGACCGCTTTATACTTTCCTCCAGAAGATAACGAGTATGAAGTGAAGCACATGCCCAATGCTGAGTTCGTTGCCATTCCGTCAATCTGGGGGCACTTTGCTGGCGGTGGCATCAATGATGAAGACACGGTGTTCATTGATCAGTATGTCAAAGATCTTTTAGCGAGTTGATGCTCGCTTGAAGTACTACTCCGGCTCAGCACTCGTCATACCCAAGATAAGTCTTGCCCTTAATGCGCCTCACGGTGGCGTATCAAGGGCAAGACTTGTGCTGAGGCATTGAGGTCAGCAGATAACGTGAGTTCGAGATAAGGAATTCTCAGGAAGCCTAATTTATCGCGCTATTGAAGAAAGCTGCCAACAAAAGCATTCTCAACAAAGCTTAATAAAGCTCACTAATATAGATTTTTTCAAATATGAGCCTTATTGAAAATAGTGCATGGATTCTGAATCTTCCAGGCGTATGAAATACAGGGATTAGAACCCTCTGCTTCACTCGAACTCACGTTGAGGAACTAAATTTTATCAATGCACTCAAGCTAATGTGCTTAAACGTTAGATGGACGTAAGTATTTTTACAGAGTCTAGGTCTGGTAGTATTTAATACATAAAGATTGAATGATTGGGTTCACTTAAGACATCAATTAAGCTTCGAGTTTAGGTTGTAATAGTGAAGTAACTACAGAAGCATCATAGATGAACTGTAGTTGTTATTCATTGTATTATGAGCAATCTTCCGGAAAGATGTTGTTATTTTTTATTGCTTTTTATGCAATTCTTCGATGTTTGAGTTGTTTATTGTGAGCTTGATCTTTCTACCTGTCTTGAATCATCTTTTTAGTATGGGTGCATGTCAGAAAACTTCGCGTCAGTCGTCGCTGCGATCGCTTAATTTATATGGTTTTTGTTCCGTTGCTTCCTAATGAATCGGAGCGTTTGGCGGATTTGTTTCGCCACAACGTGTTAGACACACCCCCAGATCAAGACTTTAATGAAATTACTGAACTTACGGCATTACTCTGTAATGCTGAAATTGCCTTTGTCAACTTGGTAGATGATCATCGCCAGTGGTGTAAAGCCTCTGTAGGAATTGATTTAAAGGAAACTCCAAGAGATATTGCCTTTTGTGCTCACGCTCTCTTAGAAGATGATATTTTTGAGATTCCTGATGCAACTAAAGACAAGCGTTTTTATAATAATCCGTTGGTTGTGAACGAACCCCATATTCGATTTTATGCAGGACAATCACTACGTTCAATTAAAGGTCATGCTCTTGGTAGTTTATGTGTGCTCGATCGCCACAGTCGTCGCTTGACCTCAAAACAGCGCTTCATTCTTAAAACTCTGGCAAAGCAAGTTGAACGGTTGCTAGAGTTGAGACTCAGAATTCAAGAACAAAATGAAAGTTTGAGGCTCATTCAACAGCAGCAGCAATCTCTTCTTCAAGAAAAAGAGAGATCTGAGAAGTTACTCTTAAGCATTTTTCCGAAGACAATTGCCGAACAATTAAAAGTGTCTTCAGATAGACAAAGCGCAATAGAATCTAAATTTTTAGTTGAATGCTTTAATTCGGCAACGGTGCTGTTTGCTGACATTGTGAACTTTACTGAAATTTCTAGCCAATGCAGCCCTAATCAGATTGTCCGAATGTTAAACGAGGTCTTCTCGCGGTTTGACCAACTGGCGAATCGATACCAATTAGAAAAGATTAAAACTATTGGCGATGCCTATATGGTCGCAGGTGGCTTACCTCATTTGATGCCCTGTCATATAGAGGCTGTAGCCAATATGGCGTTAGATATTCAAACCGAAATTCAAACCATTTTTGACCCCCAAGAACAACCTATCGTCGTCCGTATGGGCATACATACGGGAGAGGTAATGGCCGGAGTGATTGGGCGTCAAAAATTTATCTATGATTTGTGGGGCGATGCGGTCAATATGGCAAGCCGTATGGAGTCTCAAGGCTTACCTGGCAAGATTCAGGTGACAGGAGAAATCTATGATGCGCTGGGCGATCGCTACTTCCTAGAGCAGAGAGGGCTAGTCGCGGTTAAAGGCAAAGGTGACGTGATGACCTACTGGCTCAATGGGCGAAGGTAAGAGCTGCGCTAAAGAGCTGCGCTAAAGAGCTACGCTGTGCTGCCCCGAGTAACATCGGGGGCGAGGCTTAACCCAAAGAAGCATTTCAATGTAGCAGAATTTTATCCTGACCCATCCATGACTCACCAGTAATAGGAATTAAGAAACTAATGCTGATTTTCCGAACATTGGAATATATTGTTCGGGAACTAATGCTGGAAACCTTAGAGAACAAGGACTTCAGGAATTGATTGCTCATGAAAATGCTTCTTTTATGGTTCTCAGTCGGGGCTAACGGCTGAAAACTTCGCAGATTAAAAGTGCGATCGCTCTCATTCTCGCTTTCTACACACCCACATTGGCGGTGAGACGTATAGGATGTCGGCTGCTTTTATAGAACCACGATCTGATGACGCAATCTTTACAGAAGTTACCCATTTTCTATAATCTGCCGCATTAGTTTTGACGAATTAGTAAAGACAAGATGACTTATTGAACCCATCGGATCATGATTACGTTTTGTCGTGGTGATTCATTGCTGAATTTTGACTTTTTAAGCATCAAATCATTACCAAAAGTACAAACTAAACACTATATCTGGCTATGTTAGATAGTCATGATTTAGCACTGCCGAGCATAGTGCTGAGAATGTTAAAAATTAAGTCTGCAAAATAATTGGCTCTTAACCACTAAAAAAATACTGAGTGTAACGTATGAAGTGGCTATGGAAGACCCTAGGATACAGCCTCATTGCCTTTATCTCGATACTATCTATTCCGTTTGCTTTTCAGTTTATCGTCAAGCCAGATATCTGCCAAATTAGCTCTACAGATCCTCAAAAAGGGAGTGTACAAGGCAATAATATCTATAACCAAATATTTGGCAATGAGAAATGCGCTCCCCAGCAGATGACGATTACTATTCCTGTGAGAAAAACCGTAGATTCCTCTAGTTTAGCTAGAGTAGACAACTCACCAGAAATCATTTCTGTTGTCACTGTTGCGCGCGAGTCTCAGTCTTTTTATATCAATCGTATAGACGAGTCTCAAAACGGCTTTAATGTTGCAGGCGATACGTGTATTGCCTGGAAATGGTCAGAACAAAATCAGGATCTCACTCTAGACTTAAGTCTTGCTCGTAACCTTCAAATCTATGACTCTTCAATTAAAAAAATTATATTTATCATTTCACTCCCAGCAGAATTTCGGCAAGCCAAGACAAGCGTTGCAGTAAAAAGAGCAGTCTTTGAAGGACAAGCAGGCGAAATGCTGTCAATTAAGCTGCAAGAAGAGCTACCTAATCTAGCAAGTGGACTCAGAAGAGAATATGTTTCTTTAAGTGAGCCAGAACAACAATCTTGGGCCATTGGCGAACCTGTTTTAGAGTCAGTCAACGATGAGCTGTCTATGTTGGTCGAACAAGGAGTAGGAGCATATGTTGATGCTCCTGTCAGAGAGATACAAGATAACTCAGATAATATTCAAGCTTACGAGGAAAATATGTCACAAGACTCTTGTGAAATTCCTAAAGAAATGACGAATGAAAATTGATTTATTAGGTTAACTTCTTCATTTTGGAGTTAAAAAAAGACATGAATATGAATGGTTTTGAGGATGACGAGCTAGATCTTAATAGTAGTTCTAAAACTAAGCAGTTAGATCAGGCTTCTGTTGAAAGCCTTGAACAGTGGTTTTTAGACGCCATCGAGAGAAAACAGACGAAACTGAAGCTTCTATTTATATTCTTATGTATTTCTAGTATGTCTCAGTTTATTATCATTGACTTTTCTCTAGCGCTCAATTTTGGGCTTGATAAAAACTCACCAGACTTTTTTCTCGATTTAATTCCTGTCTTTTTTGTGAGCTGTTTAATTACGGCTGCTCTCCCGGTGACAACTTTTGTAGATGAATTTAATCTATTAGAACAAAGCCTCATAATCAATATTTTTGGGAAACGTCTATCTCCTATTATCTGGATTATTCTTCCATCTGACTTTATCTTGACATTTCAGGCGATTTACTCAATCGGAGCGGAGAATACAGCTCGTTCGGGGGCTGTTACTCTGCTAGGATTTTTAGCTGCCGCTATTTTTTCAACTTCATCCCTTTATGTCTCTAGAGGAATTGCTACATCGTTTAAACAGCTCAAAGAAGCTCTTAAACATCTCCAAGTTCTCAAGACTTACCATGTTAGCCCCATTGATCTATATGAAGATGTTGAAAGAGTTGAACTTCAGAGAAAAATCGAACAAGCCCTTTTTAAGGCTGAGCTTATTGGAGAAGAATCTAACCAAGAAACCTTTAACAGGATGGACTTAGATCAAATAGCAAAACAAGAACATAGAGTCTCTGGAGTGGGGGCACACAGACCTGAACAACAAGCTGACTCTAAAAGTCAAAGTAGACTAAGATTTGAAAAAATTCGTGAGCCTATTTTTAGCCTGATCGATCAAGCTAAAAATAGGATTGGAAAATTATAGCAATCTATTGTTTATAGTCTGAGCTTGAAAAATGGGCACTCAGATGGCAGACACAATTAAGCATAAACACTAGTTTTTAACTATGGTGAGGTGCTAACTAAGGGTAGAAGACCTGACTGACCCGACGACCTGACTTTAGATCGTCGAGGTTAGCTTGGTAAGCCTTTCATTTTCTTCTAACGCTCACAACTATCTTCACTCGTGAGGATCTAGGGCATCTCGTAGGCCATCGCCAATGAAGTTGATGCTGAGTACCGTCAGGAAAATCGCTAATCCTGGAAAAAGAGCCATGTGAGGGGCCGTTTCGAGATAATTTTGGGCATCGTAGAGCATTCGTCCCCAGGTGGGGACATCGGGCGGAAAGCCCAGTCCTAAAAAGCTGAGGGTCGATTCGGTCAAGATGGCCGTGCCGACGGCTAAGGTTGCCGCGACGATCACCGGACTGAGGGCATTGGGCAACAGGTGAACCCAGATCAGCCGCCGAGGTCGCGCCCCCAGGGCTCGCACCGCTCGGATAAACGTCCGCTCTCGCAAGCTCAAGAAACTCGCCCGCACCAGCCGCGCCACCGACATCCAGTTCAAAATGCCGATGACCACCACCACCAGCACGAAGGTTCCCGCTTCGGGGCCAGCGATCGCCCCCACAGGTTCACGAAACAGGTAGAGAATCAGCAGCAGCAGGGGCAACTGCGGCAGCGACAAAAACAAATCTGTCAGCCGCATCAGTAACAGGTCGAACAGTCCGCCATAAAATCCGGCGATCGCCCCAATGGTGCAGCCGAGGGCGATCGCCACCAGCATGGCAGCAAATCCGACCGCGAGGGAAATGCGCCCCCCTACCAGCAGTCGCGCCATCTGATCTTGGCCTAAATCGTTGGTGCCGAAAGGATGACGCCAGCTTGGTGGCTGAATCGCTTGGCTAAAGTCAATTTGGTTAATGGACACGGTGTAAACCAGCGGCCCCAGCAGCACACTGAGAATGATGACGGCTAAGACGACCACTCCAAACAGTGCTGTGCGATCGCGCCGAAATCGCTTCCACGACTGTTGCCATAAAAATGAATCTGCTGGAGTAGTGGCCGAGGTGGGAGACACGATAGAAGTCATGAGCATTCATCAGCGATTGAGCTGCACGCGAGGATCGAGAACGGCATAGAGCAAGTCGGCCACCAGGTTAAACAGCACCACCAAAACGGCATAGACAATCGTAATCGCTAGCACCACGGGCGTATCGTTGCGAAAAATAGAATCGACCAGCAGCGCCCCAATGCCCGGAACCCGAAACACCTGCTCCGTGATCAGCGCCCCGGTAAACACCGTGGGCACATCCAGCGCAATCAGCGTCACCACCGGAATCAGCGCGTTTCGCAACACGTGAATCCAAATCACCTTAAACCCCGATAAGCCCTTGGCATAGGCCGTTTGCACATAGTTTTGGCTCAGTTGCTCCGTTACAGACGATCGCATAAATCGCATCAGCACCGCTGTTTGAAACAGCACCAGCACCGCAATGGGCAACACCGACTGACGAATCTGAGCCAGCAGCGACGCCCAATCCCTCACCTGAAGCGTGCTGTCGTAGATAAACGGAAACCAGTCGAGTTGGACGCTAAACACAATGATGAACAGCAGCCCGGTAAAAAACGGAGGTAAGGAAATGCCGATAAAGGCGATCGTTGTCACGGCTTGGTCGATCGCAGAATAGCGCTTGATAGCGGAGAGAATGCCCAGAGGAAAAGCCAGCACCAGACTGATCAGGTAAGCGACACCGACTACAGCCAAGGTCGTTGGCAATCGCTGCCAAATCAGATCAGCCACAGGACTGCGACTATTAAAGGAATAGCCCAAATCGCCCTGAAGCAGCGCCCCCAGCCATTTCACATAGCGGATAGGCAAGGGCTGATCTAGCCCAAAGGAACGCCGAATATTTTCTCGCACCGCTTCAGAAATGGAGGGATTGCTCGCCAGTTCTGACAGCGGATCGCCGGGAGCCAGTGCCAAAATCAAGAAAATAACCAGACTAATCGCTAACAGCGTCGGGATAGAAATCAGGATGCGTCGGAGCAAATAACCAGGCACTGCAATCCTTACTCCTTACGCCATTCGGCAATGTTCCAGGTGTTTTGATCCCACGGGGTGAGGCTGATGCCCTGGAGGCGATCGCTCACTCCCACGGTTTCTGCCCGATGCACCACAGGAATAATCGCCGCATTTTCCACCAGCATGTCATTCATCTCAATCGCCAACTCTTGGCGGCGATCGGGGTCGAGTTCTACCGAACTTTGCTGCCACAGGGCATCATAGTCAGAATCGCAGTAGCGAGACGTGTTGTAGCCTAACCAGTTGTTGTCTGGTTGGGGAATTTCGGCACAGGTAAAGGTCTTGAGATAGTCGCCCGGATCAGGACTCGTGTTGCCCGTGGTGTACATCTGAATATCGGCCTGAAACTTCTCGGTGGTGTCATTATTCGCCGGATCGCCCGAAAAATAGATGCTGGCATCAATGCTCGTCAGCTCCACCCCAATGCCAATCGACTCCAGCGCTTGCTTGACGATTTCCTGAGTTTTCTGACGCACCGAATTGACTGATGTTTGAAACACCATCTGCATCTCGACGCCATCCTTATCGCGAGTGCCGTCGTCGTTGCTATCGACCCAGCCCGCCTCATCTAGCAGCGCAGCCGCCTGCTCTAGATCAAACTCATAGTCTGTGGTTTCTGAAACAAACTGCTGCGGCGCAAGCACCACATTTGCCGTAGGCTGACCAGACGGCCCATAGAGCTGCTCAGAAATGGTTTGGCGATCGATCGCCAAACTCAGTGCCTCCCGCACCTGGGGGTCGGTCAAGAAAGGATGCGGATTTTCTAAAGTCGATCGCGCACCTTCCGCATTAGTGGCATTGGGGTCAGTCAGATTCAGCAAGATGCGTTCCATCTGCGGCCCAAATACGGCGACCACTTTACCCGCCCCGGTGAACTGTTCCAACACCTGCGCCTCTACTTGCAGGTTGTCAGCAAAGTCGGCATCGCCTGTCTGCATCACGGCTCTCGCCGCCGAAGCCGCATCGCCGCCACCCTTTAGCTCCACCCGCTCAAAGGCCAACGACTCTAGATCGCGATAGTAGGGGTTTGGCTCATACACAATCACATCCCCCGGCCTAAACTCCGTCACCGCATAAGGGCCAGTGCCCACGGGCATTAGATTGGCAGGCGCTTCTCGCACATTGGCACCGTTGTAGTCGGCATAGATATGCTGCGGCACAATCATGCCACTCGGCCCCATAAACACAAGAGACCAAGCCGGGTTCGGCTCTTTAAACGTGACTTGCACCGTGTAGTCATCTAGCGACTCCACCGACTCCACCACCTCATAGGCCGAGGCCGAAGTCGCCCCCACCTCTGGATTGGTCAAAAACTCATAGGTAAACACCACATCCGCCGCCGTAAACGGAGTGCCATCTGACCACATGACATCTTGCTTCAGCGTCCAGGTCACCGTGCGGCCATCGTCTGACAGGCCGCCATTCTCCAACGTCGGCTCTGCCGCCGCCAAAAACAGCACCATATTGCCTTCGTTGTCATAGCTGGCCAAAGGCTCCAGCGTCACGCGACTGGCTTCAGCGTCTTTGATGCCTGTGGAAAGGTGAGGGTTGAGAATCGTCGGCGCTTGCCAATAAAGCAGCTTCAAGATGCCGCTATCGGCAGCAGCAGCCGTTTCGCTCGGAGTCGTTTCGCTAGTCGGGTCTGAAGAATCGCAGGCGGTGAGACCCATCAGACCGATCGAAAGCAGTAAGCCAAAACCTGCGGCGCGCCAGGGCTGAGAAGAATTGGGCATGGTAGTTGTCGAATGCCTTACAGCAACTTCTGAGAAATAGACACCCCATTATGATCAGAAGAACGGGAGAAGTGACTGCATTGTTGAAGATATTGAGCGATGAGAATGTAGCGATCGCACCAAAACAAGTCGAAGAACTCCCTGAATTGGGTTGAACCTACAGATCATCTGGATCGATACCTAGTTCCCGCAACTTGTCTGCCATGCGATCTGCCCGCTGTTGCGCTTGGTCTGCCCGCTGTTGTGCTTGATCCGCTCGTTCATCACCACTCAGCAGCAAATGACCTCCGCTATCCCACCAGCGCAACCAAGGTAGTGTCTGATTCATGAAAGATCCCTCCCAGATGCCGAGTTCCACGCCTAAAGCCGCAATAGGAAAATGACCCCGCTCGTTAGGAGCGCAACGCTGATAGTGATTGGCTACTAGCTCGTACACTTCGACGGATGCCTTGTCTACTTCATAGATGGCATAGAAAGGAACTCGAATGGCCTGTTCGTAAACCCAGAACTTTCCGGCTTTTGCTCCACTGCCTGCAAAAGGCGAAGTCGTATCTCGCTCTTCAGAGCCGTCTCCTGAAACGAATTCAATCACGATGAGGGGAGCAATAATCTCCCGCCACATGACGTAAGATCGCCGTCTTTTGCCATCAAGGAGAGGCGGCACATCTGGCACATAGAACCAATCTGGTGCTTCCGCTCCATTTTCTGGAGGGTCAACCAGTCGCCAATAGATGCCACAGTCTTGCCCGATCGCATACTTGCTGTTTGGATGGAGTGCATCGAATAGGGGGCGGATGGAGTCGGTGAGCAACAAGCTCTGTGGATGTTCCTGAAAATTCTTCACAAACGTACCATCCGTTTCTGGTAGCTGTGTATGGTCGGGCAGGGTCAGATTTGACTGAGATGGTGCGGTTTGCATTGCAACGCTCCACGAGTGCTACTGAGTAACTTGTCGAAGCAAACTAACTCAATCTTAAGGGATTAGTTTTGCTTTAAGTATTGCCTGAACGCAATACCAAACTGCGGTTAAAACGCCTTAGTGAATTTTAGAGTTTGGATTGGGGATTTTGGAGGGAAAGGGGTGAGAGCATTGGCTTCGACTGTATTGGTATGCATCGCCATACAACCTCGCCAAGTCCTAAATCGTCTTGTCTCAAACACAGAAGAGTCATACTCTGCATCTAGCGTCTTCGCACACATTCAGTTCGGTAATCTACACCATATAGCTAAAGTCGTCTATGTTCTAATCTCGTATAATGTGCGTAAATAGCACTTGCTACGCAGATTCTTCATTAAAGATTAGAGTTATTGTAAATTAAGCTTAAAAATCCCCAAAGTGTTTTCTGGATAAGGCTTTCGGCGATTTTTAGTGCTAGTTCACAACAGATCTATTAATTCGCAAGCAAAAGAAATCTTGCTGATGGTTGATAAGTCAGTTCGAAAACCAAGTCGAGCAATTCACAAACAGACGGCTTTGTTTCTTTATGTACAAGCTGGAGGTCGATGTGAGTTCGACGGTTGCAATAAGTACTTACTTGAGCATTATCCAACGGAGGCTATTGGTAATTTTGCCGAACAAGCTCACATATATGCCTTTAGTGAGGGAGGGCCTAGAGGTAATGGATTGGATCGACCCCATGACATAAACAGTCTTGAAAATTTAATGCTTCTCTGTCCTGAGTGTCATCATCTCGTAGATTCTGTTAGCCCTAGTGACTTCCCTGTTGAAACTCTGAAGAGATTCAAGCGAGATCATGAGGATCGAATCTTTTTGCTCACTCAGCTTTCAAAAAACCGAGATACGATTCCGCTTGTTTTGAAAGGGTGTATTGCTGGACGCCTTGTAGATATTTCTAATCAAGAAATGCAAGCAGCGGTAGCTCCCAACTGGCTTAAGCAACGTCAGAAGATTGAAATTGATTTGAATGCAATCTCTGACAGGCCAAACATAGCTTTTTGGCAAATTGCTACAGAGCTTATTGACCAAAAGATACAGCAACTTTATGCACTGAAACCAGAACCAGATACGACACTGCGGACATCAGTTTTCGCTCTAGCCCCAATTCCGTTACTCATATATTTAGGGTCAAAACTGAGCGACAAGATGGAGGTTGATCTCTATCAGCGGCACCGTAACCCAGAAACATGGTCTTGGGAAGATGGCTCAGGGAATTCTTTTTTCACTACAAATTGCCTTACTAGAGGGGAAAAGTCAGGCCCAGTTATCCTATTTGTAAATATAAGTGGCAAAAATGGGCAGGAAACGATTCCCGAAGATTTAGGAAGAAATGGAGCAGTCTACGAACTTACCTTGGAAGGACAAGATCCTAATCCACTTTGTCTAAATACAAGAATGGATCTGCAACGTTTTACTAGCAAGTATATTCGAGCGCTAGCTACGATCCGTCAACTTCATCCGAATTTAGATTGCATCCACTTATTTCCTGCTGTTCCAGCGCCAATTGCAATTACTCTTGGTCGTGCCAGACTACCTAAAGTAGATCCCCTATTTAAAGTTTACGACCGAGATGCAAGAGCAAGAGGCTTCATATTAACTCTGGAGGTTTCATGAATCCAACCAATTATCTAAGAAAAATTCTTGAAGGCCAAATATTCGACAATGATGACCAAGAGCTAAAGGATTTACGCCAACGTCGGAACGATATTGCAAATAAATTGCGCTCTCGATTCTCAAGCTCTAGCCCCTCAATATGCTGGGCTGGCTCAAAGGCAAAAGGAACCATGATTCGTGAATCGTATGATGGCGACATGACTTGCTATTTTCTGCATGATGAGGAAAAAGCAGGAAAGACACTCAACGAAATTTACGAAGCTGTAGAACAAATTCTTTTAGAAGACTACTATGTTGAGCGTAAAGCATCAGCTCTGCGTGTTCGAGATAAAAATGATCGGAGCAATGACCTTCACATTGATGTTGTTCCCGGTCGTTATACAGATGAAACAAAGGGAGATGTTTTTTTGCACCGTACCACAGGTGATAAGCAACGACTGAAAACTAATCTTCAAACACACATTGACTATATTAAGGACAGTGATGTTATAGATGCAATTCGCTTAATTAAGCTCTGGAAGGTCTTAAATGGGTTGAGTGAGGTTAAAACGTTTGTGTTAGAGCTATTGGTGGTCAAAATTCTTGAAGATCGAAAGTCTTCAGACCTTTCCATACAGCTTACACATGTGTGGAATAGCTTTCGAGATGATCTGGATAATATGTCTATTAAAGATCCAGCTAATTCAAACAATGATCTAAAACCTGGACTTGATAGTTGTCGGGATAAGCTGTCTGTTGTTGCAAAGAACACTCTTTGGCAAATTGATAATAATGGTTGGGATGTAATATTCAAAGATGTTTCAGGCGGTATTGAGAGTAACAGAGATTTGGAACAATCAACCGCATTGCAAGTAGCAGTAGCTAATGTAATTACTCCAACAAAACCCTGGCTTCAAGGAATGTGAAACCTGTATGTCTTGGTATGACGAACATCCAGAACTCGTCACTGAAATAGAAGCAGAACTCCGTAGGAAGTACCCTACGCTCCACTTAGTTATCTCTGAAAACAGAGCACAGATTTTTGGGACTTTTCCTATATACTCTTCGGATGGTAAAATAATAGACCGCTATAAAGTCTCAATCGAGTTACCTTCGAATTATCCTGAGAGTATGCCTGTGGTGCGAGAGACTGGAGGACAAATTCCTCAAGATAGCAATCACCACATTAATCCAGATGGTACAGCTTGTGTATTATTACCTGAAGATCGATGGCGCTGTTTTCCTGTCGGTGCGTCTTTTGTTCGTTATTTAGATGAGCCACTCTATAATTTCTTTCTCAGTCAAACTGTCTACCGAAGCACAGGTCAATGGCCTTTTGGAGAATGGAGTCATGGTCGAACTGGAATTTATGAGTATTATCAATGGTTGTTCGAAGTCAAAGACAATCTAACAGTACGGCAGTTCTTGCATATATTGGCAAAAAACAATCTTAAGAAGCACTATGATTGCCCATGTGGTAGTGGGCAAGTAATAAAAAAATGCTGTATCGTCAAAATCCGCGATTTGCGCGAAAAAATTTCTCCTCATGTTGCTTCAAGCTCCCTTCAGAAATTAGGAGGTCACTTCACACCATACAAGCGCTCAAAACTGAAATAACCATGTGTTACACAATAGGTTGATAAATTAGGGTGCCTGTCAGGTTTGTAGCCGAGTATTTATACTCATCAATGAAACCTGCTATTTACAGGCTTTCAGCTACCCTGTTGCTTTAATACCAAATTTGTGGAGATGCAAAGGTGACATGCTCCCGATAAATTAGGAGCGATCGCCAATTCCATTACCTCTGCAAGATAGCCGCTATGAAGACTCACTCGATTGACATCCCGTTAGAGAAAATTAAACAGTTCTGCGATCGCTGGCAGATCATCGAATTTGCCCTCTTCGGCTCTGTCTTGCGTAATGACTTTCGTTCAGATAGCGACATTGACATACTCGTAACCTTTTCACCCGCAGCACACCACACCCTATTTGATTTAGTTCGCATGGAAACCGAGCTAAAAGAAATTTATCAGCGAGACGTTGATTTAGTAAGCCGTCGAGGCATTGAGAAAAGTCTCAATTACCTGCGTCGTCACGAAATCCTATCTTCGGCTCAGGTGATTTATGCAGCGTGATCTTCAATCGTTGTTAGACATGCTGGAATCTGCACGATTGGCAACCTGCTACATTGCAGAAACATCCAAGGCAGATTTCCTGTTGGATATTCAACTACAAGATGCCGTGATTCGGCGGCTTGCCATCATTGGAGAAGCAGTTCGTCGGGTTTCAGAGCCAACCCGACAAGCTCTACCTACAATTCCTTGGTCTGAGATTGGCGGTATGCGAAATCGTTTGATTCACGAATATGATGATCTCGATTTAGATACTGTTTGGGAAACGGTGAAAACCAGTCTTCCTCTTTTAATTGAAGAACTAGAGAAAGTTGTACCGCCTAAACCATGAGCGATACGGGCTACGCCCAGGCAAGCCAACGCACAATTTTGGATTGCCGATAGCGCTTCGCGCCGCGTTGCTAGAGGATTTTGGAGAGGGGCGATCGCACATTCCATTACTCCAATCGCTCTAAAATCTGATTAACGCTCAAGATAGACACAGTTGCGACAGGAAAATCTTGCGCATTACGAGTAACGATGGCATCGAGCTGTTGAGCGATCGCACAGGCAACTTGTACGGCATCTTCAAAGTCAGGCAATCCAGAATTGTAAGCAGTAGATAGCGTCGTATAGTCCACCGGGCAAATTTGAAACAGCTTGAGGATAAGGGCGATCGCCCGCTGAGCCTTATCTATATCGCGAGTTTGCCTTTCAGTAATATAAAAAATATCAGTCACACTAGAAGCACTGACATAGCCCATAATCTGTCCTGACACAATTCGCTCGAAAAAAGCTTCTGTGCTCTTTAAAAAAGGCTCTCGCTCTAGAAGGAAATCCAAAATAATGTTGGTATCAACCAAAACTCTCATTGGAGATATTTCGCAACCAGATAATCTTCTTTCATCGCAGCGATTGCTTCGTCATTTGGCGCAGGTTTATTCGGCTGCTTTAAGAGTCCACGCATTTCTTTAACGATCGCTCGTCGAGCTTGCTCATCTGCTTGAGGCGCAGACGAATGAAGATTATGCTGTAGCAATTGAGCAATATAACGAAGCAGCGCCCATCTTTCTTCAATGGGAAGCCGTTCAATTGCAGCTTGTAAATCTTGTAGTGTCATAGATATCAACTTATTCTTTGAGACACGATACACCACCATCTCCAAACTACATCATTCGTCATTAACCATCACCATAGAAAATATGCTGACTGCATCACCAGGGCGATCGCCACACACTACACCATCAATGCGTCGGGCGACCGCCTATTTTGGGCTGGGTGTTAGTCGATCTGCACAGTCTTCGTGAGAATGCACATCATCTCGCCGAGGCGGTTGGTGGGCATCGGGCGACTCCACTCATTTGGCTCGGCATAGCCCAGTCGATGCAGGCTTTTGATCACGATTTGGATGGCTTGGGGTGAGCCGTAGAGCAGATGGCGCACCTGCTCATTTTGCGGACTGGACTGGGGACGAACCGGAAAATCGTCACCCGAAGCAGTGGACGCAAATGCGCCCGAATGGTTTTGAAACATGAGTTTCTGGTTCCTTGTAGAAATAAACAACAGAAGGAAACCAGAACTCAGTCCCTCGGCTACCCCGCAATTGTGTGCAATTCGAGGCAGCCACGGTTTACCATAAACCGTTAGCCCCCCGACTGGCATTGGCAGTCGCGGTGGGTTAGCCATCTGTGGGTGTTGCGAGCACTCACAGGTGGTGCCAAGTTCTTGAGTTCTGAGCTAAGCCATCGGTGAGACAGCTTAATCAAAAAGGATACGCATACTGCTGGTCTGAGTCAACCGTAGAGGATAAGGAGTTGGGAGTTGGGATGGGCGATCGCCACATCCAGACTGATATCCCAAGAGGAGAGGGAACAAGAATTTTGATCGGCTCCCCTCTCCCATCGGGCGCGGGGTTGGGGGTGAAGGGAAACAAGTTTTGTCAGTCAAGCAGCATTTTTTCTTATAGCATTGTTTAACTATAGTTATCTATCTTATGCTGCGATTTGGCCTTCTTTTTCTAGTCAAAATAAGCACCTTGATCAGCGTTCTCGTCAATGCAAAAAGGGGCACTCGTTAACCGAGTGCCCCTCTACTTAGACTGTAAAAAACAACGATAGCGTTTGAGCTACCTATTGAAAATCACAGGTATGAATTTCGGGATCACAACCTGGATTTTTAGACTGGGTATCCATTAAAGACAAACCAGGCATAACAGATGAAAGTAGGATGAGGAAAGCCAAACACAATTCCATCATGAACGTCTCCTGTGTAGATGCAACCTTGATGTAAAAAATGAACTAAGGCCCTGATGAAAAACCCCTTAGGGTGACCGAAAACAACGAATGAGGAACAGTTGAACCTATTCAAATTTTCGGTTAGTAAAAACACGGAAAGTATCGAGGCTACTGTTAAGAAAAGTTACTGGGTAGAGTCACTAACGTCTTACCAAGGCGTTAGTCACCGCCAATAGGTTGAAGCTTTATCAACAGAGATTTGATAGCGAACCGTTTGTTTTTGGTGAATGTGACCTTTGACAGCAGCACAGTTATGAGCCCCATAGATAATCCTTTGGTTATTGTCAGCCCTGATCTGAACACACCACGGACGCTCTAGTAGGTAACTTGTAAATGCTGTCGTTGCTACAGTCGTGACAATGGCGATCGCCATTGAAGTAACTGCTTGCGTTGTGACTCTTATCATGGTGAGATCACTCAACATTGAGATGCATTTGTAGGCTGAGATTTTGTACTCAACCTAAGATCAAACTTATCTGTGATTATGGTAGTGGGCAAGAGGGGTGAGAGCTATCAGGGGAATCAACCAATTTTGCTAAAACCAGACTGGGCAAGAGCAAGAGCCATTTTTAAGGTTTTTAAAAATCTTAAAAATGGCTAAGATTTAGTCAATTCCTTGAGTTAAGCTTGTGTACTTTTCTTGCAGCTTTTCAATGGGTAGTTGATATTGACTAGGAGCTTACTTTTTGATCGACCATACCGTTGAAATTGCCAGGGAAAATACGGGGCTATTTCTTTTAAGGGGTATCTTTTTATGTGTTGAAGCGACGAGATTTACTTATTAATACTGGGAGCGAACTCTTGGAGGGTGTTTGAGAAGTCGTTAATGTTACTTCTGGTCTTCTTGCCCTTGCCACACTTCCTAATATTTCCCCAATGTTGAGACGGGTTGAGACGGGTTGCGCTGAAAGCTGCTTCGCTGCACTGTTCCGATATGCGGGTTTTGATATACTGGTGAAGTATCAAAAAGATGTGCAGAGATGTGCAGATCGATGTTGAACATTTGAGGGTTAATGTGTCTAGCTTTTCGTCGTCTGCGACTCAGTCTATGGGCTTTCATCAACGGGTATTGCGTCTTTCGACATCTGGAAAGACGCTGCACAACGTTACCTCCCAAATTCAGGAGGTC